>JBAWXM010000547.1:0-2766 GCA_037144075.1 Lentisphaerota bacterium | reverse complement strand
TTCTCAAAATCTTCGCAATCTATAGTTTAATTTTCAGCCGTGCAGAGTATATATATAATTGTAAAAACGGAGGCATTGAACATGCGCACATATTTAGCTGTACTGCTGATCACGACAATCTGCCTGATTTATGCCTTGCTGACCGCACTCATGCCGCGGGACGCATTCTGGATTACCGACGGCGGCAATAAGTTCATCACTATGGAAAACATCATCCGCGACAGGACTGACGCGATTTCCTATCCGGCGTCCGACATAGACCCTGAATTTAAATTTTTCCCGTACAGCAACTTTCATTTCGTCCGCCACCATGATAATATTTACTCCATATTTCCGCCGTATTTCTCAGCGTTCGCGTCATTCTTCTACAGGGCAGCTGGACATTGGGGATTATATCTGATCTCAATTTTTTCCACTGGAATAGTTCTGCTGCTGACGCTCCGCATCATTCAGCGTTTGAAACTGCCCGACAAGTATCTGCTGTCGCTGCCGGCGCTGGGACTATGTACTCCGTTCTTTTTCTACAGCCTCACCTTCTGGGAAATGACACTCGCCGCCACGCTGACCACCACCGCTATGCTTATGGTTATCAGGCGCACTGAAGACAATACATCCATACAGGAATTCCTGCTGGCGGGGCTGATGATGGGATCGGCAATAATTCTGCGCGAAGATATTTATGTGCTGGCGGCGGCGCTGGTCGCCGCCATGTTTATTCTAAAGTATAAAAAAATCAATATCGCAATGATCTGCGCCGGAACAATGATTATCGTGGCGTCGCTCTGGACTATCCAGTATGCCAAATACGGGCACATCCTGGGGCTTCACGGCAGCAAGTATTACGCCCACAATGGAACCGAAAGCGGCATTTTTCCGTTTCTGCTGGAACAGTTGAGCGGTTACTATACTTATCTGCTCAAATTCAATTCCGGCGACTTTGCGGACAAATGGTATTATTTCCTGCTGGCAGCGCCTTTCGTCCTAGCCGTTTTATACGGCATTATGCATAAAAATCCTGCCAGACGCGCAAATGCCGCCTTCGTCATGCTGCTGACAGCAATCAGCTCAACCATTCTTGTCGTAATGCTTTTCAACAATAAACAGCCGGTGCTGAATACTATTTTCACTGTCGGGCTGCTGACATCATCCCCCCTGCTGGTTCCGCTGCTGCTGTCGACCCGCTCTTTCTTTTCCGGCAGATTGCGCCGGATAAAACTGATACTGCTGACTTCCATCATCTATTGTATCGTCATCGCGCCGATGCTGACACAGAGCGACCTGGGAATCATCTGGGGGCCGCGGCATTTTATTTATCTATTTCCGATGCTGGTCCCGCTATGCGTTTACGCCATGATAAAGCTGTTCCGCCGCACGGAAGACCGCCGGTTTGCGCTGAAGACAGCCGGTCTCGGAATTGTGCTGTTTTCAATCAGCCTGCTCATTCAGGTCAAGGGAGTGGCAAACCTGTTCCTGATGAAGAACAATGTCGCCATCATGAACGCTCATATGGAAAAAGCCAATGAAGTGATTGTTTCGGATATTTTCTGGCTTCCGACGGAAAACCCGCGCCTGTTTTACAGTAAAAAGTTCATGCAGGTAAATTCCGGGCAGGAACTGGAAAAGTTTGTTGAACTGATGAAAAGAAATAATGTCAGAACGTTCACAGTGGTACTGTCGAAGGATATAAATTACCGAAGAATTACCAATGACGATATCAAGCGCCTGCTGACTAAAATTACTATCGAAAAGCCTGTAGCGCTGGATCTTCCCGGAACCGATTTCCTGTCAGTCATAACCGTGTCCTGCCGGCTCAAGTCACTCCCCCTCATGCTGTCGGAATAACTGTCCGACATTCTTGATGCCGTTCTGTCTGATAAAATCTCTGACCAGCCGGTAGCCGTCACCGTAGACTGGATCCTTATTCTCATCCATGCGCTTGTTCATCTCCGCCTGATTATAAAGCTCATTGATTCTAGTCGCGATATATTCGGCCCAGCCTTCCTTCAGCTTAATGTCCTGCGTTTTGGGATAATTTTCCTGCATCCAGTCATGAGCCAGTTCATGTCCGCAGACTTCAATCAGTTTTTTCCGCGGCAGTCCATACAGGACATATACCGCGAATTTCTCATTGCTTTTATATTCCTCAGTTTTTTCCTCGGCCTTTAAATTCCAGCCGACCCTGGTCTTGGTCACAGTGTTGATGGTAAAGTTGCAGGCATATAAACCAAGTTCCTGGCCCGGCGAATAATTCTTCGACTTTGACTCAAGGTTTTGAGCGTCTGTAGCATAGAATTCGATATTATGCTGAGTCGAATATCCAAGATCTTCATACAGCCGTTTTCTGACATCGTTAAAAATCTGCAAAGCCTGTTCTTCGTTAAACACCGCACTGGCTTTGCAATTCCGGCAGATATATCTGCCGTCGCTCAATTTTTCGCAATCATTAGGCAGGGTGCAGGCGAAACACTTTGATTTATTGGCACATGCCGTGCAGTAAACCGGACCGTCATGACCGTTGTTGCTGAAAAGCATCCCGGTGCTGAACGGCTTACCGCAAAGCGCGCATTTAGGCAGCGTCTTTTCCAGACATGGTTTGGAGCAGTAAAATTTTCCGTTTTTCTGAAAACCGCCATTGCACACCTTACCGCAAATTGCGCAGTGCGGCAAAGTTTTATCCAGACAGCTCTGGTTGCAAAACGCTTTGCCGCCGGATGTCAGATACGGGCCATTGATCTGCCTTTTACAGACGCTGCAATATATCGCGGC
>JBAWXM010000546.1:0-2767 GCA_037144075.1 Lentisphaerota bacterium | reverse complement strand
CAGTCGAGCCAGTGCGCCGTGGATGTGCTGTGATTTTGAGCGCCGCTGTGGTGACCACTGCAAGTTCAAAATCACGGTGCAGGCATGGTGCAATGGCCGACCCGGAGAGTTGAATACTGGATTTACGGAAATTTATCATTATTAACTTTTTGTCAAATTACTTTTTATCATAAGAACCAATTGCAAAACTCGCGTTTTGCGGGAATTCAGAAGACAGAATTCAGAATGAAATTCTAACTCAAATCCAGTTCGTTTTCCAATTATTCTGACTCCTGGCTCCTGAATTCTGACTACTTTTGAAATTACCTCATAAGGTTTTTATTTCAAACAACATAAAACTAAAGTCAAGGTTCAACTGCTTTTTTTAGGATAATCAAGTGTTCCAGCCACATTTACTAAATGTGAAATAACGTAATGCATCTTTCCGTAAACTGCAATAGAATTGCTCAGCAAAAACAGACAAAATGTCAGATTACAATACACCCTGCCATCATAAGCGAAAACCCTCGCAGACAATAAAGCTGAAAAAATCAAAAACAGAGAACGATTTAGCCTGACTTTTAAATATATCGTCATAAATATTTGAATAATAAATCACGCCGTGCTCCAATTCCGATATTCGGTGGATTGGCCAGCCGTATATTTATCCATGCAGCCATGATTTTGCGAAAGCGCGAGATAATTAAAACAGGTAAACCACCAGCTATGCTGGGGGACTCACAAAGTTTGACATTTGCGGGAATATGGGTCACTTTACCTTGTGAACTGGTCAAGGATCAACAAGGAAGAGGTTCCACATGGAAGAAAGTTTATCACTGCGATGGGAACAAATCTCACTTCGCACTGGGGGCGAGGACAACGCGGAAGCCTAAGCGGGCGCCACCGCTGCCTGGCGAACTACCGTAACGACCCGCCACCCGGCAGTAGGCGGGGATGTTGCGCCAACAACCGCCGCGCCGCACACGGTCAGAGCCTGACGTTGGTCCTGCTGGGTCTACCACACGATCACCAGAGTATTCCCCTTTCCAATCGTTGCACCATTCCCAGACATTACCACTCATGTCGTGAATGCCTTGTTCGTTAGGCGATTTAGTGCCAACTTCATGTGTTACACTACTGGAGTTTGGTTCATACCAACCCACGCTGTCGAGATTGTCGCCGCCACTGTATATGTAACTTTTACTCGCAGTTCCACCACGCGCTGCAAACTCCCATTGCGCTTCCGTCGGCAGTTGATATTCATAACCAGACGGCAGGCGGCCGGCGGCGCGTTCACGCTCGGAAAGTTTTTGACAGAAACTAACCGCGTCATTCCATCTTACGTTCTGCACCGGTTTTTTGCCACCTCTAGAGTTACTCGGGTTGCTGCCGATGATTGCCTGGTATTCATCCTGAGTAACCTCATATTTCCCTATCCAGTAACCCTTGCTGATGGTCACTGCATGTACTGGCTTTTCATCAGCGCTGCCATCGTTCGACCCCATCTGGAAAGAGCCGGAAGCAATATAGACGAACTGCATACCCACGCCAGGTATCGTCCACGGCTCGTCTTTTACCGGGATTGGCTCATCCCCTAAAGTATTTATTGACCAAAGGCATACCAATAACATCGATAAAACTGCCATATTTTTCTTCATTTAATGTCTCCTGAAATTAAAAATAGCACGTAAATATTCACGCCATTGCGTATCAATTTAATATCCTAAAATTAAAGTACAATAGCAGGAACCACAGCTGTCCTGACAATTAAAAAATCATAGCTGTCAATATTTTCTTTCCTGAACATTGGCTTAAAAATCATTAATCTTAAAATTACCCCATAATAAAATGCGAATTCCATTTGTCCAGAATCAATAATTGGCGGTTTTTAGAATGGATTATCAAACCATTCGCGCAAACTTCGGAACACAAGCCGATTCCAGCGCAATAATGCCTCCAGCGTTGAAATGTGCCATTCTACCTGCGACAAGAATTTCAGATATTTTACCAGCAGCAATTCTAATTTTACCATTGTCTGGAAATGAACTTCATCGATTTTAAATAATAGCCATACATAGAGAGCCTCGAAAAAATGTTCTAATTAGTGTATCAATAGCCCTGTTTTTCGGTATATGGCAGGGTATGGCAAAACTGGTGTTTTCAGGTAAAAAGTGGTGGATCCGGCCGGGCTCGAACCAGCGACCCGGTGATTATGAGTCACCTGAATTTGTACATATTTGTAAAAATAGTTAGCTAATAGTTTGATTTATTGCAGTTTTAATACTATTTTATTGCCATTAATAGACAGAGGTGTAATACTGGACAGGAGATTATAAAAATGGCAAAAATAAAAACAGATAGTGCTAAAAAAATGAGACGCATGAAGGGCAGTGGTGCGATCTTCAAACGTCCAAACGGTAATTACTGCGTTCAATACACAGATGTTACCGGTAAGAAAAAAACTAAGGTGCTGACCGTCGAAGACCCGGATACCAAGAAACTCGTACCTATCAGGAACCGGGAAAAAGCAGATGCGGCGGCCAAAGAAATTATTGAAGAGTACCACAAAATAAAGCATGCCGACACCAATGAAAAGCATTTAGCACAGGTTAATGAATATCGCAAGGTAACCAGCCATGTTAACATCCCGCTTAATCAGGCATGGGACAAGTATGTTGCCAGTCAAAGCCGACCTGCCAGCGGTCCCACAACACTGAAAGCATATAAAAGAATATTGAATCAGTTTTTGCGGTGGGTTAAGACCAATTATCCGACAATAACGAATATA
>JBAWXM010000545.1:0-2770 GCA_037144075.1 Lentisphaerota bacterium | reverse complement strand
TATAACAGTGTTTTTTTCAAAGATTTGGTCATTTTTGATTAATATACACCTTTACAAAAAATGCATTTCTCTTATTATTAATTATTTATATTTTTAAGTACAGTCTCGGCCTATTCGTTTTTCCTTTTTCATTCATATTCAGTTGTACTCAACTTTTTACACTGAACCTTTACAATACTTGCACACGACGTTAAATAATAACCAGACTGCAACAAACTTGTCCAGTTATTAAGTTGGTATCTTTGCTGATTTTACTTTTGAGCAACCGCTTGATTTTAATCACGAACTCAGTAACATTATTTGACTATTATTCTTTGGCCGGCTCAAAATCGCCTTGTTTGACGTTTACTGTCACAGTAACCTGCTGGTCTTTTTTGACATCAATCGTCTGGTGACATGGCTTGTTTTGCCATACTTTGATCATGGCGTTACCTGAGAAAGCTTTCATTTCCGTGGTGATATACATGCCCTTGCAGCTCCATCCGGCTGGAACGCCATTATTTGCGTCTTCAAAGTCGCCATTAGTCAATGTGCCGCCTTCAACGGTAACCATATCATAATACACCCTGTGAATGTTTGAATTCTTCTTGTCCTTATCTCGTGACGAATTACTCATCAGTCTGATATTAACTTGTCCGTCATTTGCACCGTGATTCACTGGTTTCTATTTCTGCATATGGCGGGTTACGTTTAAAGATATCGAAGGCGAACTGATGATTGCATATAGTCAGTAAGGTTATCCGCGATAGTTGACACTCCGCATAATGCCAGTGTCAATGAGAGAAGATACTTGTTCATTTTTCTACCATTGGTTGTGGTTGATACACCGTTAAATTTTCTTAATCTTGCGGAGTTACGGTAATCCGGTGAACAATCGGAATGACCAGTTTCTTGCAATTAAGATACAATCCGGCTTCGCGTTCATGTAATTTCCGGCGCCAGAAGAGGATGGATGCCTGAATTTCCGCATCCTGTTCAGCATCAGGCAAAAAGGTTTTGATGCTACGGAAACTGGTAATCAATCCCTTAATCATCCAGGTTTCCATTTCCTGTTTTTCCTTGATTCCTTTGAATATTTTATCAAATTGCGTGGAGAATGGATTCTGGGTGAATTCTGCGGCCAGATTAATCCCTTTTTCCAAATCAGTGCGGGAGAATTGTTTGGTTTTATCACCCCATTTTACTTCGGCTTTAGCTTTGGGCAGGTTGGTAACTTTTAATTCAAACGAATTCAAATCCTGTTGAAAAGGGAGAAACGGCAGAATACTTGCCGGATTGTTCGGTTCGTTGGTTTTGTTGGGAAAACATACCGGATAGCGTTTACTCTCCATTTCAACGGTGCCGCGCTCCTGCTTCAAGATGGCGTGACCGGATGAAACTTTGGTGGTGCCGGAATAGTCCATTTCAATATTGGCAATTCTGCCATCCATACCGAGTGCTTTCAAAAAGACATAGGCCATGATTAATTGTCCATTGGCGCGGGGATGTATCCCGTCTGGACCGGCGACATGATATTCGTTTCCGAGTGCAGTTTTTGCCAGTTTGTTTACGGCGGACATGGTGCAAAAAATGTCAGCTAATCCGACATTATTTTTCCGTGCCAGTTCTGCATCAATTTTGGCCAGTTCACCCAGGTTTTCGTTGTATTCAGCGGCAGGAATGTTTCGCTTTAACTTGAATGTGTCCAGATCAACGATGCCTGGAGTGCCGACGATGATTCTGGCGTTATTTTTTTTTGCAACATCAATAATTTTCTGTATGCTCTCGCGGTAGGTATTGCCGATGGATGGTTCATATTTTTTATAGCCGCCGTCATTCATGCCGTAACAGGTGGTCATGATGGTGGGATTCCAGGAAATCACATCGTTGTATATCCGGTCAACCATGTTGGGAGCGCGTTCTCCGCTCCAGCCGAACTGAAATACTCTGACGTCATCCAGTCCGGAGCATGCCAATATATAGACCGCGATGTAGCATGAATATATTTTCTGTTCGGTAATGGAGTCGCCGAGAATGGCGAGACGGTCACCGTTTTTGAGGCTTTCTGTTCCGGCGGATAACACTCCAGTCAACACCAATGATAACGTCAGTAACATCAACTTGATGCGTTGCATAACTCTTACCCTATTGTTTAAATTTTTGATCTGCCTGCACCGCAGGCAACTGTAATCTGCTATTACCGAATAATATTACATCTTAGCCTTGTCCATCGCTTTCAGGGATGAATGTAAAAGTTGCCTTGATCCACTGATCAGCTGGCAATTGTGCGGTTTCTCCGGTCAGATTAAATTTACGAAGCTCTTCTTTGCCCCAGAAAATATTTCCCGAACTGCCGCCTTCCGGGCCGGAGACAGGCTTAAGGGCGACATCTTTGCTGCTGATATCAACCCGTGCCTTGAATACCGGAGCCGCGTCATCCGCCTGAATTAATACTCCGAGAGTCAGCCACACAGCAAGAGTTATTAATTTTCTCACAACAAACCTTCATTTTCCTAAGTTATTGTATGCATATAATATCTTATAATATCACAGAAATACCAAAAGTCAATAGGAGTAAATCTTTTTCAGCAAAAAAAATGAAATCAAATTTAAAAGGCTCACAAAACCAGTAATTATCACACGCCAATACCTGACTTTCAAAAATGCATTTTGCCGCCTTATTTGAGCCTGATTGCACCGTTTGGGTTGACAAAATCTCTAATTAGTAAAAAGGCATAACTGGTAACTGGTAACTGGTAACTGGTAACTGGTAACTGGTAACTGGTAACTG
>JBAWXM010000544.1:0-2780 GCA_037144075.1 Lentisphaerota bacterium | reverse complement strand
AAATTGAAAATTGAAAGTTGAAAATTGAAAACACAAAACATTATGTTCAACGACTATCTAAAGTCTCGGAATGAAAGGGGAAGTTCTAAATTGCGGGAGTTATAAAGTTTAAAAAAGCAGGAAAACAAAAAAATGAAAAGCTCGGAGGGTGTCCAAAATGAGGGCAAGTGGTGTCCAAAATGGGAAAATAGGAGTTCTAAAGTGCTAAAATTCTAAAGTGCTGAAGTTTGAGAAAGTCGGAAAACAAGAGAAATGATAAGCTAGGAGAGTGTCCAAAATGAGGAAGTCCGCTTCGCGGGAGTTGAAAATGGAAAGCGAGAAAAGTATGGAACCGGAAAATACATCCCACTCTTCCCGCCCTTCCCAGTACTCCCAAACACATTGTGCAGACATGGTGTCCAAAATGAGTGGAAGTGGTGTCCAAAATGGTGAAATAGAGTTCTAAAATTCTAAAAATCTAAAGTTGGGAAAGACGGGAAGTACAGAGATCAGGTGATTACCCGGATCGACAGTCCGTGCTGTCCGTATAGTCCGTTGCTGTCCGTGGTTTTGGCTGCCGGATGAAGAGAGGATAGGACGGATAGGACGGATAGGAAATGAAAAACAGTATGCTCGGAGGCTGTCCAAAATGTACAGGACGGGTGTCCAAAATGGGGGAAGCAATTGAAAATTGAAAGTTGAAAATGAGAAAACAAAACAGTGTTATGCTCAACTGGTATCTAAAGTCTCGGAAATGCGGTCGGTCGTCAGATGGAATCTGGCCGAGAGGGTGTCCGGAATGTTTGTCAAGGCTGATGTCGCCATGTTTCTTATCCGGAGATTTGGCTTAATCATTCTTTATATGTATTGAAATACGGCGGTTTATGAAATATAATATAGCTTCATGTGATGTCGGGGTGTCAGGCTGTTTTCAGCGCAACGGGGTTCGTAATCAAGGATAAGGAGAGTTACCAAATGCCGGAGATTTTTTCCAGAGAATTCAACGCTGTTCCCGCGGCGGATATCATCGCCAGATTAAAACATAGTTCAGCCAGTCTCGACGACTTGCTGGGGAACGGTATTTATGTCAATACTGACCGCGAATATCTGGCGCGTCAGAAAGAGCGAATGATAAAGACACTGGAGTGCCATATTGAACGCGTCGGCAATGTTCCAACCGTACTGCTGCGCGCACCAGGACGCCTTAACGCGTTTCTGGAATATCTCGACATGTGCGGGGGCGATCATATGTCCACGACGATTGACGGCGACATTCCGATGGCGCTTTCCTTCCGCAATGACGACGTTTTAAACCTCTATAATTTCAATCCGCTGTTTCCGGCAACTGAAGTTTCACTGAACAAAGAACTTGCGCAATTCCGTCAGGCTCCATGGTCAGGCCCGGAGGTCGCCGGGATGACCGACAACTGGGACAGCCGTTCGCTGCTGTTCCCCTATTACGGACGCAAACAGGGTGACTGGGTGAATTACATTCTCAGCCCGTATATCAAAGCGCTCTGGGAAAATCCGGGAGTTGAACTGCGCGGCGCGGATATGACCTTCGGGCCGTCCACCACGCCTTTCCGTGCCGGCGTCAGTTCATCGTCCGCGATGGTAGTGCTTTCTTTCCTGGCGATGTTCTTTGCCAACCGCGACAAGCTGCCGGAATGGACCAACAGCCAGGTCTGCCGTTTCCTGGGCGAAGCCGAATGGTATGTCGGCACCCACGGCGGTGCCAACGATCAGATGACGATTCTGTTCAGTCTCGCCAACAGCGTGAGTTACAACCGGCACTCACGCCCGGAAGTCAGCGTCACCACCCTGCCGTTCCTGAAAGGCATCCATGTCGTTCTGGCCAACTCCCTGTGGGAAGTGAATAAAAGCGCGGGCGGCAATCAGAGCTTCAATATGCGCAAGGGCTGGATAAAGATGAGCGAGGATCTTGCGGAAATTCTGATCGGCGAGGTCACTGAAGCCATTAAAAATTGTGAAAACACCAAACCCGGCTGGCTCGGCCAACTGGTCGAAAGACTTTTCGGCTTCGTTCCGGACAAGGCGATAAAGCATCTTGAACAGCAGCCGGAATTGTGGGAAAAGATTCGCCGCAATTTCAAGAAACTCGGCAGTTTGTGCGAAGATATTCTTGGCATTCCGGATGAAGCCATCGAGGAATTCATTGCGCTGCTGCCGGTTAAAATCACTCCGGACGCCGCGGCTAAACTGTTAAAGACCGACCACGCCTCCGTCATCAGAAATTATACCAATCCCAAGCGCAGTATCGGCGGCTACCATTTGCGGACCACCGCCAGATTTTTCTACCGCCAGAATGTCATCGGCAGGCGTCTGCAGCAGATTTTCGAGGCGGCAGCGTTACAACTGAAGTCCGGCGATCTTACAGAAACATCGAAGGTCTATGACTGCTACCGGCATGAAGTCGGCGTGCTGGTGGATAAACTTCAGGACGCGCTGACATTTGACTTCAGAGTCTCCATTCCCCAGCTGGATTTTCTGCTCAGCATCGCCAAGCGCGGCCCCGGCTATCTCGGCGGAAAGTTGACCGGCGCCGGCAAAGGCGGATGCGTCTCCATTCTGGTCAGAGCGGAGGATTCTCAAGCCATGTGCGAATATCTAGACCGGGAATATTACGGGCGTCCGGAAAGTTTTGAGTATTACCGTATGGTGCTTACCGACGATATCAAGTTCTCAGACCCCGGCAGCATCGAGCATGAGTCGGCGGTGGAACGGCTGGCGAATCTGGACCACGCACTGTCCGCCATTCCGGAAAACCGGCGCGTAGTCAC
>JBAWXM010000543.1:0-2790 GCA_037144075.1 Lentisphaerota bacterium | reverse complement strand
GCGAGGCTCTTTCCTTTTTTTCGATTGTGATAGAAGTCTTAAGTGTTAAGTTTTAGGTGTTAAGAATTATTCGCTGACCAGTTTTTCCTGTCCATCCCTGTTAAATTGACATTCATCGCCACATAACCTGACTTTCAAAAATCCATCTTACCGCCTTATTTGAGTTTGATTTCACAATTCCTGTTGACAAAACCTCTTATAATGAAAAATGGAAAATAATGAATTAGTCATTTGAAAATTAATCAGTAATAAGTTATTGTTAATATATAACGTAATTAAATAGTGTAATAATAGCATAGTAAATAATTATGAAACCTATTGATGAGAACCGGCTTTATCAGGCGTTGAGATTACTGGATGAACTTCTGGGTATAGCTCATGCTCCACGTTTCGAATTGGTCGTCTGCGGAGGTTCGGCGCTGATTGCTACTGGTCTTGTGCGCAGAACCACCAGAGATGTGGATATTGTGGCAATGCTTAAAGAAAATATGGAACTGTCCGACCCTGAACCGCTTCCGGTCGCACTGGAACTGGCGGCACGAAAAGTGTCAACCACTATCGGGTTGCCGCATGACTGGTTGAATTGCGGGCCGTGCGATCTTTTTCGCATGGGGTTGCCCGAAGGACTTGCCGGACGACTGGAAAAACACGAGATTGGGCCATGCCTGAATGTTTACTTCATCGGCAGGCTTGATCAGATTTATTTCAAACTATACGCTTCAGTCGATCGCGGCGGATATCATATTGATGACTTGCTGGCCTTGCATCCTGTTGACGCGGAAATGACCGCCGCCGCCCAATGGTCAATGACTCACGATGTGTCGGAAGGATATGTGATAATGCTGAAGGAACTGTTGAGGAGGATCGGCTATGCCAATGTCGTCGAATAAATTTAGAGATCATATTCTGGAATCACTGCTGGAAATTTTGTGGCGGCAATGGTCGGCATTGGGGGTGAGCGGTTATGGTGAAACGCAAAACTCCGCAGTCATCGATCCCGAGGCGCTGCTGATTTTCAGTTGTTCCATCTGCCGTTATGATCAGCGGCTGTTTGATGCAATGCTCGACTGGCTGGATAAAAACGAACGCTTTATCAACATCCAAAGATTACGCGCCATGGTAAGCAAGGAGAAGTTTGCCGCGTCCGACATTCTGGCCGCCGTGGCGGCATGCATGGCGGAAAAAAATCCGACTATGAAGTGGCGGCGGCTGGCTGATGCTTTTGATAGAACTGCCGAAAAAAACGCCAGCAGTTTATTCTTTCTGAAAAATGGCGATCCCATGCCGATGCCGACGCCGGGAAAAGAAGACACCGTTTTCCGGCAGTACGGGTATCTGCGCAATCCGGTGGAAAATCGCAACCGGGCGCTCTGTTTTCCGCCGCATTCGCCGGAAACGCTGCTGTTACAAATACGCGCCTTGTTTGGTATCGGAGCCAGGAGCGAGGCGTTATTATATCTGGTTATCAATGAAAAAGGCACCATTCAGAATATCGCGTCAGATACTTATTATTCATGGCGCTCAATTCAGGATGCGTTGTTCGAGATGGGACATTCCGGCCTGCTTTACTTTCCGGAAAGCAAGCGTGGCCGTTTTTATCGACTGGACGGTAAGCCGTGGCTTGATATCCTCCTCCGTGGGCATCAGAAAAAAATAAGATGGATATGCTGGCCGCCGTTGTTTCGGGCGTTTGAACTGATATGGGAAAAATTCAATAATCCTGACTTTATGGCGTTGTCTCCGCTGGCGCAAACCGCAGAATTGAGAGAACTCATGCGGACTGACGTTGCCGAACGGATTGAACATGCAGGTTTGGGAAGTCTGATTACCACTCATGGCGCTGACGTAGAAGAGAAATATCTGGAATCATTTCAGGAGAATATTGACAAATTGCTGCATGAGGTATCGTAGTCCAAGCTGGCTATAACACATTTCCGACATTCCGCACACTAATGCAATAAATGTTCGGGGCATTCAGCATCAGCTCAATATTTCTGATATCATACCACATCCAAAGCGGCGCAGGGCCGCCGCACCCCACAGATTGTCTTCGCAATCATAGAAAAATGTCTCCAAACCATGACTTTCAAAAATGCATTTTACCGCCCTGTTTGAGCTTGATTTCACAATTCCGGTTGACAAATCCTCTAATTAGTAAAAAGGCAAACGTTTAATTGAAAATTGAAAGTTTTTAAAACGGGGAATCATGAAAACAGGGATATTTACCACAGAGGGCACGGAGGACACAGATGTAAAGCCGGGGAAAGGTTGTCCACTAATTACACGAATGAATATTTGGCTGTGAATTTGATTTTGCATCACAAAATCAAACTCACAGCAAGCGTTTCTGTTTTATTAGTGCCAATTAGTGCCATTCGTGGATAAAAAATGTATTTTTGTGTTCTTTTGTGTGTTTTGTGAACGATAATACGAGAAATGGTTTTAAGGTTCTGTTCAACGGCTATCCAAAGTGTCGGAGTCGACTGTCCAGAATGGCTGTTTGGGAGGGTTATGCTCTGTCATAACCGGGACCGGAAAAAGGTTGCGACGGAGCGCAACCCTCCAAATGGAAGCAAACACACCATGCAGGACAGGTGTCCAAAATGAGGTGTAGTGGTGTCCAGAATGGGGGAGAAACAGCAAAAAACATTCTGCGAGACGAGTGTCCAGAATGAGGTGCGGGGGTGTCCAGAGTGTAAAGAATGTGACTGGTGAATGGTAACTGGTGAATAGTGAAAAACCTTTGTGCCTTCGAGCCTTTGTGCGAGACATGGTTTTAAAACGGTTCAG
>JBAWXM010000542.1:0-2801 GCA_037144075.1 Lentisphaerota bacterium | reverse complement strand
ACGCATTCAGACGTGATAGCAGTCCGCCGTACGGAATCCGCCCATTAACATGTAACCTCTTAACTCGTTTCAGACAACTAAAACCACTTTTCGCCCTCATACGCGGTCGCGGATACCTCATTCCAGGATTTCTGACATATGGCAATTTGAAATGCAGATGTAATTTCATTCGGAATTGCTGTGGCCGTTAATATAATCCCCGGTTATTTTGCCGCTCTACTTGAATAGGCATTAATAGCGTCTATTTTATTGGAAATCTGAGAGGAAAGCAGTCTTTGGAAACGATTGAAATCATCATGCTTGCCGCACTGGGGGCGGCTATCGTCATTGGAATCATTATCGGCGCTGTTTTTCGCAGTAACCGTGAAAAGAACCTGATGGTTCGCGAGCTGCCGGATGAATGGATGGCGATATTGAAGCGGAATGTGGCGCTTTACCGGTTTCTGCCGGAAGAACTGAAAAAAGAACTGCAGGGGCGGATTAATATCTTCATTGATGAGAAAGAATTTGAAGGTTGCGGCGAACTTGCGATTACCGATGAGATAAAAGTCACGATTGCCGCGAATGCGTGTATTCTGCTGCTCAACAAGAAGCTGGAATGTTATCCCACGTTGAATTCCGTGCTGGTATATCCTTCCGCTTATATTGCCCGCGGCGCCGGCCGGATAGGCAATCAGATGATTCAAGGCAATGAGAATGCGCTGGACGGCGAGTCATGGGAGTACGGGAATGTTGTTTTGACCTGGGACGCGGTTAAATACGAAAGCCGCAAACTTGGCATTGGCAGCAATGTGGTGCTGCATGAATTTGCGCATCAGCTTGATCAGGCGAACGGCGCGTCCGACGGGATTCCTATTCTTCACAGCCGCGAGGAATATGAGCGCTGGAATAAGATTATGGAAGAGGAATTCAACGAGTTATGCGATGAAACCGAAAACGGCATTGAAGATGTAATTGGCGAATACGGCGCAACTAACCGGGCGGAGTTTTTTGCGGTAGCCACCGAAGCGTTCTTTTCATGTCCGAAGCTTATGCAGCAGAAGCATCCGGCGCTCTATCTGGAGCTGAAAGGCTTCTACCTGCTTGATCCGGCTGCCTGGAGTTACTAAAAAAAGCCCGGCAATATGCCGGGCTTTTAAGACATAAGACATGTAGAATTCAGATTCAACTTTTGAGAAATACCGCCGCGTCCGCGGTGTTGTCAAATATTTTGAAAATGGATGAGAACCCGCTGATTTCAAATACTTCCTTGACGTTCGGCACCAGTGCGCAGAGCACAACCTTGCCGCCTTTCTGCTGGATGCGTTTGGCTACCACGAGCAGAACTCTGAGGCCGGCGCTGCTGATGTATTCCAGCTGTGACAATTCGATAAGGAGCCTGTCATTGCCTGCATCCAGGACTTTGGCAAATTCCTTATCGGCTTCTATTGCGGAAACCGCATCGAGGCGTCCAGCAATAGCCAGATTGATTATGCCATCCTGTGCTTGCTGTGTAATTTTCATTTTCTCGCTCTCTTTTTATGTTATTTAACAAGTATCAAATAATGAACTGTATTAGGTATATCAGTTAACAATAATCCATTAAAATAAAAAATCAATTTTAAAAGCCATTACGAGCCGTTTTTAATTTATATTAACAGAAACTGTGACCGCGTTAATATTGCCATCCCTGGAATAGGAGATGGCGTCAACCATAGTTCGAGTCAGATGAATTCCCATGCCGCCGACCCGGCGCTGCTCAATCTCGTCGGACAGGTCGGACAACGGGGCCTCCAGCGGATTGAATTCGTGTCCGTCGTCACGCATTTCCAGCAGTATCCTGTTCGGATCAAGCCGCAGATAGACGCTGATTTCGTGGCGGTTTTCGTCATCATAACTGTATTTTATGACATTGGTCAGCATTTCTTCGATGGAAAGGTCAATCTTATAAACAGGAGAGGCCGGCACTTTTTCGTCTTCAAGAAAATTATGAATTTCATGGCAAAGCCCGGCCAGTTCGTCAAGGTCATTGCCTATTTTCAAGGAAAGACTTTTCTCCGCATTTGCCGCTTTTTCAGGTTCGGAATGTCCGGCGGCTACCTGTTTCAGCTTCAGATATTCCAATGCCGCGCCATGGTCGGTGAAAATCGGAATGATTATTGCCATACCGGCAATTTCCCAGGCGGTTTTTACCATTGGCTGCGGATTGAGTACCGCCATTTTTAAGCCGGAGGCATTCATCTGTTTCAAGGCCCCCAGCACCATCTGCATGCCGCAGGAAGCGATGAAAGTTACCCCGGACATTTCCAGTAAAACCGGTTTGCCGCTTGACGCAAGCCTGGAGAATTCCGGTTTTATCCCCATGACACTGCCCATATCAAGGCTTCCCGCCAGCGCCAGACAGGTAAATTTGTCATCAATATTAAATTGCCTGATTTCCATCCGGTACTCTCCGTATTATGCCGGTTATGCTTAATTATAGCTTGCCTTTCAACACTTTCAATCAGAAAAAGTCTATTTCTGATTATTAGCTTTAATCATTACGGTTTAACTATCTCCGGTCTGGCTGCCGGAGTGGCTTTGACAGGTTCTTGGTTTTGCTCTGAATTAATGTCTGCGGCTTTTGAATTACAGCGCTGAAGAACGCTAAAATTGTTCTTGCGTACTTTCTATTCCAGTTAGAAGAAAAACAGTTTGCGCTGCGATTTTGCCAAGATAGAAAAACTCGATGGCAAGGCTCTTTAGCCTGGATTATTCATAAAAAATTGATGAGAGACGAAAATATGCTCAAAAAGAAAGATTTTGACGATGCCGCAGTCGTA
>JBAWXM010000541.1:0-2817 GCA_037144075.1 Lentisphaerota bacterium | reverse complement strand
AGTTCTAAAGTTCTAAAGTTCTAAAGTTCTAAAGTTCTAAAGTTCTAAAGTTCGGAAAAGAATTAAAGGCAACAAATCTGAAGGTAAGGAGTTGTGAAGAAATAAGTGGTACTTTTATACGCAGGTATCCGGGAGAAATTCCGGCTTCGCCGGAGAGGAGCAAAGCCGCAGCACTTTGTAACGAAGCGGCGGAACTGGAAGTTCCCCGGAGAACACAGTAGAAAGTGTCAGTTATTTTTGAACGACTCCTAAAACATAGAGTATATATTATGAACGTCCTAGTGTTTAATTGCGGCAGTTCGTCGCTGAAATATAAAATAATAGCCATGCCCGGGGAACAGGAACTGGCCGGGGGCGCCGCCGAAAGGGTTGGCCCCAAAACCAGCGAACCGTCAAGAATAGTGCACCGGCACAATGGCAAAACCGAAATTATTCAGGTGGAGATGCGCAATCATCATGAATCTTTTCTGGAAATAATGAAATTGCTTTCAAAATATCCGGACCTTATTCCTGACGCTGTCGGGCATCGGGTCGTGCACGGAGGGAAGTATTTCACCGGCCCCGTCATCTCCAATGACGCCGTAATGGAGAAACTGGAGGAGATCAAGGATCTGGCTCCCCTGCATAATCCGCCGATCATGGAACTGATGTACGCATGCGGGAAATCCTATCCGGATCTTCCGCAGGTGCCGGTTTTCGACACCGCGTTCCATTCAACCATACCGGATTACGCGTCGGCCTATCCGATACCTTCGGATATTTGCACAAAAATGAATATCCGGAAGTACGGTTTCCACGGCACCAGCCATCAGTATGTGGTGGAGGAGGCCGCAAAATTTCTGGGGATCTCAAAAAGCAGAATCAACGCGGTCAGCTGCCATCTGGGAAGCGGCGGCGCCAGTTTATGCGCGGTATCAAAAGGGCGGTCAATCGACAACACGATGGGCTATTCGCCGCTCCAGGGACTGGTTATGAGCACCAGATGCGGCGACCTTGATCCGGCGGTTTCGATGCAGCTTCTGTCCCTGCACGAAAATAATAACGAGGAAGTGGACAAGATACTGAACAGGCAGAGCGGCGTGCTTGGCCTGTCGGGTTTTTCATCGGATATACGGGACGTGCTGAATTCAATCGCCTCCGGCGGCAGCCACGACGAACGCCTGCTGAAAACTGCGGAAGTATATCTGTGGCGCATAAAAAAATATCTCGGCGCTTATCTTGCGGTAACCGGTAAAGTTGACGCAATAATATTCACGGATACCATCGGCGAGGAAGTCCCGTTCGTCAGGGCGAATGTCTGCCTGGGTATGGAAATATTCGGACTGATGATTGACCATGCTAAAAACAACAATGCGCATAAACTGCCGGTTGATATTGCCGCCGAAAACAGTCCGGTGAGAATACTGGTGATAGCGACCAATGAAGAACTGGCAATCGCGCGCAGAACCTATGAAACCATAACCGGACGTCCGGCAAAGGCGATTACACAGGATTTAAAATCATGAAAATACTTACATTTTCACCGACATTGACCAAAATAGAGTATACGCTTCAGGATACGGAGAGTGAAAAACCGCTGCTTGAAGGCATGGTCAAGGACTGGCGCGGCAGCAGGCATATCCAGAAGATATTGCGGGAAGTAAAAGAGAAGATCATTCTGTCCGGATATACCGAGGAAGCCATAACGACCATTGATTTCGCCATTGCAATCAGAGTTCCATTCGGGGGAAACATCTTCACCCGGACAAAAATAGCGGATGACGCCATGACAGCTGAACTGGAAAAATACATCCCGTATTCTCCGCTGCATCTTCCGCCTGTAATAACTCTGCTGGCGGCGGCAAGCAAAATATTCCCGGAAACAGTGGCGGTTGTCGCCTTCGAAACGGCATTTTTCGCCGAGCTGCCCGACCGGGAAAAATATTACGCGGTGTCGCCTGATATGAGCAATATCGGGTTGAGAAGATTCGGCTATCACGGCATCTTCCATAAATATGCATATCTGGAAGGAAAAGATTCTGTCAATGCAAGAAAAATATTGTCAATATGCCTGGAAAACCGGCCGGAAATCGCGGCCATCATGGATGGCAGACCACTAATGGTCACATCCGGAGCCACGCCCCTTGAAGGACTTCCGGGATTGACCACCTGCGGCGAGATCGATCCTTACCTGATAACCGCCATCTCCAAAAAAATGGATCTGGGCCCGGAAGAGATCAATAACATTCTGACCACCAAAAGCGGTTTTACCGCAATCTGCGGAAAGAATGTCAGTTTTGATCACATCTTCAGTAAATCGGCCCGGAATATAAGCTGGCGAAAGATATTATGCAGTACGGCATCCTTAAAAACTGCGGTTCTGGAATAGCGGCAATGGGCGGACTTGACCTGATAGTCTTTACCGGAAGTTATTCATACCTTGGACGCTTCATCGGGCCGTGGCTGCAGAATAAACTGTCGCTGCATGTTTCAGGAAAAATAAAACACCCCGCCTGGCTATGCCTGGATCACGACATTCACCGACTGCTGGCAAATGAGGCAGTGGAGACACTGAAATAATGCCTTTTCCCATGAATTAGCAGTAGTTTCATGGATCACGGGCAAATGATTTGAATATCGAGTATCCCGTCCCCAGAAGCGTAATCCGGCTTGGCGGGAGAATATCCAATGTTCAAGGGGAAATAAGTACAACTATAGCTCCTGCTTTATTCCGGCAGCATCAATGCGATGCGCTTGAATATGTTATGATTGTATTTTGTCTTTCCTTCATCATTTGGATATTCTCCCGCCTCGCGGGATCCAGGCCTCGCCGGACTG
>JBAWXM010000540.1:0-2821 GCA_037144075.1 Lentisphaerota bacterium | reverse complement strand
TTACAGCAGTCCGATGCAGATTCTGCCGGCTAGTACCGCCGCATCCTCGGCTTCAAAAACCCGTTTTACCGATGCATCGAATAACACTTCCGCCTCAGCCGGAAATTCATCATCGCCGAGACGGTAAATCAGCGTGATGCCGAGTGCGCCCAGCGCATGAATTTCAGCGGAAAAATCGCCGAAATTACGCGGCGACCAGTCGAAGCGGTCCAGATTTTTTTTCAATTGCTCAAGGTCATTGCCGAAACGTCCGACCAGCGGAACCACGGTTCTGGACAGGAACGGCTGATAATAGAATTGTCCTCCGGTAAAATCCCGGAATGAAATCAGTTCTCCGGCCGGCTTCACCGGCAGTTCGCAGCGCAGATAATGCAGCGCCAGCAGCCGGTCAGCCGGTTTGGCGTCCTTCCCGTCGGCGGCGTTCTTCAAGCTGAAACAAGCGGTATCGAGCAGCATATCTTTGCCGAACACCCGCATTCTGATATTCGCATCATCCGCCATGTCCAGTCCGAGCAAATGCGCCCTGGCTTTCATGTCAGCATTTTCAAGCTGCCTGACCGCCAGTTCAATAGCTTCGTTTATTCCGTCTATTTTTGACATAGTATTACGTGTTACGTGTTACGAGTTACGTGTTACGTGTTATGTGTTACGTTACACCAGTCACCAGTCACCAGTCACCAGTCACCAGTCACCAGTCACTGCTTCCTCATTTTATCGCGCACTGAGGGGAACAGGTCAATATCGGTATGCGGCAGAAACAACGCGCTGGTGTATTGATTCATATATTGCGGATCGCTGCTCAGATCAATATAGGTCATGCGCGACGCGGCTTCCAGCTGCCGTTCCCGGAATTCCTGGGATACCAGCACCATGTGGCTGCCGGTCAGCGACGAATTGCCGATATATTTGAATTTGCCGCGCTCGACATCCGGCAGCAGCCCGATGGCAATCGCCATTTCCAGATCAAGAAACCGCCCGAATCCGCCGGCGATATAGATATTGGTCAAATCCTCAAAAGTCATATCAAGCTGTTTGAGAATCAGAGCGCAAGCCGAATAAATGGCGGCTTTGGTGCGGATGATATTTTCAAAATCCACTTCGCTGATGGTGATTTCCACGCCGTTTTCGCCTTCCGGCGCCGGAACTATCACATAAGAAGCAAAGCGACCGTCAACTTTTATTACATCGCAGGGCTTTGAGCGGTTGAGTTTGCCGGCGGGATCAATCCATCCGGTCAGCAGCAGATTCGCGATAAGCGAGATCATCCCGGAACCGCAGATACCCTTGGGTTTCACGCCGCCGATAGTCTGGTAGCCTGCCGCGCCGGTTGCGGGGTCTATTTCCACGCCTTCAATCGCGCCGAGCGCGGCGCGCATGCCGTATTTGATGCCGCCGCCTTCAAAAGCCGGCCCCGCCGAGCAGGCGCAAGTCATCATAAACTCACTGTTGCCGATAACAATTTCGCCGTTGGTGCCGATATCAATAAACAAACTCATGCCGGAACTTCCGGCAACCAGTTCAGTGCACAGGATTCCGGCGGTAATGTCGCCGCCGACATAACTGCCGACATTGGGCGACAGATAGACCCAGGATTGCGGATTTATTTTGATGCCGACTTCTTCAGCGGTGAGATAAGGCGACTGCATGATCGTGGGAGTATAAGGCTCAAGCCGAATATATTCCGGGTTCAGCCCCAGCAGCAGATGATTCATCGTGGTATTGCCGGAAATAACCGCATTGCAGATATCTTCAACGGCAACGCCGTACATTTTAATCAGCCGTTCAATCAGCCGGTTGATCGTCCGCAGCACTTTTTCCCGGAGTTCATTCAGATGACCCGGTTTGGCGGCGTAATTGATGCGGCTGATAACGTCAAGGCCGCAGGCAATCTGTTCGTTGTAGTCCGTCAAAGTGCCGACCGCTCTGGCCTCCGGCAGATAGACCAGTTGAACCGCCACGGTGGTCGTGCCGATATCGACGGCGATCCCGTAATGGTCCTGGGTGCGGTTGCCGCTTTCAATCCCGATCACATGATACTGTTCCGATTCCCTGACCAGCGTCACGGTTACATTGCCGTCATCCCGGCGGATCGCGTCGGCCACGGTCCGCAGCACCGGCAGCGGATAGATAATTTTTTTTGGCCCCCAGAACTGCTGGATGGCACGGGTCAAGCGGTCGAGATCGGACAGGCCGTCGCCCATTTCAGGATCAGCCACTTTCACCATCCATTTAACGGCGAGCGGGTCGTACTGCCAGTGTCCGGGAAAAAGTTCCTGCCGGACCAGTCTGGCGTCTTCTTCGGCGGAAGTGAACTTCCCGCCCTTGCGGGCAATCAGTTCAGGGATTTCAACCGTAAGCGGCGAACCGGTAATTTTAGTTTTACAGGCCAGCACAAAACCGTCGGCCAGTTCCTCAGCCGTCAACACGCCGAGGCTGCTGGAATCAACATTGCCGGAAGCGATCCTGACCAGACATTTGCCGCAGGTGCCTTTGCCGCCGCAAGGGGCGTCAATGTCGATCCCGGCCTTCCTGGCGCTTTCCAGCAAGTTGGAGCCGGGAGCGGCTTCAATGGTCTTTCCTGATGGCTGAAATGTAATTACCGGCATTTATTCACTTTCTTAATTAACCACAAAGAAATCTATTTTCACCACAGATGGCACAGAGAACACAGAGAACAGCCAGTTTTACCATGAAGGTCATGAAGGTCATGAAGATAATACATTGAGTCAGTGTATTTTATGCGGATTGCCCGCATAAATACGCTGACTCAGGTTTTTCCTCCGTGCCCTCTGTGCCCTCTGTGGTTAAACATGTTTTCCTT
>JBAWXM010000539.1:0-2828 GCA_037144075.1 Lentisphaerota bacterium | reverse complement strand
TCCAGCGAAGATGCATTTTCTGTGACCAGTCCTTGATCCGTTTTTCCGGAATCATTGGAATGGTGTAGGCCATATTGCCTTCGAGCTTTTCCTGTCCGGGTACCGGCCCCAGAAGCTGTGGAAATTTATTTCTCACCCAGCCCAGCGCCGGACGCCAGTCACCTTCATGGCTGAATATCCAGAACTTTAAATTTATCTTCCCATGCTTGACCAGTCCCAGGTTGTTGAACGTGATTTTAGTCATCCAGTTTCTCTGGTCAATTTCAAAATCGGTATACCATGTCTGATCCGGCGGCAGCAGATATGACAATCCCAGGCTTATGTCCGGTGTAGAATGAAACAATGTGCAGAGCGGCAGCGGAATATCCGTCTTCTCATCTATGCATTTGCAGTGATGCACTTTTCTGATGCCGTAGTCATTGCCGAGAGACTCTTGTGAAATAGGTAGCCACAATTTCCAGTTGCTATGTCCAGGTCCAGACGCACCGGGAAAGATGGGATGCGGTAGCAAGAGTTCTACTCTTATCTCCCTTTCATCTCCATTTACATGGCTGATTTCCAGATTCCATTCCCAGTAATCTTTCTGGTCAAACCACTTTTGCGTGGCGCACCAATTTTCAGGTTGCAGCTTGTGATGCCGGAAAGAAAATACGTTATGGGTAAATTTATCGTGAACCAGACAATCCCCATTAATCTGCGGGTCAAAAAAAGTAGTTAATTTTTCTGTTGGCTTGGCGGTTTCGTCCGCAATCGCGCCAATGGTTTCAATTTTTGCCGTAACCGATTTTACAACTGGACTAATTTTGTCAACACATCCATTTTCAGCAACATCTATAACAAAGAGTTGATTGCGAAAAATACTTGATCTATTTGCCATACTACCTCATCTTATTTCGTTGTTTTTTCATTTTTATGCCACAGGATAAAACCTATCTTGCAAATAAGTCTCTGTCATCAAGTCTTAATTCTTGTGTCATCTGCATAATTTTATCAGTGGTTTAAAACTTCAATTTGAGCTGTTTCATTCTTTCCTGAGGTTAAATCAAGTACTTTAATCTGCCACATTCCGCAAATATCATTTGAAGCAATATCCATATTTATTTCAAGTATCCCGTCTTTTGTGCTGTAATAACCGGAATACTCGGATTCTTTTCCAGCAGTGTCCCAAATTTGAACTTTGAGTGGAAAAGCAGCTAAAACAGGATTGTTTTTCGAATTGAGGACTGAAACTTTAAATTTAGTTTTTTTAGAGAGTTTCACAGTTTGAGGTAACTCAATTTTTACAATGGCAATAGGTTCAGGAAGTACCATAAATATTTTTCCCCAAGCGGGTTCTAGTTCAGCATCAAAACTTATAATACTATTTTTGACTTCCGTTTTTACTTCTTTGGAATCAGTCAGATCATATACAGTTCCTCTATCACTTTGCAAGGATATCTTTGCTTTTGCGGGAAGACCTTTTTCCATGATTGCCTTGAACTGGCCGACATAATCTCCGAATGTCCTTTTGTCGTTTACAACAAAAATATACTTTGCAACACCATTGCCAAGGACATTAAGGAAAACTTCATTTGAATCACTGTCTGCATAAGGCTTCATTTTATCGCTGAAAAGCTCACGAAGCCTCGCGCTTTTCTCTTTCATATCATCCCTTACGACATCTGCCGTATAACCTTTTCCTTTGATAATCTTAAAATACTGGTAATTCAATCTTTTTGTAAAATCCATATCAAATTTTACCGCATTAGGTATTTTATCAGCAAAATAACCTCCAGTTACCACTGTTCCGCCTCTTTTGGCAAAATCCATTATTTTATCGTAAACACTCTGCGGCAGGAAATCAGTATTGTGCATGAAAAGTATTTTGTATTTATCCAGGTCACCATCCAGGATGCTTTCCTCAAAGACGATCGATGTCGGGATATGGGCCATCTGAAGAGCGACATAATACCCGTTTACGGAGCCTGTTCCCCAATCCCATACAGAAGGAGGGCCGAACATTTGTGATGCGGTTGAAATTAACAGAGCGCATTCATTTTGAGTTCTTTCTAGTTTATTAATCATTGGCCCATAAGGAATGAGAATTTTTTCAGAATAATTCTTTAATGCTTCATAAAGTTGCGGTTGTTTGTATTCCACATCTGATCTAGGCATTATATAATCTATTCCAAAATACTCTATTTTTTCAGGAATTCTTGAAAGGGCCAGCCAACTCGCTTCCATGATTATATCTGCAGGTTGACATCCGGCGTGTGTATTTTTTGATGGCCCGAGCCACCCTCCATATAACCATATTGAAGGAATTACACTTATTTTAGTCTTATCTCCTCTGGCAGCAGCAAGAAGGACTTCAGTATTAGCCAGTGCTTCTCCCGGATCAGGATTGCTGTAAAACCAAGTGCCTACGCCATCCAGTCCCATATTCCTTTTAAAAAGCGGCACATCCCTGAACGGATCATGGCTGGTTTCAATATCAGGTTTTATTTCCTTTACTTTCTTTGAAATCTCCATATTGAGGATATTATCTCCAAACCCTTTCTGCCAAAACCATTTTTTGAATTTATACCAAGGTGAATCGTCGGGAAAAATGTTAGGCTGGGTTTTCTTTACGTTTTCAGGAACGAGCATCACATTTCCTTTCGTGCCATCAATCTCCATTGCCGTGTTTTCTGGAGATGGCAGATCAAAGCCGAGTTCATTCCGAGCCCTTTCCCTGTCTGCAGGCGAATAGGAAGGTTCCATGCAGTTCTCGTTTTCAGAAGTGAGTAGCATATATTTGAAAGCCGGATACTGCTTAAAAGTCTCAACAAGTTCCTGCGCTTTACTTA
>JBAWXM010000538.1:0-2840 GCA_037144075.1 Lentisphaerota bacterium | reverse complement strand
AATCCAGAATTCAGAATGAAATTCTAACTCAAATCCAGTTCGTTCTCCAATTATTATGACTCATGGTATCTGAATTCTGACTACTTTTGAAATTACCTCTAATGTGATACTTTCCGCAAAACTTAACTTAACGGACTGTAACTTGGTAGATAAAAATCAAGCCGCCATTTTACTAGCGGCTTGTTATGATGTCAAATTAGAATTTCGAGCAGAAATTCTTCAGTCTGGAAACTGCTGTTCTGATGTTTTGTTCTGAACAGGCATAGGATAGACGGAGACAGTTATCGGCACCGAATGCATCGCCGGGAATTGCCACCATCTTTTCCTCTTCCAGCAGCCGGTCGCAGAATTCTCCGCTCTTCAGGCCGCAGGCGGAAATATCGCAGAACAGGTAGAACGCGCCCTGCGGACGGATGGATTTGACTTTCGGTATTTCACTGCTGACCAGATTGTAAATCAAATCACGGCGGGTCGCGAAAGAGTCGCGCATCTTATATACTTCCTCTTTGCCGCAGGCCAGGGCCTTCAGCGCGCCGTACTGGGCAAAGGTCGTGGGATTGGAAGTCAGATGGCTCTGGAGTGCGTTGATCTTTTTCGACAGCCACAGGGGAGCGGTCAGATAACCCAGTCTCCAGCCGGTCATGGCATACGCTTTGCTGAAGCCGTTGACGGTGATGGTCAGTTCGTAGATTTCCTTATTAAGCGCGCCGATGCTGATATGCGGAAAGTCCTTTTCATAAACAAGTTCTTCGTAGATTTCGTCGGACAGCACCATGAAATTATGCTTGACCGCCAGTGCGGCGATCGCTTCCAGTGTGGCTTTCCGGTAAATCGCACCGGTCGGATTGGACGGGGTATTCAGGATCAGCAGCCGGGTGTTGGCGGTAACCGCTTTTTCCAGGTCGGCGGGCAGCAGTTCGTAATTGTTTTCCGCTTTGGTGTCAACAAAAACTGATTTGGCGCCGGCGGCAGTAACCATTTCCGGATAACTCAGCCAGAACGGCGCTGGAATGATCACTTCATCGCCGGGACCGCAGAGCGCGGCGATTGCGCTGAATACGGAAAATTTAGCGCCTGGACCGACTATCACCTGGGCCGGCGTGGTCTGGATATTGTTGTCCTTGATGAATTTTTCCGCACAGGCTTTTCTCAGTTCGGGAAGACCGCTGGAATCGGTGTAACCGGTTTTGCCGCTGTTCAATGCTTCAATCGCGGCGTCTTTGATGTATTTCGGCGTGTCAAAGTCGGGTTCTCCGGCGGACATACTGCATACGTCAATGCCCTGGGCTTTCATATCTTTCGCCTTCTGGGTCATTTTTAACGTCGTTGAAGGGCTGAGCCCTCCCATGAATCCTCTGGTGATCTGGATATTCTGCATTGAATCTGTTCCTTGCTGGTTGTTAATTAAAACTATAATGAGCCAATTGCAAAACTTACGTTTTGCAGGAATCTGGAATCTGGAATCTGGAATTCAGCCTGACTCCTGACTCCGGGCTGTTCCACTATTGTTTTGCCGATTCATATTTCTGGATGAAATCCTGAATCTTGCTGCTGAGTTCATTCTTGTCAATCTTGACGATCTTCATTTCGCGGACAACGCTTTCAGGAGCGTCAGAAGCATGGGCAGTGTTGACCATGACGTCATGACCGAAATCGCGTCTGACGGTGCCGCCGGGGGCTTTGGTAGGATCGGTGGGTCCGAGTACGTTTCTGATCTTGGAGATGGCTTCTTTGCCTTCATAAATCAGCACCATGCATTTGGCCAGGCCGGGATCGCTCATTTCAGAGACCGGACATGAATCCGGGCGTCTGCCGGACATGAATTCGACGATTTTGGAGAACTGGTCATCGGCAAAAGTGAATCCGACAGTCTCAGTCATTTTATCGATAACCTGAGGACTCATCTTGATCTCAAACTCTTTTTCCAGAATTTCCTTGGCCTTTTCGCCGATTTTCGGAGCAAGCTTTTTGCGCAGCGCTTCTTTGACCGGGCCGTAAAATTCCAGTGCTTCGGCAACGGACATGCGGTAGACTTTGCAGCCGACGAGACGCAGTCCGGTACGGCTCAGCATATCAATGATATTACCTGGTTTGGTGCTGGGATGACGCCAGTTTTCCGGCTTCAGAATAACCAGTGTGCGCTCATCGCCATCTTCCACTCCTACTACATTTTCCACGATATTTTTGCTCTTAGCGGCAAAATCGGCAAACATCTTCAGTCTTTCCACGGCGGAAGCAAAATCCGGCGGGGTCAGTACGGCCGGCTCAAAATAGCGGACCTTTTCCTGATTGTCTTTGTCCGCAACCAAATCCGAGTAAGTATCGCGGATCGTTTCTCCGGTCGGTGAGTCTTTGCGGGGTTTGCCGCTCAGGCTGCCGACAATCTCATAAAGTTTCTTACAGGCATCTTCGCCGCGGAACAGCAGCATCATGACTCTTTCGCGTTTGCCGTCTTCGCGTTCGGTGAAGTTTTCTTTGACATAATCGCTAAGCAGTCTGGCAATTTTAGGATTGGACGGGCTGACAGCTTTTTCCAGCGATGCCGCATACATGGCTGCAAGTTCTTTGGTGAAAGTCAATACCTGAGCACCGACCAGATCCAGGTCAGTCCGCGAAAGCAGCCGGGCGATGATGCCCCCGGTTCTGGATTTCATCAGGCTGTACGGTGTAATCAACACATAAGATAGTTCAACTGCCATTTTGTTCCCTCATTATTTTAAATTAAGAATTTAAGATGTAAAAAAATAAAGTATATTTTTTCAAGCCGGATAATCTACATTAAAACCCGGTAAACCGCAAGTCATAAACATTACATTTTTAACGTTTTCAACACAAACTGG
>JBAWXM010000537.1:0-2850 GCA_037144075.1 Lentisphaerota bacterium | reverse complement strand
ATTAATATTATAAAATAAATTAAGGATCTGGAACAAAATAAACTATCAAGTTTACACCGAATATCCTGAATGATTTTCGAGTTGCCTGTGAGGCGCATACCGGCAGGTATGTAACGAACAAGCAGCGCGAAAAGCATTCAGGAGAGCGGTGTAAAACATAGGCTATTTTGAGACAGTTCCTAAGGAGTCAGGATGAATACACGTGAACGTTTTCAGGCAGTGATGAGTTTTCAGCCGGTTGACCGGCTGCCGGTTATCGAATGGGCCACATGGTGGGACAAAACTATCGAACGCTGGCAGAGTGAAGGGCTGCCGGTTAGCGACCGCTACGAAGTTACGCGTTATTTTGAACTGGATATGAATTATCAGGGCTGGATTCCGGTACTCGGCGAAGGATGTCCGGCTCCGGCTTGCCACGGTGCGCCGCTGATCGGCAGCATCGACGAATATTTGAAAATAAAACCATTTCTCTATCCTTCAGATGCGGCGCGCCGGAACCCGTGGAGTGAATGGGCTTGCGAACAGCGGGCCGGGAACGCGGCGGTATGGATGACGCTCGAAGGTTTTTTCTGGTTTCCGCGACGGCTGCTGGGAATCGAAAACCACTTTTACACCTATTATGACCAGCCTGAGCTTATTCATCTGATTTGTGCCGACCTGCGGGATTTTCACCTGCGGACATTGCATGAACTCCTCAACGTCTGCATCCCGGACTTTATGACTTTCGGCGAGGATATGAGTTACAACCGGGGGCCGATGGTTTCCGAAGATATTTTCAACGAGTTTATCCGGCCCTATTATCAGCAGGTGACCCCGCTGCTGCGGGAACACGGAATAAAAATCATCGTGGACTCCGACGGCGATATTTGTAAATTGACGGACTGGTTTGAAGGTTGCGGCGTGGACGGTTTTCTGCCGCTGGAGCGGCAGGCCGGAACGGATATCGCGCAACTGCGACAAAATCATCAGCGTCAGATCTATATCGGAGCGTTCGACAAAATGACGATGAATCGCGGGGAAGCCGCCATGCGCGCTGAATTTGAACGCCTGATGCCGGTTGCCCGGCAGGGCGGGTTCATCATCTCCTGCGATCATCAGACGCCGCCTGGAGTCTCTTTGCAGGACTACCGGCTTTATCTGAAGCTGTTCAACGAATATGCCCGGAGCGTATAGTACTTCAGATTTTTTTGACTCTGAAGCCGCCGGGGGCGTCTTCAACGACCCAGCCGAGCGACTTAAGCTGATCGCGCAATGCGTCGGACGTGGCGAAATCCTTGCTTTTTCTGGCCTGGAAACGCGCTTCAGCCAGCTCCATGATTTCCGCCGGAACTTCCGTTTCACCCGCATTGTCAACATTGAAAACCGCGAATATTTTGTCAAAATCGCGGAACTGGGCGCGAACTGTTTCCGCTCCGGCAGGAGAGAGTTTTCCCAGATCGATCAGCCGGTTGGTCTCGTGCTGCAGCGCGAAAACTGCGGCGGCGGCTTCGGCGATGTTTAAATCGTCGCCCAGCGCGGCGGCAAAATCAGTCTGGCATTTGGCCGCGAATGTTTTGATATCGTCATCCCCGCCGGAGCCGTTGACTTCTTTCAGGCGCAGGAACAGTTCATTGAACTTCTTCAGCACGGTGCGCGCCTGTTCAAGGGCTTCAAAACTGAAATTCAGCTTTTTGCGATAGTGAGTTCCCAGCAGCACCCAGCGCAGTTCAGCGCCCGCATAGCCTTTTTTCTCCAGGTCGCGCAGGGTGAAGAAATTGCCCAGTGATTTGGACATCTTCTCGCCGTTGACGATCAGGTGGTCGCAGTGCAGCCAGTAGTTGACATAGCGGCAGCCGTTGGCGGATTCGCTCTGTGCGATCTCGTCTTCATGGTGTGGAAACATGTTATCAATGCCGCCGGTATGGATATCAAATGTTTTCCCGAGGTATTTCATGCTCATGGCGCTGCATTCTATGTGCCAGCCCGGGCGCCCTTTGCCCCAGGGGCTGTCCCAGCAGACGTCGCCGTCGTTTTCGTCCCAGGCTTTCCACAGCGCGAAGTCGGCAACTGAATCCTTGGCGTATTCGTCGGTTTTGATGCGGGCTCCGGCGCGCTGGTTTTCCATATCAATCCGGGCGAGTTTGCCGTATTGCGGAAATTTAGCGATAGAAAAATAAATGGATTTGTCCTCCGCCTGATAGGCGAATCCTTTATCCATGAGCGCCTGAACCAGGGCGATCATTTCCTGAATGTGGTCAGTGGCGGCGGGATAAACTTCCGCCGGATCAATATTCAACGTTTTGAGGTCTTCAAAAAAAGACTGCTTATATTTGGCGGTAAAATCGTTCAGCGAGAGTTTCGCGGCGCGGGAATCGCGGATGGTCTTGTCATCAACGTCAGTCAGGTTCATCACCTGCGTAACTTTATAGTTGAAATACTTCAACGTCCGGCGCAGCAGATCCTCAAATATATAAGCCCGGAAGTTGCCGATATGGGCAAAGTTGTAAACGGTCGGCCCGCAGGTGTAAAGTTTTGCCTCGCCCGGATGCAGCGGCTTGAACTCTTCCCGGACCCGGCCCATCGTGTTAAAAAAATAAATACTCATGACAAAAAAATGAACCTTATTGCGTTGTTTCAGTTAAATGTTATCCGGTTAATTTACCCGATAATTCAATATCTTACAAAAAAAATCCGCTTTTTTTAATCATGAACGTGAAAAAAAAGTTAAAATAATGGCAAAGTGCGCTATATTTAGCACCTCATCATAACGAACACTGCGGAGAGGTGACTGAGTGGTCGAAGGTGACGGTCTCGAAAATCGTTGAAGGGCTTGCCCTTCCGTGGGTTCGAATCCCACCCTCTCCGCCATTT
>JBAWXM010000536.1:0-2855 GCA_037144075.1 Lentisphaerota bacterium | reverse complement strand
GGCGGTGGCGGTTCGGCATTGTCGCGATCAAGCTCCGGCAGATTCCACGCTTCGCGCAATTTTTCAAGCGAACCGTATTGCTTAAGCCCCCAGTCGAAAAAGGCTTTACGATTGGCAATCCCGTAATCACCGAATTTGTTGCTGCATCTTCCCCATAAACAGGTCTCACCGCTGGTACCGTAGGCAATATGGTATGCAAGAATTTGTTTCCCGTAAGGTCCTTGTTCCAGGTGTTGAATCAGGCGGCGCAAAGTCTCACCGGCATCATGGAGCCATTTTTTTGACGAGAAGCTCTGGTTGGATATTAATCCGCCAACATTCGGACGGTCATCCTTCCAACCGCCGGCGGTATAATATCCGGTTTCCGACTCATAGCCGATAAAATCATGCTTCTCCGTTCCGACCAAACGCCGAATCTCCTCAACCTCGCGTGGCCCCTCGAAATACACGAAAACATCTTCTGGATTATCTTTGCCCCAGTCGAGCGGAACATTCAATTTTATCCTTGGGATATAGTAAATATCAGGATTGTCCTTGAGTACTGCATCCAGGACCCGGTCGGTCAGCTCGTAGTCGTAACTGTCAACGCCGACCCAGCCGGAAAACAAAATCGAAGTGTGGATTTTGACTCCGGCTTTGGCAAAATCCTGGTGAAATTTAGCGAAGCGTTCGAAATTTTCAAAGAAAACAATCGGCTTGCCGTCCGCTCCCAATCGCGGAGGATCGTAGCAGAAACCAAGTTTTGACCAGAAAACTGAATTCTCTTTAAGCAGTTTCATCGCATTGTCCATGTGCTCATCCCATCTGTTTTCTTTTATTTAAGCAATTCGATGACAATATCCCTGGCATCAAGAAAATTATTGGCGCTGCTGTCTTGTAAACGCAGAGCCAATATCAAACTTTTGGCATTCTCCGGCACATCAAAAGTTTTGGTGATGACTGTCCACTCTGTAGCTTTGGATAAAACTATACCATCATATTTAACTTTGCCATCGGCTGATTTAAAGCCCACTAAATACCATGAACCGCCATGCAAAACAGTAGAATAGACATCGGAACGATATTTAAGTGAAATTATTACTCGTTTGACCCCTTGTAGTGATATATCAGGATACGACATGCTGGCGTAATTGCCTTTGTCTGGTTTTTGCAGCTTGAGGTATTTTTCGCCATTTTCTTCAATTATTTTTGCCGAGCTTAGTAATCGCGCAGAAATAACTTGACATATTTAGCCACTACTCTGCGGACTTATGGAATAGTTCCATTCGCCATGAAAATCATTCCGCGAGATGGAAATGGCAGCAAAATCCTTGTTCGGAATTTTAATGCCGCTAGGATATGGGCACGTATCTAACGCACAGTTGATTTTTAATCCTTTGGTTGTTGTGGTTGCGCCAATCAGGTTGACGATCGTTGCCAAATCTTGCAACGGACGGCCCCGCCAATTTTTGCTAATGTAGGAAAACATGCGGTGCTCTATTTTGTTCCACTTGCTGGTTCCTGGCGGGAAATGGCATATATGAATCTCAATTCCCATCTCATTGCTCAGTTTTTGAAGCTCAATTTTCCACAACCTGTTGCGGCTTCCATTGCTTCCTCCTCCATCAGCCATGATGAGCAATCGGGCCGCGTTGGGGTATACAGATTTCCCCATCTCAAGCCACCACCGTCGAATACTTTCCACGGCGAACGATGCAGTGTCATGATCAATTCCTACGCTAACCCATCCTTCGTTGCGCTGTGGATCAAAAACGCCGAAAGGGGTAACTTTGCCATCGGACAAACTCTGGAAGTCATAGACATTCACATTGTCCGGTGTTCCTCTTGGACGCCACTCCCTTCCGCCGTTTTTGAACTCGCCAACAAGTTCTTTCTTCTTGGCGTCCACGGAGATTGCAGGCTGCCCCTCTGCCTGAAACGCCTGGACTCGCTCATTAATAAAGAGGAATTGAGCATTTCTGTCAGGATGATTGCCCCCTTCTCTTGTTTTCCGGTTAGCCTGCAAGCTGTATTTCAGGCTTTTCAGCAAGGCGGAAACTGTTCGTGGAGACACCGGGTAGCCGCGCTTTGAGAGTTCGACCGCCAGCTTCTGTGTACTTTTGCATGTCCAGCGCAACGGAGACATCGGATCGCCGCGCGTAAGTGGTTCGACCAGCTTTTCCAGCTCGAAAATAAGGTTATCGTTATTCTCCGTCAGCTTCTTCCGCCCACCTCCTTTAGCCCTGACTCTTGCATCATCTACGGAATTACAGGAATCCAGTTCGTTGTAACCGGCAATCACGGTATTGCGCGCCAAGCCGAGTGTTTTGGCGACAAAGGATATGCAAGTCCTGCCGCAAGCCTTTACCGCAGCACCGGCAAATCTTCGTCGCGCACGCTCATCAAGTCGCGGATATAATGCATCATACATTGATTTTAATTCAAAAGCTTCCATGAAAACCAATATATACCAGCCTGTCATATATGTCAAGTTATTTTTGCGCGATTACTTAGTTTCCATTCCTGAGCCAGATTGCTGAGATCCGGCGCAATCTTTTCGCCCGCAAAAATTGTTGCGCACATCATTGCCAAACTTACTCCGATTAAAGATTTCATCTTCATATTCTTTTCCCTTTTTATAAGTGTTTTTTAGAAAAAACGCGGATCGATCTGGTCTCGCAGCGCCACGAATAATTCATCGGTCATTGCCTGAATTTCATCGAGCGAGCACACTGCCGCTGTCAACGGATCCAATGCAACCGCCTGGAAGATCTTCCTGCGGCTGCATTCGAGCGCGCCTTCCGCCGCTATTATCTGCAAATTGATCATACCGCGGTTAAGTCCGGCCAGTTGTTCCGGATAATTTTCGATGCGGC
>JBAWXM010000535.1:0-2878 GCA_037144075.1 Lentisphaerota bacterium | reverse complement strand
TAAATTCCCTTGATGCCGCAATTCCAAACAGCAGCCTTTCGCACTGTCAATTTTAATTTCCCATGGAGGGAAAGGAATCGTTATTGCCGCGGCTCTCTGCTCTGCTAAAAGCCGTATTGACTTGATTTGAACATTGACTCCGGCAACGTTAGCGGGATCGAAGCGAAGTTCGCCAATTGTACCGGTCCACAACAAATTGCTCTTGCAATTGATCCGGTAAACCTCAAAATCAACACTGCTTTTGACCTTAAAACGACAGCTTGCAGCTTCTGACAACTTGTTGCCAGGCGCGGCAAAATATATTTGACCTTGTGTCTCTTTGTCCGCTTTCATCACAATTTCAATGACCGGATAACTATCCACTTGAATTTTATTTCTTAAAACTAATTGGCTATCCTTGCCGCTGATGAACGCAATCGCATCATTGACAAATTTTAGCTCATTCATATCGTTGGAAAACCACCCTGAAAGCATATTCGTGGAATTGAAATTCCAAATTGTCTGCTGTATAACAAGTTTTATTGACTTGATCTGAACATTGACTCCGGCAACGTTAGCGGGATCGAAGCGAAGTTCGCCAATTGTACCGGTCCACAACAAATTGCTCTTGCAATTGATCCGGTAAACCTCAAAATCAACACTGCTTTTGACCTTAAAACGACAGCTTGCAGCTTCTGACAACTTGTTGCCAGGCGCGGCAAAATATATTTGACCTTGTGTCTCTTTGTCCGCTTTCATCACAATTTCAATGACCGGATAACTATCTGCTTGAAAATTAAGCCCTCGGATGACAAGCTGAGTATCTGGCCCGCTTACAAGGATTATTCCATTTTTATCAAGCGATTGTTGCTGAACATCTGAAAGACGCCATGGCCCCAATCCGGGTTCCTGATAAAATAACCACTCATTGGTAGCGGAATCTATTGTACCCGCATAGAGGCAACAAACATTTAATACCAGCGCCATTATTCCATAAAAAAACTTTTTCCCCATCATCATTACAAATGCCCTCAGTTTTGAGTTATTATTTTATCTGTATAATTGCCGTCCATATTGTGCGGGAAAGAATAATTTTCTTGTTGCCTTGGCACTTTCTTTGAATAGTTCATTTTTGCTTATTGTACCGGCGTGACCGTCAAAGAAAAATGCATTCCCAATCATTGAATGACGCAAATAGATTTTATTTTGGACAGTGCTATCTAGCGGAAATGGCAGTGTGTGGTTGCTATCGACAAAAAATCTGAATGGTTCAGTATTTCCACTTGTAGCTTTAGGTGGTGTGTCCATGATAACCACAAGATTTGAGTTGTTATTATATTTTTCAATTGAGGATCGTTTTACCCAGACATAATTAGCGTCCCCGGCAGTCGTTCCAAATGTGCCAAAACTAAGCCCGTAATTTACCGAGTCTGCGGCGTAACTGTAGTTTGGCTCTGACGGGCATTGCATAATCTTTTTAAAATTAGCATATTTCAATCCATGCAATTTCTCGTACCATACGGTTGAAGGAGACATAACTGGTTGAGCTATCAGACACCAGTCATTGTAGTCATCGCTATATGCTATATATGTAAAACCAATCTGCTTTACATTTGAGAGGCAATTAGCGCTTTTTGCTTTTTCACGTGCCTTATTAAGCGCAGGAAGGAGCATTCCAGCTAAAATTGCAATTATAGCTATGACGACAAGGAGTTCGATGAGTGTAAAATTAGTACGTCTTGAAATCATGTTTATCCTCTCCTGTTTTGAAGTTTTCCATTAGCGAGAACATTGTCCGTCCGCAAATCATCTCTTTTCCTCCTGTTTTAAAGTTTTCCTCAAAGTGGCTCCTTCGTGTATTTCTGGTTCAACAAGGGTAAGTTTCGTGACTTTTGCACATTTACCCTCTCGAATTTTCTCTATGAGCTCATAAATTCCCAATGCTATTTGGGGAGTGCCGTGGCCGATGGAACATATTGGCGGATGGTGCATTGCAGCTTCACGGCTACCGTCGACCGTGACGATTCCAAATTCATCCGGGATTTTGTATTTCCATGCAAATTGGTCATATGACAACCCGATCATCTCATCCGAATAAATGAAAATTGAATCTATATCTGTATCGCCTATTTCATCAAGCCGCTGAACATAGCCTTTGATATATCCATGAAAAGTCACAGCCGAAATAAGAAACCGTGGCGGTTCATATTTGGGGTTGGCTTTTTCAAGCGTGTCAAAAAAACCAGCTTCACGTTTTTTGAACGAAAGATATCCGTTGTCCCAGCCAAGGAACGCGGGCTTTTTGTACCCGGATTCAATAATAAGATTTCCGGCTATCCGTCCGGCTGCATAGTTGTCCAGGACAATGGTGTATTTTGTGATGGATGAATATCCATGGTACGTGCTGATAGTACCGGGATGATCCTTCATGAAAGCCGCGAAATCATCAGTCAATTTTTCAGGAATACTACTTATTATAATGAAGTCATATGACTCCAAATGTTTCGGGTCGAATGTAGAATTGTCGGAATAAAGCTTTACATCAAGTTCATAGCCATTGGCTTTCAGCAGCGACTCAAGATTTCCCCATAGCCGGTTCCATGCCGGTAATCTTATCCAGCCTGATCCGGTTGAAACGAAAGCAACTTTGCCTTTGGGACTGCCAATCCACTTGTTGACAATAATTCTGCCTCTTCTCCCTGTTTCAATGCTACCTTGCGACTCCATCACTTCTAAAGCTTTTCTGATGGTCATACGGCTTGTTCCGACAAGCTCGCATAGAATGCGTTCGGAAGGAAGAAAAGCCTCGCCGTTGTCTCTCAAAGACTTTACGGTTTTCTCCAACCTTCTGAGTGTCTCATCAGTTCTACATGATGACTTTCGCATGAACAGCCTCTAG
>JBAWXM010000534.1:0-2897 GCA_037144075.1 Lentisphaerota bacterium | reverse complement strand
ATTAAATTTCAGGAATCTGTGAAACTTATTGGACATAAATATAACCAGTTTGCCAGCGTAGCTAAAAATCTGTTCCGCGCGACAGCGGCGCATGATGGAGTGCGACGCTATGGATTTAATATGTCATGGCTTTTTCTTGAAAAAATCTTCCGGATGGCGGTCGGCTTTACGGTCGGGGTGTATGTTGCCAGAAAATTAGGACCGGATAATTTCGGGATTCTGAATTACGCCATCAGCTTCGCCGCGATCTTTTCGGTTCTGGTAAATCTGGGACTTGACCAGATTCTTATTCGCGAGTTAATAAAGCGCCCCCGGCGGCGTAACGCGTTCATGGGTACTGCATTCGGACTTCAGGCAACCGGCTTCTGCCTGATGATGATCCTGGTGATCATCAGTTTGTATTTTACCACCAGCGATCTTAATACCAAGCTGATAGTGTTAATCATTGCCGGCGGCTATCTTTTTCAAGTATTCCAGACAATTGATTTATATTTCCAGTCGGAAGTATTGTCAAAATATGTGGCGGTTTCCCAAATTATCACCTGGAGTGTCATATCGCTGCTCAGGTTTCTTTGCGCCTACTTTGAGGTTCCGCTGATTTATTTTGCCTGGCTTGAAGCCGGGAACATGATTTTAACCTCAGTCTGCTATGTCGCTTTCTATTTTCTAAAGCGCGGTTCGCTGCTCAAATGGAAATTCCAGCCGCATCTGGCGGTATTTCTGCTGAAGAACTCCTGGCCGCTGATGCTGACCGGCATGGCATACCTTGTAATTATCCGTATTGATCAGGTTTTATTGAAGTTGCTGGCGGATGACAATGCGGTCGGCAATTATTCCGTTGCAGTCAGGCTGGTTGAGCTATGGTATTTTATCCCTGGCCTGATCAGAATTTCATTTTTCCCGGCAATCATCAATGCCAAAAAAATATCTCCAGTGCACTATATGCACAGGATGCAGCAGTTTTACATCCTGATGGTCTGGACCGGGATTTTCATTTCGCTGGGATTCGGCTTCTCCGGTAAATTCATAATAAACCTGCTCTACGGGGCAAAATATGCGGCAGCCGGGGATATTATTTATCTTTACGCCTGGCTGATATTTTTTGTCTGTATCGGAACCGCCGCCGGCTGCTGGACAATAAGTGAAAACCTTACCATCTATATATTATGCTGCAATCTGGGGCTGGCGGCAATCAATTTTACTTTGATTTATCTCCTCATTCCGCTGATGGGGATAAAAGGAGCGGTCTGGGGAATGTTGATTTCGCAGATTATCGCGGCATTCATTTTACCCTTATTCTCAAGCAAAACCCGGCAGACTCTGGTATTTTTTATAAAAGCGCTGTATCCGGTTCCGCTGCTGCGGGAAATAATTCTAAAGAAAGCAAAATTCCCCGCATGATTTGGAAAACCCTTTCAGTTACAATATATTAAACTCTGCACGGCTGAAAATTTAAAAATAGACAAGCAGGATTTGGAATTGGATTTTTTCCATCCGACTGACATGCGATATAAATATCGCATGAAGTAGGAACGGAAAAAGACGGGTGCAGGACGTTCGTCCCGGAGTTGCGGGATTGCGATCTTTCGAGTCTGGATTCGCACTCTTCAAGGCCTTCGATACCCCGGCGGTATCGGCAATACGAACCAATTCTCAAAATCTTCGCAATCGATGTTAAATTTTCAATCTTTATGGAGTATATAAATAGTATAAATCGGTAAGGTTGCCGAACACAAAAATTCTAGAATAGACAATGTTATGAAAATGTCGCCCAATAAAAGAGCCGCAACTATCAGAAGAATTAACCTCAAATGAATGATTTTACCAATGACTTTAAACGCTTTCGCATAAATCTATAGCACATTTTTAGCACTGCTTGGAAGTTGTTAAGAAATAAACTTGACTGGTCTCGCGAAATATCCCGATGTATTTTCGGGAATTGCCGGTAAGGCGCATACCTGAAGGCGTGTAACAAACAAGCAATACAAAAAGCATCCGGAAGAACCGAGAAAAACACTGGTTCTTTGGTTACAGTTCCTTAATCTCGAACCGGAGCGGCTGCGTTGCATTATATTCTCTGCTCGGCTGAGTATAAATATAATTTTGTTTCCAATCTTGATTTTTCCCAAATATAGCTTAAAATATCGCGTGTTGCTTAATGAGGCGATGAAAGAACCGGACGATATCATTATTTTGCGTATTAGGGAGTCAAGGGGAGATGAAGTATTTTACCTTGCTGGAAGCCTTGCTCGTTTTAGTGATCATTACCTTAATGAGCACTATGCTGTTATCTGCAGTAAACAAGGCCAGAGAAAAAACGAAAATTATTGCATGTACAAGCGCATTGTCCCAAATCGGAAAAGCTCTCCACGGTTATGCGGCAGAATGGGCAGACCGCTTGCCGGGAACCGCAAAGGAATTTATCGAGCCATCAAAAAAATGCCAATTGCCTCCAAAATTATTTTTGTGCCCTTCTGATACTTTAAATAAAATAGATCTTCTGAATAATGGTTTTCTTAACCGTGACAACAGCATTTCCGCCAGTTATATGTTTGCAAACCATGAGCGCAAGCCTAAAGATGATTTTTCAATAAAAACCCGTTTCCCCGAAATGATTGCGATTGAATGGGATTTATACGGCGGTAGCGACGACCCGGAAAATGCCACCAAGCAAAATCACAAAACTAATGGCGGCAATGTGTTGTATCTGGATGGACATGTACGCTGGAAAGATAAAAATTTGTGGGCAAAGAACAACCGCCCTGAAGATAAAGGTGAAAATGCTCTATTGCCAGCAGACGCCGAGGACAACGATTAATCTCCTCCTTACGGGTATGGATTGCTTTGCAATATAAAAGATATACTCAATTAGGTTCAAACTTTTAACATAGACGAGC
>JBAWXM010000533.1:0-2901 GCA_037144075.1 Lentisphaerota bacterium | reverse complement strand
TCTCAGCCGGTTTCTTTGACTTGATCAGGAATTTGCCAGTGCCGGAAAGAATCTCAGTGGCCTGTTTTCCGGCAAGTTTAAAGTAAGGCATAGGTTCCGCAAAGCCAATCGGAAAAGAGAAGGGAAAGGCAAACCAGGCGAGTTCATTCCCTCCAGAAAATAGCGTTTGCCACGGAACGCGGGCTACTGTGAAATCATTCATCTCATTCACATACGAACCCCACCAGATACCAGTGTAACTTTCCGGAGGCGTCCTTTGAAAATAACCGTCATCTTTTACGCTTGCAGTATAACCGGCAAAATTCTGACGGACACGTTCCCAGTCATAATTAAGTCCGCTAATGCAATCGAGACTGGTCAATGCGTCAGGTTTATCGTATTTGCGTATTACGTTTTGCGCTTTGGCATGTAACGCTTCAAAACGGTTTATCTTGAACAGTTCCTGTTCAAGCCATTGGGAAAGCAGCCCATTCGACTTTGCCGCCGTCAGGCTGGTCCATTTAATTTCCGGAAAATCTTTGAAAGAACTTAGCCACTGCTTATTGATATCATCAATGGATTTGTATTTTTCCTTGAGGTAAATAACGAATTCCTTGAGTGCTTCCGGATTATCCCATTCCTCCTCTTTAGAACTTATAGCATTTTCTTCGCAGATGGAATACATCAGAGTTCCAGATTGTCCCAACAGTTTTATTTTTTTTATGGTCTCCTCGGAAATATAATTTGACAAGCAAGTTTTCAACGGCATATCAGGCTTAATTATGAAATCCCCATAGCTGAGAACATAAGGCGTTTTTTGAAGATTGTTCCTTGTACAAAATTCAAGCCGGCGGGGTAAACGGCCTGATGAGGTAAAAAGGATTTCATCATCAAAAAGAGCGTTAAACCCCAGTTTCTTTGCCCAATAAAGCATCGCACTGTCAAATACATTGCTGTCCCCCTGCGCCCAGCCGGTAGACAAAACATCATCAAACTTTCTACCGTGCATATAGGTATATGCCGTAGTTTTATCGAGACATTTCCCGTTGGAATCAACTACTTCGAGCACCACGTCATAGATGTCGGCAAGCGGTGCGCTTACTGTTGGGAAATCAAAACCTGCGGAACTGCTCGTTTTCTCAACGAGGAGACGTCCAAACGAATCAAAAAGTTTGGCTTTGATAGAACAGCCCGCAGGCAGATCGGCAAGCAATGCAACTTTCCCGACAATCGGTTTTTCATTTGTCTGGAACGGAGCATCAAAACTTACCGATCCCAAATATTGTGTCCCTTCAACTCTTAAACTGGCAGATGCCCAATCAATAATGCGCTCCCCCGCCTTGAGCCAAAGGTCAACTGCATAATTACCGCGGGTTAAGGCTGGAATTTCCGGCGCATAACTGGCCGAATTTCCCGAGGCGACAAGCACACTCGTTCCTGAGAAAATCGTCTTGCCCTGCATGTCCCGTACTTCATACTCCACATTCATTTCGCTTAAAGATCCGCTTTTTGGCGCTATGGCGAAACTCAGCGGCTTTCCTGGAAGCGAAGCTATCGGTATCTTCGTCTCTTGCGCCGTAATGCTTAGCGGACTCACGCGGTTCGTCAGATTCAAGAGCAGTTTTGCCAAAAGCGCTTCCTGATACTCGTAGTCAAATCGGTTGTACGGCAAAAACGGGGTGAGTGTATTAATCCTACTGGAGGGGCTAATCCAGTTGCTGTTTGCCGGGACGGTATCGTTGTAAGAAAGAAAGGCAACGGTACCATTCCCAAGTTTTCCGGTGCGAAGTTTGAATGGGCCAAATGTACGGGGTGCTAAACTTTTATCAGCCTTGCGAAACTCCTCCAACTTGCTGCTGACGGTCATCAGTTCCATCGGCAGATTTTGCAATAAATCATATTTGGGCTCCTTGTCCCAGGTCACATCCTTATCCAGCGGTTTCGCATTAGTCGGATTGATATAAAGAAGCGCAGTGCCATTGCTTACATGTTGAATAAGCTGGGCGCGTGCCTTTTCAGGTATAATATTCCAATCTAATTTACCTATGACAACGGCATCGTAGTGTCGCATCGGATGAAGCCTGTCAATCATGTAATCCCCTAGAACGGCTTTGTCTCCAAAAGGATTACTGTACCAATCCCCCGCGTTGCTCAAAAATTTAAAGTCCATCGCCGGGGCTATACAAGAAATAATATCCATCCGCTGATCAAGTTCCAAAACTTCACGGGTGCTATAGACCGGCACAAGGAAAAGTGCATTGACAGGACTGAAAACAGATGGTTTTCCCCACACCGTGCGCGGCGAACTCAAGGTCCTCGGCACATTGTCCAGACTATAGGGATTCTTAAAAATCTCCTGATTCGGTTCCGCCGTGTATTCGTATGTTTCGAAGGTGCGGCCGGCATAAGCGCTGCCCGCTAAGGTTATCACTGTCAGAAGGCTCATTAATAGTTTCATGGGTTTCTCTCTTTATTTATATTTTGAAAGTGAAAGTAATTTTGCATATTCGGCTTCGGCGGAAAATTGCCCGAGTGCATCACTGATAAGACCTAAATACTGGAAATCTTTCGCGGCGCTGCCGGCTTCGCTAAAATTCTTCGGAGTGTTCCTGCGTTCGAGATTTATCAAGGCTCTAAGCGGGGTCACCTGTCCGGCTGGAAGTTGGAGTTTTGCAAGTGTTGCATCCGCCTCGGAAAGAACTTTCTCCCTCCACTGTGCATAGCCGATTGTGTGGAGCTCCGGAAAGTCTGCAATGATATGATAATTTGACATGTTGCCTAGAACAGCAACAGGTTTCCCATTGTGATACATTACCAAGTTAAAACGCCAGGTCACATTTCCCGCAACGTTCTCCAACCCCATCGGCTTCACGGCTATCTTGAAGACCATATTCCACGTGTTGCCGGAAGTGAAACTCGCAG
>JBAWXM010000532.1:0-2908 GCA_037144075.1 Lentisphaerota bacterium | reverse complement strand
GGCTGCATGAAAATCTTTCTAAAAAAACAAGAAAATGACGGATAGTAGTATGAAGAAAGTTAAGGCAAGATCTCTTTCCGGCTTGTTTAATCTGTCAAGCCTTCCTTTGTGTCTTTGTGCCTTTGTGGTTAAATAAAAATTCCTATACGATTGAATTAGGTTTTATTCTGCCTTCCGGCTGTTCCCTGTCCAATTCTGACTCCTGACTTCCTGCTTTTTAGTGCATAACTCTCATAAAAGCAACCGACTTGAAAGAAATAAAAATCATAAAGGTTGACAAAATCGTTAACTTAGTAAAAAGGAGATTTTCTATGTCGAACATCAACATTGTCAGTGTGGAAAGAGCTTTGAACAATCTTGTTGCCGGAAGAACCGGACTCATTGTGGACAGGGAAATATTCCGCGGGGGCCTTCCCGCCGGCGCGGACGGGTTCGCGGTTGCGATTATCAATGAAGAATTACGCAATGAGCCGGGGGAAAGAATTTTTACTGCCGCCATTTACGGGAAAAGTCCGGACCGGGATTTTGTGATGCAGAAATTCTGTGAATGCGCGGAAATGTTTCCAATGTACGGCGGTCCTGGCAAACTGGTCGATGAAACCGCGATAAGTTTTTATGCGATATTCAAAGTTTCCATGGATTTCGCCGCCATTGCCGATAACGGCAAAATCAAAACGGAGGGATTGTTGAAATTAAAAATACGGATATAAGGCGGAGTTTGCCCGCAACCCTCCTGCGGCGGACAAGCTCAAAAGACAGGGAGTCAGAAGTCAGAATTCAGGAGTCAGAATGGACAGCCGCAGGAGAATATCCAATAACCCGTCCCGCTTAGGCGGGAGAATAACCAATGACCAAGTTTTAACAGCCGGGAACTTAAAACCTAAAACCTAAAACCTAAAACCCCAAATTGAAAAATCCGTTTTTCGCGTGTTTTTCAGCTTAAATTACTCAAAATGGTTGACAAAATCACTAATTAGTAAAAAGGAAAAATCTATGAAAATAGCACATCAGAACAATATAAATTTCAGTATCGGCGCTGACGGCGGCATCACCCGTACCGGCATCTGGCGCGTAAAGCCTGACGATGAAGTGAACATTCAGGAAAACCGTCCGGGGTTTCGACAGGAAGTTGAAGCCTGGGCGGGAAAAATCGGAGATTCGTTCCGGATACCGACGGCAGATCTGCAAGGTTACACTGAAGACTCCGACTGCATAGTAACCGCAATTTCATTCAGTTCAGTGGAATTTTCCATCTATGACGTGACGTTTACCGGAAATAAAAAGCATCTTGCCGCCGCAATGACGGGAGGAATCGTCGAGACGACTAATGAATTTGGCGAACGCGAAAAAAGCGCCGTCTGGCGGATTCATGCGGACAGCCTGGACATCTGGCTGCCGGAAATCGGCGATGTGCTCAGTTGGGCCGGGGCGGATTATCAATGTGTCAGTATCAGCAGCAGGCAGTTGGCGTGTCGCGAATGGGAAGTCAAGTTGACTGCCAGAGATATGTCGGTTTTAATGCTCGGCAATCCCTCATTCAAGCAGAATAATAACCTGGAACTTTTCAGCAGCGCCAGATGGCGCGTCGGCAGCGGCGCGATTGAAGATTTTATGACCGCGCATGCCGTCAGCGCCGCGGCGGAATGGGCTGGAGACGGTTATGTCGTAACTGGCATTGCCCGCGAAACAAATGGAACTTCGGGCTGTTATGTGACGCTTGAAGCTAAAAATATGTCGGTCTTAATGCTCGGCAATCCAGCGTTCAAGCGCAACAGCGATTTTGAAAGCGCCGTCATCGGCAGATGGCGCGTCGGCAATGACGCCATCGGGGATTTTCTGGCGGCGCATGAAATCAGCAATGACGCGTCCGGCTGGGCTGGAGATGATTATTACGTTACTGAAATCTCCAGCCAGCCGGACGGGGCGCAAGGGTATCTGGTTACAATCGAAGCCCGGCATGCCGGAGTTCGCAAAATTGAGGTGAAACGCCGTGAAACATTCGCCGGATACGATTTTTTCGGCAATCTGAAGCGCGAAATCGTCTGGACCGGTCGCTGGCGGGTGCATCGCGACAGCAGACAGGACTTCGAGAACATCACCGGCGCTTCCGCAGCCGACTGGGCGGATGAAGGTTATATCGTCACGAGCGTTGACCCGTCCAGAATCAGCGATATGGAATATGAATATACGCTGGAAGCAAAGTCGCCGGAATTTTCCAATCTGGCCGCCATGCACTATAAAAACGACCGCACTAATCTGGCTGCCAGAATGGACGTCATGGTTGACAGCGGAACATTTATCCTGTCCGCGGAGCAATGCGGTTGGGTCAGGAACGAGGCCGGCGGATACGAGGAAATCGAAGACTGGGATGGCGGCGCAAGCTGCCCGTTTCAGACGGAAGACGTGCTTGACCGGGAAATGATCGGCGGCGAACTGCTCTGCGCCATATTGACCGTGTCAACTTTTTGCAAAGGCGAGACCCGCAGGCATGTCGCAGACGAAGTTCAGTGGGTCGGCAGCTCCAGAATCGTGAACAATGCCGACGGGAATGACGGCGACTGGCGCAAAATAGAAATCAAGGCGGACATCATCAATGACTCCCGCGGCGACGCCTGGACTAAAGTCTCGAGAAAATATATGCATGCCCCGGCCGGTCTAAAGTGGAATTCCAACTACTGGAGATAAACGATGGAAAAGAGCTGTTGTAATTTGACCGGAGCAGTCGAAAATATTGAAGAGCAGTTGCGCCGGAACCGGCTGATTGCCGGAAAGAATATCTCTATCGAAAATACCGGCGCCGGATTGAAGATTAACGGCCTGGCCGAAAATAGCGGTATTTTCAGGTACAAGGGTTATTTCAAAGTTATCAATACCGGCGGCAGATCAGCGCCGGAAGTCGCGGTGGTTG
>JBAWXM010000531.1:0-2916 GCA_037144075.1 Lentisphaerota bacterium | reverse complement strand
ATATTTGGCGAGACGTGTTAAGTTTATTTCTTGACAGCTCCTTAACGCCACAATTTATCGAATTTCCGGATGGCGACGAAAACGGAGGATCCGAAAATAACCATCAACACAAAGAATGTCAGGTATCCGAAAAACGGCTGGATGCCGATATGGTGACACATATTCGTCATCTCCGACATCCCGCCGACGCCGGTGAAAAACGTCGGCAGCGCGATTGATATGACAAGCGCGTTCAAATTTTTCATCATAACGTTCAAATTGTTGCCGACCACTGAGCCGCGGGCATCCATGAGCCCGGAAAGAATGTTGGTGTAAGTATTCGCCAGCGACTGACATTGTCTGTTGTCAATCATAATGTCATCCAGCGTCTCGATATTGTCCTGGCTGAACCCGATTTTGACGGCGTTGACTTTCAGCTTGTCCAGCACGGTCGAATTGTCATTGATGGCATTCAGGAAATAGACCAGGCTCTTCTCCAGAGTGAACATGTTCAGAAAGTATTTGTTATCCATGGATTCATTAAGTTTGGCCTCGATTTCATCGGAAATCATGTTGATGACTTTGAGATGCGAGATGAAATGGGAAATCGCCGAGAGAATTATTCTGATCAGCACATCGGAAACAGTTTTGATACTGCCCGATAATTTGGATTCGAACAATGAAATGCGTTCTGTAGTTACTATGATAAGTTTGTCTTTGAAAACAAAAAGCCCCACCGAAAGAACTTTGAACAGCAGATTATCTGAGGCGGAATAGTTCTTAGGTACTTTCAGAATGATGGTTACACATTTTTCCTGGTAGTCAAAGCGGCCAATCTCGTCCTTATCAATGGCCGAACGCAAGTCGTGTTCGTCAATTCCATGCATGGCTTCTATCTCAACGAGTTCGTCCGCCGCCGGTTTTTCGTATATGATCACTTCGCCGCCATCGGCGTCCGGCAGAAGTCTGCCATCTTTAATGCGCATACAGGTCTTCATAAAGCTGAACCTCCATTTATTACAGTATTTACGGCTTCCGGGCAGTGAGCGCAAAAAAGCCAGGCAGCGCATCGCGTCCGGTATCGGCTAGCGTATCGTATTTCCTGATATCCGTAAATCCCGCCCGCAGAAACATTTCTTTAAGTTCGCTCAGCTTGTACGCCTGAATCGAAGTGGAACAGCGGGTGACTTCGGCAGTCACGGCGTCAACGATGAAAACGCGTTCAACCGCCACATGCTGCTTTTCAAGCCAGAATGTTTCTTTCAACACCAGATGCGGACTGTCAGAAAACAAACCGGAAACTCCTCCGCTCCAGAACATGCCTTTCGTGCCGACGGTTTTAACATATTCCAGCGTTGACGGCTCAATCAGCAGAATGCCGCCGGATTTCAGGGCATTAAAAGACTTTTCAAGTATTTTTGCGGCGTCTTCAGGAGAAAAGACGTTAAATTCGCCGAACAGCAGCATGACCAGATCGAAATCACTGCCGTATTCAGCCGTCTTGATATTATCCAGCACATAATTCGTTTTAAACTCCATCGTCCCGGTTTGGGCGATGGCATACTCGATTGAAGCCGGAGAAAAATCTATTCCTTTGCATTCGCAGCCGATTGCCGCCAGCCGGAAAGTATAAAGACCGGGGCCGCAGCCCAGATCCAGAATTCTGCCGGGTCGGCTGTTCAGCAAATACTGAAATATCCATTTGGCATGCCGGTTTATAATGGAAAATCTGCGGCTTGCCCAGTCGTGATCCTGGGACAGATGCTCCTGCAGCATCCGGCGGCTGAAGCGCGGCTCATCCCAGGGTATTTTCTCGCCTTCCGACCATGGCGCAGGCGGCAGTTTCCGCCCGATGATATCTTTTATCGCGAGATGTCTTTCCATAAGAATGTCTTACTTTTTTGAATTTGTTCAATCCCGGACAGCAACCGGAGGATTACTCCGATACGGAAAAACCGGCGGCAACTGCTTGCCGCCGTAAAATATGCATCACTTTAATGGAACAACATTTTTGGCTGCTGGCGTAGCGGCGGCCGGCAGCGGCGGCGTTGCCTGGGCAGCCGGTGCGGCGTTCTGGTTTGCGGCCTGGGCCTTGGCCTGCGCCGCGGCTTTCTGTTGTTTTTCAACGATTTCTTTGGTCAGAGCCTGGATTTTCGGCATGATCTCGATCCGCAGGCTCTGGGTTATCACCATGGACTTCTGCGCGATTTCCGGCTGCTTGTCAACCAGCTTTTTACCGATTGGAGATTCGTAGAATTTAATAAGCGCATCAAGTTCCTCCACGGAGAAAGCCTCGCCGTATAAATTGACAAACTTGCCTTTCAGCCTGTCCCAGCTAAGTTCCTTGTTCATCAAATCAATGATAGCATTGTTAATTTCTTCGGCGTTCTGGAGCTGTTTGCCCTTAAGCTGTCTGGTCAGCGCATCCATCTGCATCTTTTTTATCTGATCGAAAAAACGGGAAAAATTGTCTCCGATTTTCAAAGTCTCTATCAATTTTCCGGCCAGCTCTTTGCGTTTCGCCAGATCAGCGGCGTCAGCAGCGGTTTTTTCCTGTTTAGCCTTGTCATTTTCAACACATTTAGCTTTGCCGTCATTATCCGGTTTCTGCTCAACCGATGAACAACCGGTTATCCATAACAAACAGACCAGCGCCGACATTCCAGAAAGATACTTTCTCATACATACCCCTTAGCTTGATTTTACATTTGTATTGTATTGCATAACTCATAAATTTCAAAACAAACATACAGTCCATTTTTAATAATTCAAGCATCCATCATTACTTGATGCATTCAGGAACAAAGAGCCCGAATAATATGCCGTTAAGCATAGTTTCAATCCCATTCCGGATTATTTCACCAAATTAAAGGATTTCCACATTTAAGGAGCTGTCAAGAAATAAACTTGACAAGTCTCGCGAAATATCCCGAAGAG
>JBAWXM010000530.1:0-2933 GCA_037144075.1 Lentisphaerota bacterium | reverse complement strand
CAAGGGATTTATGGCATCTGACGGTTCGTGCAGGACGGAAATTGCTGGCGCATACGGTTGACTGTTCCCTCAACTATATCGCAGGCAATTCAATTCTGCAATTCGATAAATTATTAACTTAAAAACTCGCACACGACGTGAGTTATTAATATTCCGCGCTGCCCGGTGTTTTCAGCGCCCGTGACGCGAGCGCTGTCGGCATTCGTCTACTTTCAAAATTTAGTTTCATTCTTTTTTGCATTCTGTGAAAATAACAACTATTGCAAAGTTGCTCAATCCGGTATATTCTATACAGTACATTCTATTATGTGATTTTGTTACGTTACATTTTATATGCCTAATTTTGTTACGCTAAACTGCCGCTAAAATTGTGTTTCTGCAAACGAAAGATGCGTTGATAAATGCGGAGTTACGGGATAATCGAAACAGGAACAAGTGAGGTCAGAGGGGTGCGGCTGCGTTGCGGCGCATCGCGCTGGCGGCTGGAAGATTCCGCTGTCACGGATATGGCAAGGCGCAAAAATCCGGACGTGAAGATACCGGTGATCGGCGATTACCCAGCAGTGGCGGAAATTTCAGGCGAAGCCGCGATTTAAGGCACTATGCCTTCCAGCAGGTTCGATTAGAAAAATTAATTATATATAGAATGATGGAGGAAAAGCGAGATGCGGATGGATTTTTTTAACAGGACAAAATCAGATGACTTTAAGCGCGGAAAATAAGAATAAATTAAAAGACATCAAGTCCATACTCTATGGGATGGAGATTGATTATGAACGGGGTAATATCGATCATGGACTGGACAAAATCAAAACAGACATACCATTGATCGACCTGCATCACCAGGAATTGCTGGAGCTGGTTATTGCTCTTTTCAGAATGCTGGACTCCTCGAAACTTGATGAAAATAAATTAAAATCCCAGCTTGAAGAGCTGATCGTCTATTCGCTCGAGCATTTCGCCTATGAAGAAAAGCTCATGCAGGAAGCTGGATATCCGGATATTGACAAGCACCGACACCAGCATAATAATTTTAACCTGAAGCTGAACGACTTCTTAAGTGAACTAAACGCGCAGGTTGAACTGTATGACTATGCCGTCCGCCTGAACTTATGGCTGGTGGAGTGGTATTCAGCTGAAATATTGCACAACGACCGGAAAATGGCGCTTTTTCTGAAGCGCAGAAAGAGAAAAATGTACGCCGCTGCCGGCGGGATTGGCATATGCCTGGTTGTAATTTTGCTGGTATTAATCCACAAAATAACTTAAAGCCCGGAGCAGTTTTAAACAATATGGATAGTCTTGCAGTAAAAAATTCAGAGAGGCTGAATGCGGATAGTATGAATCATCAGAAATTCCAGGAGAAATTAGCGTGCGCATTGCTGTATAAAAACGCAGGCAAGCCGGCGGAAGCGCTGGAATTATATATAGAGCTCTATGCACAATTGAAAGAGGACGCCGGAGATTATGCGAGGTGCGTTGATAGTTCAGGCACGGACGATGACGGCATCTCAATAGATACAGAGCAATTTTACAATAACGTGGACGAGTATTTAAAAAGCGACAACCTGGCATGCATTATTTTGAATAACATCTGTGTGCTGCTGGCAAATAACGGCCACAAGGAAGCCGCCAGGCAATATTTTATAAAGTTGATTAAATATCTGCCTGACGGGGAGAATGCGTCCGGTCGTGAAATATGGATGGAGGAATGATTTTCGTGCTATATGCAAAAATAAGGTTTCAGCAATGAGCTGACGATCAGTGTAGTTTTGAAAGGAATGACAGTCATGATTAAGCTGCGAAAATTTGAAGAGACGGATATTGCCCGGCTTACCGGATGGATTCAGGATGCGCGGTTTATGACGCAATGGGCCCGGCAGCAATACCAGTATCCGCTGGACAGAGCACAGCTGTTGAAAAGCCTTGAACGGACCAGAGGCGGTAAACCTTCACATTTCATGTTCACCGCCTTCCGTCAGGACGACGGAACGGCGGTCGGGCATATTGAGTTGATGAGAGTTGATTATGGTAATGGAAGCGCCAGACTGGGGCGCGTACTTATCGGCCAGGACGAAGATCGCGGCAGAGGCCTGGGCTCTACGATGGTTGCCGAAGCGTTGCATTACGCTTTCAATATTCTGGGGCTGATGGAAATCAAGCTCGAAGTATTTGCTTGCAATAAACCGGCGATGGCTTGTTTCATAAAGAACGGGTTCGCCGGGTACGAGTTTCGTGAGAATGTCCAGCAATTTGAAGATGAAAGCTGGAATCTGCTGATGATGAAGCTGAGCAGGCATAGATTTGCGGAATATTGCTGTTACGGGCGATACCATGAGTAATAAGCGAATCACTTCAGCAAAAACAAGTATATGCCGGGACTGAGCAGATGCAATAAACATAAATAGGAATAAACTTGATTGGTTGTATTTTTTAGCATAATGAGTAAATTTTTTGAGTAATTATTAGGAGGAGAACATGAAATTATTTGTCACTTACTTTGAAGATGATTCCAGAAGCAAGAGAACACTGTTGTCGGCAGTAATCGTGCTTGTCTTTGCTGTGGCTGGCATGGCAGGACTGACATTGATAGCTGAGCCGGTGCCGGATGAAATTGAGCCGCCGGTAGTCGAACATCAGCAAGATGTCTCCAAATCTTTTGAACAGTGCCGTCAAGATGCAGATTCAGGAATACCGGCAGCGCAGTATGAATTAAGCGTCCGGTATGCACTGGGCAGTGGCGTGGAAAGAGATGAAGCTAAGGCGGCGGAGTGGTGTCAGAAAGCCGCCGCCGATTATCCAGACGCGCAATTTGAAATCGGGTACAAGTATTATACGGGTAATCACGGTGTTATCCGGCCTGATTATGCTAAAGCCCTTGAGTGGTACAAGAAAGCCGCAGATTCAGGCTATCCAGAAGCCAATTATAAAAT
>JBAWXM010000529.1:0-2937 GCA_037144075.1 Lentisphaerota bacterium | reverse complement strand
AAAGCAGGGATTTATATTTGCGATTATTGTCAAGCAAAGTAACGAGGGCTGAAGTATATGAAAATGAGAATAACGGAACTTGTTCCAAAATCAACGCAAAGGGATGCTTAATCAATGAATCTGCACTGGATTGACTGGACGATAATCGTCCTGCTGCTGGGGTCACTCATCGGAATTACGGCTTATGCTAAAAGATATATGCGCAGCGTGGCTGACTTTCTGGCGGCGAACCGTTTAGCCGGGCGTTACATGCTGACCGTTTCCGCAGGATTAGGCGGCGCGGTTTCACTCATCGCTGGTTGGGAAGCGTTATACAACGCCGGACTGTCGAGCGTATGGTGGGGCATGATCGGAATGCCGATTGGACTTATCCTCGGCATTTCCGGCTTTATCATCTACCGCTTCCGGCAGACCCGCGCGCTGACGCTGGCCCAGTTCTTCGAAATGCGCTACAGCCGCCAGTTCAGATATTTCGCCGGGTTTCTTTGCTGGGTTTCTGGATTATTCAATTACGGAATTTTTCCACTCATTTCTGCTCGCGCCATTATCTATTTTTTCGGGCTGCCGGAGCATTTCCGTCTCGGCATCTTCGAGATGCCGACCTTGCCGCTGGTTATGGCGACATATCTTGGAATTGCCTTGTACATTGCCTGCACGGGTGGCCAGATCAGTATCATGATCGCCGACTTTTACCAGGGTATTCTGCTGATGCTGATTACCACGATTCTCCTGTGCTTCATGATGTACAAGTTTGAGTGGAACGATATTATTACCGGATTACTGATTGCCCCGGAGGGCAAGTCCATGATTAATCCATTTAAAGCAGGCGAGGTGGATGACTTCAATATCTGGTTTTTCCTGATCGGAGTATTCAGCATGATCTACAACGCCAGGTCATGGCAGGGCAATTCAGGATTCAATGCTGCGGCCAAAACGCCGCACGAGGCACAAATGGCCGGGATCATTGGTTCCTGGCGCGGCATTGCAGCCGGGCTGTGCGGGTTAATGATCCCGCTCGCCGCCTATGCGGTGCTGCATCTGCCGAAATTCGCCGAGATGGCCGTTCCGATCCAGGCGCAGATCGCGGCGATTGCCGATCCGCAGATACAGAAGCAGATGGTTGTGCCGCTATTTCTGGCCAATGTTCTGCCGGTGGGGATGATGGGCCTGTTTGCCGCAGTTATCGTGGCTAGCGCTATCGGCTGCGACAACAGCTATCTGCATTCCTGGGGAACGATTTTTGTGCAGGACGTACTGATGCCTATCCGCAATAAGCCACTCGAACCCAAACGGCATCTGCTCTGGCTGCGGGTATCGATTATCAGCGTCGCGTTGTTCGGATTCACATTCAGCATGCTGTTTCCGCTGAAAGATTACATTTATATGTTTTTCGCGCTGACCGGGGCGATTTATCTCGGAGGAGCCGGCGCGGTAATTCTCGGCGGTTTGTACTGGAAGCGCGGCACTACTGAAGCGGCCTGGACCGCATTGATCCTCGGCACCGTGATGGCGTTCGGCGGAATCCTGATTCAGACCTACTGGGGAAGCCAGATTGCACCATTCCTGCTGAATCTCTGGCCAGGCTGGCAATGGGTTATAGTCCATAAGGCACGCTTCCCGTTGAATGGTCAAGAAATATATTTTTATGCCATGATGGCAGCTTCTTTAAGCTATGTTCTGGTGTCGCTACTCGGTCCAAAACGCGTGTTTGACATGGACAAGATGCTGCACTGCGGTAAATACGCAGTAAAAGATGACGTGGTTGTAGCCAAAGACGCGCTTAAAGTTAAACGCAGAACATTGGGTGAAATCATCGGCGTATCCAAAGAGTTTTCCCGGTTTGAACGTTTCCTGTTTTGGGGTTCATTCTGGTTGACTATGGGCTGGTGGGGATTCTTCGTGGTCGTAACTGTAATCAACCTGTTTTACAAATTTTCTGACGCATGGTGGTCATGGGTCTGGTGGACCAAAATCTGGTGGGTCAGTCTGATTCTCGGCATCGTCTGTACGGTATGGATATTCTGCGGCGGGGTGCGCGATGCCTTCCGGCTGTTCCATGACCTTAAAGCCGAAAGGATTGACAATTCCGATGATGGGACAGTGAAAAAAAACTAAGCAGTGTTCAAGCACTGCGGTAATATGTTTAATCCACGATAATTTTAGAGGAATTATCACAGCAAATACTTTTGAGAGGAGGAAATATGACAGATAGAATTTTCTGGCACTATCTTGAGGAGCTGCCGGAACAGGAAGCGGCCTGGAAAGAGTGGAATAGCCGCCTGGCGAACTGGCATCGTTTTAACACTTTCTATACCCATTATCTGAGGGTCGAAGGCCGTCGCGTCAAGCTGCTTAATTGCCCGGCTCCATGTGAGTATGGTTATCCTCGGCAGGTTATGGAGAATGCCCCGTCCGACATCGTAGCTGTATGTCCGGAGGGCAAAGCTGTTCCGTTACAACTCAAGTTCCGGGACATTCTGATCTACTCGCTACGCCTGGAAGCCTTTCATCAAGCGCTTTGCGTTTCACTGAATATCAAGTATTCAGCAGAGATCCGAAAGGAACACGAAAACGTCTGGCATCTCGGCGACTATTCCGGTACGAAGGTGTATATAACCTATAAGACATCAACTCTGACCGATACCATAAGTTCGATTTACCTTTTACTCCAGACTCCGTTTATTCTGATGGTGCCGACAGTGAAAAACATCACCACGGAAATTCAGCAGTTCTTTGCCAAGAATAACTCAGTCTTGTTGTCCATGGAAGCTGAGTTAAGCTTGCAGCAGGACGGCTCATTCAAGTCAAAGCGCAGTATCGCGGAATGCATGAAACCATCCAATCAACCTTGTCCACAACGCTATCAGAGCAAAATACTGCCGATTGAGGCATATAGATAATTAGAGAAGCTGAATGAATAGCTAAACTGCCTGGCAG
>JBAWXM010000528.1:0-2937 GCA_037144075.1 Lentisphaerota bacterium | reverse complement strand
GAACTCGGCGGCATTGAATGCATTCATTCACAAATCATGCGACTGGCCGTATGGAAAAACCAGACCGACACTCTGGAGGAAAATTATATCGGCCCCGCCGTCAGGCGGAAATTGCGCTAAAACAATTTTTTAACCACAGAGACACAAAGACACAGATAAAACTGGAGGCAGTAAAGATAAAAATTTTTACCATATAGCGCAGCGGAAAACCGGAAGTCAGCATATGACTGTGGCAGAATTAGTAATCTTATTGCTGAATTCTATGCATTTTTCAGCTTTCTATTCTTTGTGCCTTTGTGCCTCTGTGGTTAACGGTTCCCCCTGACTTCTGGATTTTAAATTTTTAACAATTGGAGATTTATAAAAATGGCTAAAGTACTTCCTTTTCATGGCTTGCTGCCGACACCGGAAAAAGCGGCGAAAGTGGCGGCAGTTCCTTACGATGTGGTAAATTCAGAAGAAGCGGCGAAACTCGCGGAAGGCAATCCGTTGAGCTTCCTACGCATTTCAAAACCGGAAATTGAACTGGAACCAGGCATTGACCTCTATGACGATAGAGTCTACGCCAAAGCCCTAGCCAATTTCAAACGCCTCTGCGAACAGGCCCCGCTAGTGCTCGATCAGGACGAACATCTCTACATTTACCGGCTGAAAATGGGCGATCACATCCAGACCGGTATCGTCGGTGCGGTTTCCGCTGACGAGTACAATAAAAACATCATCAAGAAACATGAAAAGACGCGCAAAGACAAGGAAGACGACCGCACCCGCCACGTCATGACGCTCCATTCGCACACCGGACCAGCCTTCCTGACCTATCGCGATTCACCGTTCATTGACCATCTGGTCGAAAAACTTATCGCCGCACCGCCGTTGTTCGACTTCACCGCTCCGGACGGCATTGTCCATACCCTCTGGCGCGTTGACGAAAGCAACAGCCGCATTCTGTCCGACCTCTTTGCCCATGTGCCTTTCCTCTATATCGCCGACGGCCATCACCGCAGCGCGGCAGCAGCCAGAACCGCAGCCGAGTGCGCTCCGAAAAACCCGCGCCATACCGGCAAAGAGGATTACAACTACTTTCTGGCGGTGACTTTCCCTGCGTCGCAGCTCAAGATTATGCCCTACAACCGTGCGGTAAAAACCCTTAACGGCATGACTGAAACACAATTCCTGGATGCCCTAGCCGTCAAGTTTAAAATTAAGGCCACAGCCAGTCCGCAACCGTCCAGGCCCGGCGAATTCTGCATGTATATCGGCGGCAAATGGTCTCTGGTCACTCCGAAGTTCAATGTCAGAGAACTCGGCGTGATTGAATGCCTGGATGTCAGCATCCTGCAGGACAATATCCTTGCACCACTGCTCGGAATTGACGATCCGCGCACCAGCAAGGGAATTGATTTCATCGGCGGCATTCGCGGCACGGCCGAACTGGAGAAACTGGTCAACAGCGGCAAATACGCCGTGGCATTTTCGATGTTCCCAACCACGCTCAACCAGTTGATGAACATTGCCGACGCCAATGCAATCATGCCGCCCAAATCCACATGGTTTGAGCCAAAGTTGCGCGATGGCGTCGTCTGCCATAATTTTTAATAACATTTAACCCGGAAAACGCAATATCCGGACGGAGATTTTCAGGTTTAAAATTAATTGAATTGTCAACTTTCTGATATATATTTCAAGTCGCTTTAAGGATTTGTTTTTTAACATTTATCAGTTGCATTTTTCAACTGCAGGATACAGACTTTATGATTCGGGCAATTCTTTTCGATAGTGACGGCGTTTTAGTTGATACGGAAAAAATGTATTATGAAGCGACCAGGGTGGCGTTCTCCGCCGCCGGGGTAACCCTGACTGCGGAAATCTGGGCTAACGGCTATCTCGGCAGAGCAAAAACGTCCCGTAAAATCGCCGAAAGAATGGGTATGACGCCGAACCTCATTGATAAAGTTCTTGAGCGCCGCGACGGCGTATTCTGGGCAGACGTCGCTCTCGGCGTTCAGGTCATGCCCCACGTACGCGAAACCCTCGCTATCCTCGCATCCAACTTCCGCCTGGCAATTGTTACCAGTGCACCGCGGGAACGCTTCGAACGCATCCATGAATCTACCGGCCTGTTGAATTTCTTTGAAACAGTCATCACCCGGGAAGCGGGCGATGAAACCAAGCCATCCCCGCAATTGTATTTGAACGCGCTGAATAAATTGAACTTGGCCGCCGGAGAATGCATCGCGGTGGAAGATTCACCGCGCGGGGCCGTTGCCGCCGTTCACGCCGGCATCAAATGCTGCATCATTCCGACTTTCCTCACCGATTTGACATTATGCCCAAAGAATTGTGAGATACTGCACAGCATCACCCAGCTGCAAGGCGTCTGCTTCAGCCAGGAGATGAAAATCCTGCAACCAGCCTGACGTTTCCCTGCGCGGCAGAAGATCAAAAACTTAATTTTTACAGCCAGCCGGTGACTTTTGATAGCTGCCTGACATAATTGACATAATCCGGCCAGGAAACATCATGCGGAACGCCGTGATCACATCCTGGGATGAATCCGCCGTCTCTAATTACCGGTTCAATACGCCTGATCTCATTTTCAATTGCCTGTCCGCCTTTGGCAATTGCGCGTTTATCCACCCCGCCGCGATATGCCATATTCCGTCCGAAACGTTTTCTGAATTCCACGATATCATTTCCCGCGGCGACTTCAACCGGGTCGCAGGCATTGACCCCGGCTTCAATCCATAACGGGATCAGCTCACCGATAAAACCGTCTGAATCCACCGCATACAAGGGAATATTATTCGCGCGGATGATCTCACCCCATTTATGCCATACCGGCAGCAGGAATTCACGGCACATCGATGGAGACAGCATGGAATATCCTTTATAAGCCATATCTTCAGAAATGTGGACCATGTCCGGAACGCAATACTT
>JBAWXM010000527.1:0-2947 GCA_037144075.1 Lentisphaerota bacterium | reverse complement strand
ATGTATATAGACAATATCACTATTAAATAGGACGTTTAGATTTTTATGCAGATAAAAAATTCAGGCGTGGCAAAATTTATAGCCGCCGGGCGGTTTTCCGGCTCGGCGAACGTTGCCATGCATCAACACGAATGCATCGAGCTGGTGCTGGTGGTACAAGGCGAATGCGGCATAGCCACGAACGGCGAACGGCTGGAAGGCGGAGCTGACTCTCTGTTCATGCTGCCGCCGGACACCCGGCACAATCAGATCAATAAGGGTCATGTCATAACCGATTTTGTGCTTTTTAAATCACCGGATAAGTTTTTTACAGCCAAAGCGCGCATATTATCTGTCGCAGGCGACCGCTGGATAAGCCGCTGGATATCTGACATTCTTGACTTGCATAAATCGTCGGAGAATATCGCAATTCAGGCCGACAGTCTCCTCGCCGCGCTGATAGACCGGCTGAAGCATATTGAAAATAATTCGGTTTCTCAGCTGAAGATGCACCCGGCGCTGATAAGTGCAGTAAGGCTTATTGAATCAGATATCGCTAAAGCAAGAACAGTTCAGCACCTTGCCTCTTCATGTAATATCAGCCAGAGCCATCTTAATGCACTGTTCCGGCACCATTTCGGCTGCGGCCCGCTGAAATATCTTCAAAATCTGAGAATGAGTTATGCCAGAAAACTGCTGGCCGAGCCTTATCTTTCAATAAAAGAAATCGGGCTCATGTGCGGCTATGAGGAGGTTAATTATTTCTGCCGTATTTTCAAAAAGCACAACCGGATAATCCCGGGCAGTTTCCGTATGCGGAATTACAAGAAATAATGCCCTTCGTTTAAGACATGATTGCATTTGAATCCAGCCGGGTTATTTTACGCGAATGCTTTCTCAAAGCAATAATTCCAGGAATGTTTTATGAAAACGACACAATACAAACTGAATGCAATGGTGCTGGCCGCCGGTCTGGGCACCAGGCTCCGTCCGCTGACTGATATCATACCGAAACCGCTGATTCCTGTCTGTAACCGGCCGATGCTGGAAATCGTCATGTCGAATCTGCTGGATGCCGGGATTGCCGGCTTCGCGGTAAATACCCATTATCTGCCGGAAATGGTCAATGACTTTATCAACCGCTCGCGCTTTAAAGAGGTGACGGAAATATTTCACGAACCGGAAATCCTGGGCACCGGCGGCGGTCCGGTCAACGCCCGCAGAATGCTTTCACAAAATGAATTTTTCATTATTCATAATTCTGATATTCTGACCGACATGAATCTTTCCGCGCTGATAGACCATCATTTCAAATCCGGCCGTAAAATCACCATGGCGCTGGTGGATGGCCCGGAAAACCGCGTCCGCGTCACGCAGGACGGCGGCATTCACGACATTTTATCCTCGCTGGGCAGAAATCCGGAAGGCAGCCGGCTGATGACCTATTCCGGCGTGATGGTATTGTCCCGCGACATCTTCAAATACCTGCCGTCAACCGCCGTCAACTGCTCGATCATTCGAGGGATTCTGGAAATGATGAAAGCCGAACCGGATGCTGTCGGCGCCTATATTGAGAAAGGCATTTACTGGAACGATCTCGGCACTCTGGAGCAGTATTTTGCCGCGCATAAAGATATTCTGGAATTCAACCGGGTCAAACTGCCTTATTTTCAATCGCTTCACCGCCAGTACATAGATAAGGAAGCGGAAGTTTCTGCATCGGCGGAATTGTCCGGCTTCATAGCGGCAGGCCGCAAAGTCCGCATTCATGACCATGCGATGGTTATGAACTGCATCCTGTTTGACGGCGCGGAAGTTCCCGCAGGCGATTTCCGCTGCAATGAAATCATTACTCCGCAAACGGGCATTCACCGCAATATCCATGACCTTAAACGCCTGCAAATTCTGGCCGGGGAAGATTTCAACCGCATCCGGCTGACTTCGCTGCGCGAACAGGGTTCGCTGCGCGGTTTTTACCGCATCATCAGTCACCATAAACCACGGGTGCTGATGCTGTCCGACGGCATGGACCAGGATTTCGACCGTTTTATCTATATCGGCAAATTTCTAAGCAGATTCAACTTCCCGACCCCGGAGATCTACGCCTTCGAACCGGAGGAGTTTTCCGTGCTGATGGAGGACCTGGGCAACGAAACGGTTTTCCGCCGTTTGCAGTATTTAAAAACGCCGGAGGAGATTGATGAACTGTATGAAAACATCATTGACGCTCTGCTGGATTTCCAGTTGCGCGGCGCGGCGCTGTTTAAACGCGGCGACGCGCCGATCCTGCGCACCTTCGACCGCAGTTATCTGCGTTGGGAGACCCGGTATTTCAGCCAGCAGTACCTGGAAGGATGCTGCCATATTTCCATGGATGAATGCAATGCGCTGAACCCGGAATTCGACCAGCTGGCGGCGCATGTGGAGAAACAGCCGAAAATCTATATGCACCGCGACTTCCAGTCGCAGAACATCATGGTGCATGAAGGACGCATCCGCTTTGTGGATTTCCAGGGTTCCAGAATCGGGCCGCTGGGTTACGACATCATGTCGCTGGTCAACGACTGCTATATTCATTTCGACCGCAAACGCCGCCATCATCTGACGGATTATTACTGCTCGCGGCTGAAAGAAATTGACGCGGCATATTCCGCAATTGATCTGGAAGACTGCCTCATTGCCGCCGGATTGCAGCGCAATATGCAAGCCCTCGGCGCATATGGCTTTCTCGGCTTGAATCAGGGCAAAAAGCAATATCTGGATTTTATTCCGCGCGGCCTGGAACTGCTGAAAGAAGGCATCCGCAATCTGCAGAAAAGCAAATCGCCGCTGCGTCTGCCCTGCCTTTCCGAACTGGTAGAGAGACTCTAATAAAGTAGTCAGAATTCAGGGTGCGCCAAGTACAGCTAATATAGGCAAGCTGGATAATCCAGCACGACCAAAGTCTAACCAACAGGTCGGAACGGAA
>JBAWXM010000526.1:0-2954 GCA_037144075.1 Lentisphaerota bacterium | reverse complement strand
CCAATCCACAATCCTATTCATCTATAGTTGAATTTTCAACCGCGCAGAGTATAGATAATTGCCAAAGGAGTCAGGCAGGAGACAGGATTTCCCGCAGGGCTGGACTAGACTAACGTCCAGCAGTACATAAATCAGGATTTGAGTTGGAATTTCATTCTGGATTCTGGATTCTGGATTCTGGATTCTGGATTCTGGATTCTGGATTCTGGATTCCTGCCAAACGCGAGTTTTGCAATTGACTCATTTTGCATATTTTGATTCATAAGCACAGCATTTGAAATTCTTTTCTCCGGCCTGGTCATTCCTTGTCAGCAAGCACAGTATTTCTTCTTCGCCATTCAAATCATCTTTTTTACACGTTACACAAAGGCTTGGCTTGGAAATTAATGCCGGATTAATTTTCGTCCCGTCATCATTGTAGATTCCGGATATGTCATCATTTTCATTCATATTTGCGCCTCCGCCGGGAATTTTCAATTGATACAGCATTTTTTGTATTTTCTTCCACTTCCACAAGGACAAGGATCATTTCTGCCGATTTTAACTTGAGAAACGAATGGCGCTGCTTTTTCCGGGTTATCGATTGCCATTCTGAAAATCTTATAGTGTCTTTTTAATCTTTCAACATAAGCGATATCATTTTTTAAAACAAAATCTATCTTTGCCAGTAGAGCTTGTGCAAAACTGGATTGAAAACTGTCTAAATTCAAGTTGACGCCGACTAAGCAGTCTATAATATCGGGGTCGTCATCACTCATCCAGTCAATGTAGTATTGCCGCTTTTCCCAGCCATATGTAACAACTGCTAATATTTTTTTAGTATTTTCCGAACAAACATTAAAAAATACACGACGGCAATCACAGTTTTCTTCATCGCAATATAATTCCATAAGAGTGTAAATGTCATCAGGTAATTCAGGATCGCCACGTATTATTAATGATCGCGTTTCTTGTTCTGCGATATCCGGGAATTTACTATAAAATGCAGTATAAGGCATAAAGGTCTCCTATATTAATTAGTTGAAATTATTCTCATTCCATAAACAGCATTAAATGATTTCTGTATAAATTACCCGTTTTACGGAGAAAAACAATTAAAATTGTAAAAGTGTTTTTTTGCAACAATCCGGCTCGTCTATACTTAAAATCTCAGCAGTGCAGAGAATACAATTTTGTTCACGGGTAATTTATTCCATAAGAGCCAATTGCAAAACTCGTGTTTTGCGGGAATTCAGAAGACAGAATCCAGAATTCAGAATGAAATTCTAACTCAAATTCAGTTCGTTTTCCAATTATTCTGACTCAAGGGGCTATGGAAATATGAAAAGAGCGGCAATGAATTTTACGATTGGGCTTCAGACGCACCGCAGGAATCAGCCGACTGCATCTTGGTGAAATGGATGAAACATGCTCGGCAGAAGATATCGTCGAAATTAAACAGTTCAGAGAAACATTGAAATCAGCCAAACAGTAAGCGAATAGGCAATGTTTGACCGCGAAGTAACGTAAAAAAAAGCAAGCGCGGCAGTCTGACCGGCTTTTATTTTATGCAAAATACTTGCAGATTTCGAAAAAAGCAGCAGATTACTGTTTCATTTGATTTAAATCATGATGTATAAATACTTTGTTTTTTGTTATAATTTCAATTACGATTGAAATATGTATGATATTGGCCTATATTCTCTATCGTGATAGAACAGGAGGTGCAATATGGTCAACAGAGAATATTATCTTGAAAAAATTCAACCTTTTATTGGCAAAGGGGTTGTCAAAGCGATTACGGGGCTCCGGCGAGTCGGGAAAAGTGTCTTTGTCCGGCAGATCATGGAGCAATTGCGGCGGCAGGGCATTTCTGAGCGGAACATTATTTATGTGGATATTGAAAGCCTGGAGTTCGACTTTGTCCGCGATTATCAGGCTTTGAACGAATATGTCGCTGGAAAAAGCGCACATGCCAAAGGTAAAATATATGTTTTTGTTGATGAAATTCAGGATGTCGCGGAGTGGGAGCGCGCGGTTGCCTCGTGGTCGGGCAAACCGGAACGGTATGACGTCACGATCACCGGCTCCAATTCAACGATGTTTTCCGGAGAATTGTCCTCGAAACTGACCGGAAGATTTATTGAATTTCCGGTTTATCCTTTGTCGCTCAAAGAATTTCAAAAGTTTTATCCGGAATTTGCTTCTGAAGATGTCCTTTTTTAGCAATATCTGCGCCTGGGCGGATTACCCGGCTTGCGGATGCTTGACGGGGTGAACGTTGAAAACGCGCTGCCGTTCCTGCGCAGTATTCATGATTCGATTGTTTTGAAAGACATCGTCAAGCGTAAAAGCATACGCAATACTTCGCTTCTGGAGGATATCTGCCGGTTCACTTACGACAATATCGCCAATCCGTTAACTGCCAATAGCATCAGCGGATATTTGAAAAATCAGCGCATCTCCGCCAATGTGCAGTCGGTCATCAATTATCTGAGTGCATTGGAGGAGGCGCAGTTGTTTTATAAAACGCCCCGTTACGATATTCGCGGGAAGAAACTGCTTGAAATAAACAGCAAATTTTACGCAACTGACCTCGGCCTGCGTAACTCACAGATCGGATTCCGCTCGGACGACATTGCAAAACTGATTGAAAATTTGGTTTATATGGAATTACGCCGACGCCATGACCGGGTTTATACCGGAGAATTTGACAAATTCGAGGTCGATTTTATTGCAGAAAAAGCGGCGAAGCCGCATTATTATCAGGTTACGCACTCCCTGGACGCGCCGGGCGCTTTAGAACGTGAAACCCGTTCGCTGCTGGCAATTCAGGATAACTACCCCAAAACAATCATTTCCATGATGCCGGTTCATGGAGACGGCATTGCCGGGATTGAAGTCATTTCCCTGATGGATTTTCTGCTGCATTGAACCAGTATTCAACATGGAAACTGTCAGGAAATAAACTTGAT
>JBAWXM010000525.1:0-2956 GCA_037144075.1 Lentisphaerota bacterium | reverse complement strand
CGATAAGTCGCAACTCGTTGATGCTTAGAGGTTTTACTTTAATCGAACTCCTCATCGTGATCGCCATCATCGCAATTTTGGCCTCAATGCTGCTTCCTGCACTGAATAAAGCGAGGGAAAAGGCACATTCCATAGATTGCTTAGGACGACTCAAGCAAATCGGGACAGGAGTTATTAATTATGCTGATTCACAAAATGGGTTTCTCCCCTGCTCAAGTTCAACAGGGACAACAAATTACGGCAGTTATATGAAGCAGATTGCCCCGGTAATAAATTTGAGAACTACTAGCAATAGTTATTTGTATGGAAATAATATTTTTACATGTCCATCAGATACGACACCATTTGTTTCTTCGGGGTGGAGTACCAGTTACGGTGCTAATACCAGAGTATTCTTTTATACTTCTACCACCACCATAAAAACACCGCCTTATAAAATAAGCCAAATAGTCAGGCCATCTGAACTGAGGGGGATAATGGATACTGCCAACTCCTTGATTGTTAGTCCTAATGGAACAACCCCATGGTCTTCTGGAGGTCTTATGGAGTGCGAACCAAGGCATGCCAAAGGGGTAAATATTGCTTTTCTTGACGGGCATGCTGGATGGGTAAAATTACCTTTTCAACCTGCGAACAAAGAGCCATACTCATGGTGCTGGAACGGACAACGGTATGATCCATAAGCTGGGATAAGGTAGAAATCAATTAAGGAAGAGGTAACCCTAGTTATATATTTATTAAGGAGATTTGTAATGAATAGAAAGATTGTATTATTTTTATTATGCGGCCTCTTTTTTCATGGTTTTGTGTTTGCCCAAGGCAAAAACAAGATCAACGGTATATTTGAATCGGACAAGAATACGATTGCCTTATGGAAAATGAATGAAGGCATAGGACAAATAGTCAAAGACTGTAGCGTCAATAAGAATGATGCCTTGCTTGGTGCAAGTGATTTAGAAGATGAAGCTGATCCAACGTGGCAGGAATATAGAGGGGAATTTTTGTTGTGTTTTGACGGTGAGGATGATTTCCTGCTCACCAAAAACAGTGAATCTTTCAATCTGACAAAAAAAGAAGGATTTACCATAGAATGCATTCTTAAACCGATGTCAAAAATTGAAAAGCCTTTCGACAGAATTGATCTCATTGGCAAAGGTTACGATTCAGATCCAAACGGGGGTTGGAACCTGATAATAACAAAAGACTTAAGCGAAAATAAAATAGTCTTCAGCATTACCGCCTCTGACAAAAAAAGATACAATGTAAGATCATCCAAAGTCAATCTGCCTTTTGATCAATGGAGCTATATTGCAGCAGTAGCCGACGGGAAAACCATGAGCATCTTTCTTAACGGTGAGAAAATCGGGGAAACTCAATGTGGAAAACTCCCGGCACCCAATTCCAGAACAATATTAATCGGTAAATATTGCGGAGATAGCCCATATGATTTCAAAGGATATATCAGAGAAATAAGGCTCTCTGATATCGGCAGGAAAATCGAACCGTTGGCAGATATGCCCCTCCGAAGCGGATCCGCCTCTGATGGGGGAAAATAGCATGGAAGTCTATTACATAATCAGGCATATGCTTAAAAACAACATATTCAAGAAGGAAAAAGAATGAAATTTGTAATGGACAGAAAGATTGTATTATTCTTATTGTGCGGGACTTTTACACTATGTCTTTGTGGTTTAGTCTTCGCTAAAGACCAGGATAATATAAATGGAACATTTAAATCTGATAGAAATACTTATGTAAGCGATTTTGCAACAAAAAAAGCCTCGGAATGGCATCCTCTTGATGGCAACTGGGAAATCAAGGGCGCAGAATACACCGAAGGCTCAGACGGATACTCGGAAAAAGGCATCTGGACCTGTGCGGGAGATGATAATTGGAAGAACTATGTTTTTCAGTCTGATATGAGGGCTGACGACAATATCGGGAAGTTAATGATGGGCTTTTACTGGAAAGACGTTGATAATCATTATGAGTTCGAATATGAAAGCAAAGAGAGCGGATTAATTGTGCTGAAGATTAATAAAGTCAAAAGTGGTACTAAGACTTTACTGAAAAGCATTTCCAGTTCAGAACTTCCCGACATGCCAGTTATTGGAGCAGGGAAGAAATCAGTGAGAATTGAAATAGAAATATCAGGAGGAATAATTGTTCTGACAATTAATGGCAAAAAAGTTTTATCCTGTAGCGATAATTCATTTGCAAATGGAAAGATAGCGCTCGGAGCAAGTGAGCGGAAGGTGGGTTTTTCAAACGTGAAAGTAATGCCTCTGTCAAAAGTTATTGCTCGGGAAGGCGACGGTACAAAAGGTGTGGGAATATTAATAGAAGAGCCTGACTATCGGCATGTGTTTGAAAGAGGTGACAAAATCAATCTTCTCTTGAAAGTAGAGAACAACACTGATCATAAAATGGAGAAGGGGCAGATTGAAATTGGCGTAAACAACGGAATAAGTTTCAAAAAGAGCTTTGAAATCAGTAAAATAGAAAGTGGCAAAGAATTTATTGAAAGAATTGCATTTGAAACGGATCACTGGAAAAGCGGGAGCTATGAGGTTTCCGTTACACTGAAATTCCCTGAAAAAGAGCAGGTTTATGGGAAATATGAGCTGACAGTTGTCAACAATTCAGGAAAAGATAAATTCAAGCATTATATATGGGGTGGAACACTCAATAAAGCGGTAATGAGAGATTATGCAGGTCATGGTTTAAATGGCATGATGATTAACATTTCTCCAAATGATAATTTCAGTGAATCAAAAAAGAATCTTGCCCGATATTTTGATGAGGCTTTAATGATTGGCATGGATTTGGGTATACACTTTTCGTCAAACATAATAAGTCCCCGGGGACATCCGGAAGTAATGGTCGTAAAGGCTGATGGAAAACCCGGAAAATTGCCGAATCCATGGCATCCTTATCAGCGCGAATTCTCTTTAAG
>JBAWXM010000524.1:0-2974 GCA_037144075.1 Lentisphaerota bacterium | reverse complement strand
ACAGCTACTGGTATAGGGACCTGTTTCCGCTGTTTAAAGAACGCGGCTGCAAGGTGGCTTTGGTCGAAAATCAGACTGATCATTTTAAATTATATGCTGATTACCTTAAAAATTGGTTTGTTTTAAGCGCGAACAGTATCAGCGCGATGGAGTCGGCGGTAAAATTACTGGCGGAACGCGGCTGCCGCCGGATTGCTTTGGCAGAAAGCCACCTTGAAGAAGAAAAAGAGCATCCGGTGCTGTATGGCTATAAGTCCGGACTGGCCAAGTGCGGTCTCCAGTATGCCGCCTGGATAGATACTTTGAATATCAATAGTAAAAACATTGGTGAAGTCATTGCCGATTTTTATAAGAAGAATCATTTTGACGCATTGCTACTGAACCCGATTCTGGTTTTCAGACTGCGGACGCAACGCTCATTGAATTACTGTCTTGGCCTGCCGGAAAGCGTAAAAATCATGGCAAATGACGAAATCAACTATAACCAGCAGGCGTTTCCTGCTCTTTCCTCCCTAGATTTTCCATATGACGAGATTGGCCGGGTTGCTGCGCGGCGGTTGCTGGAAGACGAATTCAGGCCGGGACGGCAGATATTTGACGCACGGATTATCGAACGCGTATCAACGATGCATGAAACTGAACGGTTAGCTTTAATAACAACCTAATTTATAGAAAAGGATGTATCATGAAAAATCAAAAGTCGAAATTTACACTCATCGAACTCCTCATTGTGATCGCTATCATTGCAATTTTGGCCTCAATGCTGCTACCGGCGCTAAGCAAAGCTAGGGAAGCGGCGAGGAAAAGCCAGTGCATGAACAATCTCAAACAGCATAGTTACGCCTTTACAATGTACATAGGAGATAATAAGGAGTGTTTCCCGCCAGACTATAACTGGTATAATATGGGTGGTTTCGGGAAAATGGGGTCATGGGCAGTTTTTCTTTATCCTTACATTGCTCCCAAAGTGCCAATTACATATTCTTTAAGTACAATTACAGCAAAGAGGATAAAGGTATTGGAATGTCCTACTGATATCAGTGCTTGCAAACAGAATTTATCATCCCATCTCTCATACGGAATGAACCGTTATCTGACTGTAGGAGACGCTGCGAACAATTTCAATCCGCAATTGCGTATTAGCCAGGTAAAATTTCCAAGTTCGCATCTGATGGAAACAGAGACATCTGTGTCGCCTACCGATGTGACTGATAGCAATGGACACTGTGAGGTTGCTAACAGCGTGAATCTATTGCGCCAGAGTCAATATCTTCATAATAACAGATTTAACGTATTGATGGTGACAGGTAATGTGACTTCACTTTCATATAATGCCGTAGCCTTCGGCGCTTGGACGACTTGGGACTACGCCTATAGAGCGTTGCCGTGGAATTTACTGCGTTCGAACAATCCAAAGCCTATTATCGAATAATACGCTCCAGAATGTCAGGGAATTTAGTTGCGTCAACCAATGGAGATGTGAGTAGAAAATAGGTTTGAAAAAAATATTTTTTTTGGGGGGGGAAGGTACGTCCAGATGGCAACAAAACGGCGAACCATAGTCAACCATCAGGCTACGGTTTAGTAGATAGGTTCAAAAAAACAGGGAAACAAATTTGTCATAAGGAAACATAAGAAATAAGTGTGCCAAGCAAAGCTGGCATCTACAAGCTGGACAATCCAGCCCGGGAAAAGGTTAGCCGCCACCCCGGAACGGAACTATGGGCATAGCGAGGTAACGAGCCATAATAAGAGTGGTTAAGAGGCTGGAAAAATGAACTGAATTGGGCGAGAGATACAGGTGTTAAGATTTTAATTACGTCACCAAATGGAGGCGTGATATAAAAATAGGCTTGAAAAAATGTTTTAAGGAAATGGATAAATTTTAAAATGAAATTTTTAATGATGATTGCCACAATGTTCAGTCTTTGCGGATTTTTATCCGCTGGAGATGTTGTACCGGAATATCCGTGTTATCAATTAGCAAAACCACCCGCCATGAATGGCAAGGCGGACGATACCGGTTGGCAGACACTTCCTGAGTCCAGCGCCTTTTTTATTCTTGGCGGCAAGGATTATGCCACAGAAAAAAGGACGTTCTTTCGTGCCGGATGGACCGACGATAGCCTTTATCTTCAAGTCAAGTGTTTTGAACCTCTGACTGGAATGATGAAAATCTCTAATACTGATGGCGATGCGCTGTGGTCGGATGACGCAATGGAAATGTTTTTTCAGCCGGCAGACACCTCATATTTTCAATTGATCGCCAACAGCGCGGGCGCACGTTGGAATGCGATTGGCCCGGACAATAAAACGGCTAAGCCGTGGAATTGGGAAGTAAAATCCGGGAAATGGGAAAAAGGCTGGCTTTTGGAAATCCGCATTCCCTTCGCTGTTCTCGGAAAAACGCCGAAAAACGGGGAGAAGTGGCCGGTCAATATTGCCCGCGATACTACGACCGGACCAGCCGTTGAAAGCGCTACCAGTTGGGCACCGGTGCAAAATGGCTTTAATAATCTGGAACGATTTGGACGTTTTGTCTTCAGCACAGAACCCGCGGTAGCGCAACAGGTCAAAAAAGACGAAACGAAATTGAACGAACCGTTCTACCAGTATCTCAAAGACCAATGCGCCGCTAAAACCCAAGCTGCCGGACAGGCTGAACTGATGGCGGCGCTGGATGATCCCGCGTTGGCGGCGGAGGCTAAGGCCGTCAAGGAAGTCCTGGCGCAACTGACGGCTTTGCAATCACTCGCGGAGCCCAACCCGAACGATATGGCAATCATGCTGACAACCTGGCGGAACCTGACGGATCTATTTTCGGAGAAAGCAAAAAAGCTGGATATCCCGCTGGTGAAGGTTCCCCTTAAGAAACTTGCGGTTGAAATCCTGGCACGTCAAGTGAAGGACGTTAAAGTATGGGTCAACGGCAAAGCTGTCACGACACAGGCTGGGCAATGGCCGCTTGTCCTGC
>JBAWXM010000523.1:0-2983 GCA_037144075.1 Lentisphaerota bacterium | reverse complement strand
AGAGACAATTTGGCACAAAAAGACTGCTTTTTCAAGCTAAAACTGAAAAAACGTCATCAAAATACCGGTTTCGGTATGAACGATATTTTGCATTACCGTTGAATTGCGCTAGATTTATACTCTGCACGGCTGAAATTTTAAAAATAGACGAGCAGGATTGTGGATTGGATTTTTTCGCTCCGACTCACAGGCGATATGAATGTTGCATAAAGAGGAAGAGGGAACGGAAAAAGACGGCCGCAAGACAATCGTCCCGCGCTTGCGGGATTGCGATCTTTACAAGTTTGGATTCGCACTCTTTGAGGCCTTCGATGCCCCCCGGTATCGGCAGCCTCTCAGAATATGAACCAATTCTCAAAATCTTCGCAATCTATGTTAAGTTTTCAGCTGTGCAGAGCATAACAGTAACAACATCAAACCATAAGCAACAGGAGTTTTCTATGAACTACAGAAGCAGAGTCTTTTATCTTGGCCTGAACTTGCTTGCTCCGGGAATTGGACAGATTGCGTTGAAATGGTATATCCGCGGCATACTTGAACTGCTGATATTCATGATCGCCTTTGCCTGGGGTTTTATGGAACTCCTGCTGCCGCTTTTTCAGTATTATACGAGCGATCTTCCAGTTGAACTCCATATCAATATCGTGCCGCTGCTGATCGCGGTTGGCACCGGAATACTTGTCTTTCTGTGGAGCCTGGTTGAAATCATATTATTCTATAATCCGCCAGCCGGTCAGGACAAGGATAAAGGCGGAGACGCCTAGGTCAATAAATAACCGCCGGAAATCCGAAATTATGCTTAACCTGAAAAAACAGCTGAACCTTGACTTTAGTTTTATGCTGTTTAAAATAACAGCCTTATGGCAAAGAGTAATTTAACAAAAAGTTAATAACGATGAATCACCGGAAATCCAATATTCAATCCACCGGGGGCGTACAAGCCCCGGGGGCGGCCATTGCACCATGCCTGCACTGTGATTTTGAGCTTGCGGTGGTTACCCCGGCGGCGCTCAAAATCACAGCACATCCGCGGTACGCTGACTCGACTGTTTTTTTCAGGTTTAAAATGCTTGTCTGCGCGACCATTGCTCTGCTGGCGGCAGGATTTGTCTGTGCAGCGGACAGTAAACAGCCAAAAGATTTAGAGTACAAAGGGCTTAAAATCAGAAATGCTGACATTGACAAAGACCGTCCAAAAGTGGAAGATCCCGGAGACAATGTCATCGTCGAGAGCAGCGCTGTAGCAAATCTGCTGGAGAATACCCCGCCCGACAGTTTTGCGGCGCGGATTGCGGACAAAGGCAAAATTTTGGAATGGAAGCCTAAATGGTATTTTGAAGGTTCCGGCGGCCCGCGCCTGCCGGATTCAAAATTCAGCCCGGACGGCAGCGTTCTGGCCATCGCCGAAGTTGCGGGCGCAGCTGACGGTCCGTTCAGCAGCAGACTGGCGCTGATTAACACATATAATAATAAATGCATCAGAATCATCGAGATTCCTGAAACCAGAATTTCCCGGTTCATTTTACTGCCGGATACTGATTCCGCAGTCTGCATCCAGGAACCGCAGTTATCCTTCAGGCAGGAAATTAAAGCTTTTACGCTTAATCTGAAAACCGGGGTAAAAGGTTCCGAAACGATGTCATTCAGGAGCAAAGTAACCGGTCTGGCGGCAATGCCGGACAACCGGCTCATGATAAAAACTGCCGAATCAACAAAAATCTACTGCTTCGATCTGCAGAATCTAGCCCAGGACCCGATTGCCATGGAAACGCCGTACAAAGGCGGGCTGCTGGCGGCGGCGGATGACGGCATCACTCTGGTTGCGACAGGCAAAGGCAGAGTATTGTTTTTCAACCTTACGAACGGGCAGAATACTCCAATCGGCGAAAAGGAGCTTCCGCCTGACTTCGTTCCTGAACATCTTGTTCTGTGCAATGAGAACGGCAGTCTGTTCGCGGCATCTGCCAGCGGCAGAGAGATCATCTGGGCCGGCACGGGCAAAGTCCGGACTCTGGCCAAAAATCCAGGCAATATCCTGGTTTATGACAAGAAAAGCAAACGCCTGATGGTGGATTTAACAGTAAAAAGCACTTTAGTATTTTATGATGTTCCAAAATTTGAGCAGGCCGGCACCTGCCAGCCCAAAGCGATTCTGCCGGTAACCAGAGGCGATATTACTAATCTGATGACAATACCTGCAGGAATTCTGGTGTTCGATTCCCACGGCAATCTGTTCCTGCTCTACAAGCCCAAAACCAACTGGAAAAAGAATCTGATCATTGAAGCAATGAAATAGCCGGTGATTTATTTTCCAGTCAACGGCCTATGATTAAATCTTCCTTAGCGCGTCCGGCGGCGACCGTTATGAAGACGGCGCAGTCCGCTGTCATCCACTGATTCCGGTTTTCATCCGCGCCATCCGCTTAAATATTACCCGTGCGTCCATTTATCTTTCTGCTTTTCACCTGTCTTCATTCTCTTTTTGACTTTATATGGGTTTGCATATAAAAATGATCAAAAAAAAATAATTGCCTTTTCTGCTTTTTATGTGTATAATAATAATTGCAAAGAGGATAACTAAAGCGGGATGGATTTTTTATGTCAGAAATTGGCGGTAAAATCAGGAAACTGCGCAAGTTGAATAACTGGACCCAGAAGATCCTTGAAAAAAAGACTGGAATTCCCCAGGGCCAGATATCCGATTATGAAAGCGGGAAAGAAAATCCCAAGCTGGATAAAATAGTCAAGTTTGCCCAGGCATTCGGCGTTTCCGTCGCCGTGCTCGATGAGTCTCTGCTGGATGCTGCCGGCGCGGACAATGATGACATCTGCCTCTGCCGCGGATTTGACAGCGCGGGAAAACGCATTCTCGGAAAAATCAAACTGCTCACAGAGGATGAACGCTGGGCACTGTATGACCACATCGTAAAAAATATCCAGAATGATTCCGGACTATCTATGGAAATTGAGCAATAATCATTCA
>JBAWXM010000522.1:0-3001 GCA_037144075.1 Lentisphaerota bacterium | reverse complement strand
TTATCTTTTTACTTTTGTCTTTTATCTTTCGTTTCTTATTTGATAAAACTGCGGGGACCGCAGTCAGACGCTCTTTTGAAACTTAACCACAAAGGCATCCCGCAGTCAACCGCTGACTCCTCCCCTGTCTTTTGGGCTTGTCCGCCGCAGGAGGGTTGCGGGCAAAGACCGGCGTAAATATTTTAATGTTGACAACTCGATTAAACCTCCTTGTTTTCCGCATCTTCCGGATATATATTTTAAGGATTTTCATTAAGATTAATATTCCAGAAAAGGATTTTTCAATGGCTAAAACAACTGATATCCGGCCTGTTTCGGCGGAACTGTATTTTCTTCACGCAATGATGCGGGTTCCGCTGAAATTCGGCGCTGAAACCTTGAATTCCGTCACTTGCGGCAGAGCGAAACTGGTCGTCAGGGACGGCAGCGGCAGGACGGCTTCCGGCTGGGGGGAAACTCCGCTGAGCATCGGCTGGGTATGGCCGAGCGCTCTGTCTTTTGAATACCGCGAGAAAGCCATGATGGACTTCTGCGTGAAACTGGCGGCGGCCTGGGCCGGATTTGACGTTTCCGGGCATCCGATGGAAGTCGGCCACGCCTTTATTGAGAAACAACTGCCGGGGCTGCTGGAAGACTTCAACCGCACCCTGGAAGCGCCGATGCCGCATCTCGGCGCGCTGGTCTGCTGTTCGCTGTTCGACATTGCGCTCCATGACGCCTACGGCAATCTGCTCGGCAAGCCGGTTTACGAAACTTACAACGGCGAATACATGTCGCATGACCTGAGCCATTATCTTACTCCGGCTGAAGGCGCGGCGGTCTCTTTCAAAGGCCTGTATCCCTGCGACTTCTTCGTCAAAAATGTGCCGTCGAAAATGCCGGTCTGGCATCTGGTCGGCGGCAAGGATTTCATTGCGGTTTCCGAACTGTCCGATAATGACCCGAAGGACGGCTATCCGGTATTGCTGGACGACTGGATCATGGTGGACGGGCTGAACTGCCTGAAAGTCAAACTGCGCGGCAATGACCAGGCCTGGGATTACCAGCGGCTGGTGGATATCGGCAGAATCGCCATTAAACATGACGTTGACTGGCTGACCACCGACTTCAACTGCATGGTGACCAACCCCGCCTACGTCAATGAGATCCTCGACCGGCTGGTCGGGGAGGAGCCGCAGATTTACGGCAAAATTCTCTATGTTGAACAACCGTTCCCGTATGACCTTGAGGAAAACCAGATCGACGTGCATAGTGTTTCCGCCCGCAAACCGCTGTTCATGGATGAAAGCGCCCATGACTGGCATCTGGTTAAACTCGGTCGTTCGCTCGGCTGGACCGGCGTCGCGTTGAAGACCTGCAAAACCCAGACCGGAGCGCTGCTCAGCATGTGCTGGGCCAAAGCTCACGGCATGACCCTGATGGTTCAGGATTTGACCAACCCGATGCTGGCCATCGCACCGCATGTTCTGCTGGCGGCTCACGCCGGTACCATCATGGGCGTGGAATGCAACGCCATGCAGTTCTATCCGGACGCCTCGCTCCCCGAAGAAAAAGCGCATCCCGGACTGTATAAGCGCCGTCACGGAGTCGTTGATATTTCGACCCTGAAAGGCCCCGGCTTCGGCTACTGCCTGGACCAGATTCAGCGGACGCTCCCGGCTCCGGCTTACAAATCATAAATTTTTCAAATATGAAGGAATAAAATATGCACACTCTGGTTATTGTCAATCCCGGACATTTTCATGCCGGACTGGTCCTGCGGGAAATGCATCCTGAAATCAGCAAAGACGTTTACATTTACTCCAATCCCGGCGTTGATCTGGACAACTATATGAAACTGGTCCAGTCGTTCAACAACCGCGCCGCCAATCCGACATCCTGGAATTTCCATGTTTACGCCGCGCCGGATTTCATGGAGAAAGCGGTTACTGAGAAGAAAGGCGACATTGCCATTCTCGCCGGCAGGAATGATCTTAAAATTCATTATATCAAAGGCCTGCATGACGCCGGATACAGCGTACTCAGCGATAAACCGCTGACTATCAACCGCGACGGCGTCAAAATTCTCAATGAAGCGCTGTCCGGCAATCCGATCCTGATGGACATCATGACCGAACGGCATGAAATCACCTCTCTGCTTCAGCGCGACCTGGTGAAAAACAAAGAGCTGTTCGGCGGATTCAGGATTGAAAAAGATTCGCCGGCAATCACTAAGGAAAGCGTTCATCACCTTTACAAAACTGTTAACGGCACGCCGCTAGTCCGTCCAGGCTGGTACTTCGACGTGAATGTTCAGGGCGATGGCATTGTGGATGTGACCACTCACCTTGTCGATCTTATCCAATGGATGCTTTTCGGCGAAGCAAGCGTTGATTACGCGAAAGACGTTGAACTTTGCGAAGCCCGCCGCTGGAGCACTGATGTTCCGCTGGATAAATACTCGCTGGTCACCAAACTGGAGAAATTCCCGGAAAGCCTCGCGGCGAATGTCCGCGGCGATACGCTGAAACTGTTCAGCAACGGCGAATTCTGTTATAAAATCAAAGGCATACCGGTTAAACTTTCCGTCATCTGGGCGCTGCAGGCGCCGGAAGGCGGCGGCGACACCCATAAGTCGGTCATGAAAGGCACGCTTTCCGATCTGATTATTGATCAGGGGCCGCAGACCGGCAATAAACCGGAACTGTTCATCCAGCCGCACGGCAATGTCGACCAGTTTGAGACGGTCTTGAAACGCGCTGTCGCCGCGCTGAATTATCAAGGACTGTCCGTGGTTAAAGACGGCGTCCGGTTCCGCATAGACATTCCGGCGGCGTTAAGGACCAGCCATGAAGAGCATTTTGCCGCCGTCCGCGACGAGTTTCTGAAAATCCTGGACAGCGGCAAAGAGCCGGCGAATCTCCGCGCCAATCTGATATCCAAGTATTCCCTGCTCTCCGACGCCAGAGAACTGGCGCTCAAAAAATAATTGAACCGTATAGGAATTTGTATTTTAACAGGG
>JBAWXM010000521.1:0-3001 GCA_037144075.1 Lentisphaerota bacterium | reverse complement strand
TCTGGATTCTGTCTTCTGAATTCCCGCAAAACGCGAGTTTTGCAATTGGCTCAATTATTATAAACTATTTACATATACAAAAAAACAGCGGACACGATAACGTGTCCGCTTTTTTTACTTCCGCTTTTACAGGCGCCGTCTTATTTATCAGCCGTAGTACCCTTGATATTGGCCGGCAGATTTTTCCCTACGGCTTCCAGTTTTGTGGAAAAGTTATCCTTATTGCGGTTCGACATCCATTTGCGCAGAATATTCCAGCCGATAAAACGCCAGACATTGTTACGCCATGAATGATACCATTTGCGCCATCCGTCTTTCACGTTGAAGAACGGGAACAGGATCATCGGGAACAGCAGGAAGTCCAAACCGATGGCAAAAACATAGCTGAACTGGTAGAAACGGGCCATGATTGTTTTGTTAGCCAGGTGCAAATCTTCCGCGGTCAGCGGATAATCCGGCGTGAACAGCGGGAAATTGCCGTCGTAATATTCCCAGCCGATTTCCTCTTTCGGGAACACCCGGCCGGCGTCTTTCAGCCGCTTGGTCAGTTCGGTTCCGGGCAGCGGCACCGGCAGCAGAATTTGAATGGTGTCAATACGCGCTTTCCGGATAAATTTCCAGAACGCCTTGATCCGGTCTTCGCCTGACATGGCGAAAAACTGCCCGTCCCTGGCGGGATAACCGAAAATAAACATTCCATGGACCATAAAACCGGCTTTATGAAAGATTTTAGTATTGGCAATCATTTCATCCGGATGCAGTTTCTTGTTCATGGCCTTGAGTTCTTCCGGAATCGGCGATTCATAGCCGATAGCCACCACCCGGATATTCGCGGCCTGCATCGCCTTGAGCAGCTCAAGATCCTTCGCCTTATCCAGCCGGATCTGAACAGTTATGAAGAAATTGACCCCCATGGTCTCCTGATATTTCTTCAACCGTTCGCAGAAATCCAGCGCCAGCAGACGGTTCTGTCCGAAAAGATCGTCAACAATAAAGAAGTACGTCGCATGAAACCGCTCAAACAGCGAGGATATCTGGTTCATGACATAATCCGGCGACGGACAGCGCACGCGCCCCTTCACTGTACAAAATTCGCAATGCATCCCGCAGCCGCGTTCCCAGCTCACCGGATATAAATTAATTTTAGCGTGGCGCAGCAGTGAAAAATCCGGCAGCGGCAGCTGGTCAATATCTTTTATATCTTCTCTGTCCGCAGTTTTGACCAGGTTGCCGTCACGGTAAAAAGCGATGCCCGAAACTTTATCCAGCTCTTCGCCGGCAATAAGCGCATTCATCAATTCACGGATCGTAACCTCGCCTTCCCCGATCACCAGATAGTCAATATCATGATCAAGGCCTTCGCGCAGATTGTCATCCACAAAATGCTGGCCGCCGGCCAGCGTGAGCGCACCCTGCGACTTATAAAACCGGGAGAGTTCATAAAGCCGGGGAACAGTGCTGGTCAAGCCGCCGTAAAAACCGACCACATCCGCGCGGCGGATGGCCTGCAATGCCGCATGGTCAGGTCTGCTGGAGTCATCTTTCGGACCTCGGCGGTGATAATTGTTCTCATCGATAACTTCGACTTCCCAGCCCGGCATTTTACTGACAACCGTGGCGATCATCACCGGCCCCAGTGCGGTAGTGTAACGGGCTACGCTGGAATATATGTTGAAAGTTGGAAAGCCGGGAATTACCAGCCGGAATATTTTTTTCCGGTTCGATGTCAATGCCGCTTGAATTTCAGATGTATTCACTTAATTGTTATCCTTGGTATTTCCCCGCCTGGCGGGAAAAGTTTTTTATCTTAATAATTTAAATACCACTAAAATATAACCCTTAATCATATATCTTTCCAGTCCGTCACTTAAAAACAACCCCATGAACAGTTCTAAAGTTGATCCAGTCTGCTGGTCCCGCGCCTGCCGGATATAATGTTCAGAAGTTTTTAAATCACCAAACTGTCATCGTCACAAAGACACAGAGAAAGCATTTTCATCCACTAATGGCACTAATAAAACAGAAACCCATGCCGTGAGTTTGATTTTATGATGCAAAATCAAATTCACAGCAAAATATTCATTCGCCTAATTCGTTGACAAACATTGTTTTGCACTTTCCACTTGGCGACATTTCTCACTTCCAACTCCCGACAAGCGGGCTCAATGCTCTTTTTATAACTCCTTGACCGTCACGGAAGCGGGAATAATTTTTAAAATTAATGTCTTGATCTTTATTCTGGCTGTGGTTGTTAATGAAACAGAGTATGATAAAAATTTTGCAAAAAAGTCAATTTTAAAGACTTGACTTTCAACATACCATCTCTGTGGTTAACATCCCAGGTTTTCACTCAGTGTCTCCGCGTCACCGCGTCTTTTCATTAAATCGTCCCCATATATTTATTAGCATCAACCTGCGTTCATTTATGGTTTATAGATTTCGGTATATCGGTCATTTGTTCTGCAACAAACAACACTGACATAATATTTATTATTTATGTTGTAAAGTTTTTTGGCTAAGCTATCTTATGAGTACTTTATGAAAAGTGAAGTGTTCTGATAAGTTGGCTGTCCAGTGCATTCAATGCAGGTTGCGGGCATGAGTCAGTGTGGAAATATGCGATTGCGACAATATGAACGGTCGAGCGAATCAATAATTAATCGAAAATTGGAGCGTTCAATGAACCGGTCAGATAATCAAGAAATTGCGTTGCCGAAGGCTGAGTATGATTTACGCAAACTTGCTGCCGAGCTGATTATTGCAAATAAAGAACTTGCCTTTCAGAACGAAGAGAAGGCAAAACGCGCCGCCGAGCTGATCATTGCAAATAAAGAACTTGCCTTTCAGAACGAAGAGAAAGAAAAGCGCGCCGCCGAGCTGATCATTGCAAATAAAGAACTTGCCTTTCAGAACGAAGAGAAAGAAAAGCGCGCCGCCGAGCTGATCATTGCAAATAAAGAACTTGCCTTTCAGAACGAAGAGAAGGCAAAACGCGCCGCCG
>JBAWXM010000520.1:0-3003 GCA_037144075.1 Lentisphaerota bacterium | reverse complement strand
AGTCTTTCTGAAGTCACGCTCGGCAAAATATCCTGACATTAGGATATTTTGCCAATTGTAACTTTAAAGCACTGGGTTTTGATGAAATCGCATCTTCCGCACTTTGGAGTTGTAAAGAAATAATTTGACAGTTCGTTTGTCAATAATTGTGCTAAAAATTCTTGAATCTTTATAATGGTTTGTGCCTGCGGCGGCGCTGCCGGAAAGAAAATATCAACTGGAGTTCATCAAAATCCGCTGACACAATAAACCGGCGTCAGGAGCAAAAAAAAAGCCGGGAACTTAATCCCGGCGAATAATGCAATGAGACAAACGGCTTAATAGTTGTCGTTATCGTCGTCAAAACCTTTTTCGTTGAATTCCTCAAAGGAAAAATCCTCATCCTGGAATTCTTCATCGTCGAAACCTTCGCCGAACGCTTCTTTGAATTCATCGTCAAAATCATCTCCGCCGAAGCCATGGGTATCCAGATCTTCGCCGAAGTCAGGAGCATTGAACTCTTCATCAATGTCGAGATCACCGTCTTCGTCAAATTCAGCGCTGTCAGGATCGGAAAAAATAGTATTGACACTGATGATAGCCCCGCACTCCGGACAGCACCCGTCTTCCGCTTCAATAGAACTCTCGCTCACTTCAATATTGCAGTATGGACAGATTGTTCCCATATTCACTCTCCTTAATCTTGTTATACTAAAATAGTAATACTACGATTTATTTACAGGCAGTATTATATTGACAAACGGCTAAATGTCAATCCCCGTTCAAGCGAATTTTGCAAAAAATTATCGCAAGAAAGTTTTATGCCGGCAAATATAAACCGCAAGTATTTCATGCCGGACGGTAATTCAGCCTGAAAATACTAAAGAATAGTCAAAATAAAGGGTATGGAATTGATTTGCGTCTTTTCAGGCTGTAGATTTTGAAAGTTTGAAACTAATTAGGATTTATATGTGCGGAATCGCAGGGATAATCAATTTAAACGAAAAACCCGTCCAGGAAAATATTCTGATCCGGATGAACGATGCGCAGGCGCATCGCGGCCCGGACGACTGCGGCATTTTCATTGACCGGAATGTCGGGCTGGCGCATCGACGGCTGTCAATCATTGATCTTTCACAGGGGCATCAGCCGCTCGGCAACGAAGATGGCAGCATCCAGATCGTCTTCAATGGCGAAATCTACAACTGCCTGGAACTGCGCAGCAGCCTGGAACGGCAGGGGCATATCTTTAAAACTCATTGTGATACCGAAGTCATCGTTCACCTTTACGAGGAATACGGTCCCGGATGTTCCGCAAAACTGGCCGGAATGTTCGCATTCGCCATCTATGACAGCGTCCGCCGGAAAATGCTTTTCGCCCGCGACCGGCTCGGCAAAAAACCGTTGTTTTATTTCATAAACAGTGAACATTTTCTGTTCAGCAGCGAACTTGGCGGGATGAAAATGCATCCGGCAATGCCTTGCGAGTTGAATTTGCAGGCCATTCATGACTACCTTTCGCTGCAATACATACCATGTCCTGACACCGTGTTCAAAGGCGTCTGCAAACTGCCGCCGGCTCATTATTTGGAACTCGACCTGGAAAGCGGCAGGACTGTGCTTGAGCGCTACTGGCTGGCGGATTATTCAGCCAAAACAGATTTGAGTTTTGACAATGCAGTTGAAAAGCTCCGGGAACTGCTGTTTACCGCTGTGAAACGCCGCCTGATGTCGGACGTGCCGCTCGGTGCGTTCCTCTCCGGCGGGCTGGATTCCAGCATTATCACCGGAATCATGTCAAGGCTTTGCGGCCAGCCGGTAAAAACCTTCACCATCGGCTTCAATGATGCCCGGTACGACGAGCGCAATTACGCACGCGCGGCGGCTGATGCAATCAACCGGCAGGCCAATTATCCGCTGGAATATCACGAAAAAGTAGTTGACCAGAACGATTTTCCAGCGCTGGAGAAACTGGTCGCTCATTACGGCGAACCTTTTAGCGATGCTTCCATGCTGCCGACTTTTCTGCTCAGCCAGTTCACACGGGAAAAAGTCACTGTCGCGCTCAGCGGCGACGGAGCTGACGAAATATTCGCCGGATACGAACGATATCTGCTGATTAAATACTCGCAAATGCTGGATGTGATTCCAGCTTCGCTCAGAACTCTGTTTTTCGGCAGTTTTAGGCAACTCATAAACAACGGCGCCGGCGAACGCACCTTTGCCGGACGGCTGAACCGCACTCTCCGCATTGCGGCCTCGTCCGGCGAACGCCGCTATCTGGATATCATCAACCGTTTCAGAGAACCGCTGAAAAAGCAGCTATACGGAGCCAGATTCGACAACTTCAGTCCGATGGATACCTATGAGATATTCAATACCGCATTAAAACAGTCCACCGCGGCCGGTGCAGTCGAAAAAGTCATGGAGACCGACCTTTACACCTATCTGCCGGGCGACATCCTGACGAAAGTGGATATTGCCTCAATGGCCTGCTCTCTGGAAGTCCGCAACCCGTTCCTTGACCACGAAGTAGTGGAATTCGCCGCATCGCTGCCGCTGGCATACAAGCAGCGAGGCACATCCCGCAAGCACATCCTGAAAGAGGCGTTCAAAGATATGCTGACTCCGGAACTGTTGAACCGGAACAAACGCGGTTTCGGCGTTCCGCTGGCGGCGTGGTTCAGAGGGTCATGGAAACCGATTCTCCAGGAACGACTGCTTGAAGGGCGACTTGTCAAAGAGGAGTTCTTCAGGAAAGACGCGGTCGGCAAAATACTGGAAGATCACTGTTCAAGCCGGGCGGATTTCAGCTATCCGCTATGGAGCCTGCTGCTGCTGGAATTGTTTCTGGAACAGAATCCGCAATGTAAATATACTCTGCGCGGTTGAAAATTCATCCCGCAACTGCGGGATTGCGATCTTTTGATTTTGGATTCGCACTCTTCGAGGCCTTCGATACCCCGGTATCGGCAGCCTCTCAGAATACGAGCCAATTCTCAAAACCTTCGCAATCTGTGTTGA
>JBAWXM010000519.1:0-3005 GCA_037144075.1 Lentisphaerota bacterium | reverse complement strand
CACCATGGACACCGGCACATAAACCGATTTGGTTTTGCCGCCGGAGTTCTTGGTCGGAATCCACGCCGGATGCAGCTTCCCGCCATTCGCGCAGGCGCTGCTCTTGACGCCGCATTTCTTTCTGCTCTCCACCAGCGAACCGATGATGAACGGTTTGCTCTGACCAGGTTTCGCGATTCTGGCATGCATCTGCTTTTCCAGCATGGCAACCGATACATGTCTCATTTCTTTCACCCTTGGTTTCAAAGAAAAAGCAAAGGGGTTTCCGGAATTATGCGGATGAGGAGTTTTTTTCTTTTGAAGCAGTAAGACTTTAAAAAATGGCAATTATGGCTGAAAACGACGCGATCGCGAATAAAAACCTGTTGCCGTCTTCTAAGCATCGGTCGAATCAGCGCGAACTATTTTTCATTCGGAATTGCTGGTATATATCAACGCATAATAGCGCGAATTTATAAATTCTCCTGATGGTTTCCGCCTTTATTAAAACCGAAATGCAAAGTCAATATGTTATTGCTTTTTGACTGAAAACTGATACTTTAATCCGGCGAGATGTATTTTTTTAACTTAAAATTATAATTCCGGTGTTGTCATGCTCTTTGATATGTCAAAAACCGCGTTAGTAATACCCTGTTATAACGAAGAAACAAGGCTCGATCTGCCGGCATTTAAAGCAGCTCTTGACAGTTATCCCGAACTGGCGTTATATTTCGTGGATGACGGCAGCGCTGACAAAACATATGAAACACTGCTTGATTTTTCCGTTAATTTACCTCGCGTAAAAGTACTGCGAATGAAGAAAAACGCCGGGAAGGCGGCGGCTGTCCGCCATGGCATTCTGGCAAGCATTGAAGACGGAAATGCGCTGACGGGTTTCTGGGATGCAGACCTGGCAACGCCTTTGTCTGAATTAAAAGCGTTTATCCAGGAACTCGCCAATTCTGAGTTGGAAATGGTGATGGGATGCCGCCTGGTTCATCTGGGCGCCAGCATCAACCGCAAGGCGGTAAGGCATTATTTAGGCAGGATTTTCGCTACTGCTGTGGCCGTATTGCTGTCAATGCCGGTTTATGATACACAGTGCGGAGCAAAATTAATGAAATCTGAATTGGCAGTAAAAATTTTTGATAAACCGTTTATCTCCGCATGGCTGTTTGATGTTGAGCTGATAAAGCGCGTAAAAGAAATATATGGAATTCCGGTATGCAAAACAAAAATTATAGAATTACCGCTGCGGCAATGGCATGATGTTGGCGGCTCCAAGCTGAAATTCTCAAAAATGCTACTTGTTCCATTTGTGCTGCTGCATATTTTCAGCCGCCGGTCATGAATACAGCCGTAATGCGTTTCTGAAACAATCTGGAATCAATGCGGTTTTCTGCAAATAATGTAGCATGACAAACCGGGAATCATAATTTTAATTTTATTAAGACATCGCGTAATCAGGGTATCGGCTTTAAGGCCGAATACAACAAGCGCAGTAATTGCCGGGCCGTTATTCCATTCGCCGACTGCGGAAACAGACTTATTTTTTTCGCGATGCAATAATTTTTCAAGCATTGTCTGGAGTATCCGGACAAACAACAGCGAAACGAAAAAATAGCCATAATCTAAAATTTCTGTTCCGCTTTCCCCGGCTAGGCGGCAGAGTTGACTGGCCGTGTAACGGCGGTAATGTCCAAGCCTGCGGTCATGCTCGGAAAAAAGCGCGGAAAACGCCGGAACCGTGATTATGAAAACAGCGCCAGGCTTTATTCTGTCGCTGTTCAGCAATTCGCGCAATACGGATTCATCGTTTTCAATATGTTCGATTACATCCAGCAGCATGACCGTATCAAAATCCATATCATGGATATCTTTAACACTGCGGAATAACTCTATCCCCTGTACGGCAGACTGTCCGCGCAATTTCGCCATTAACTCAGGCGTAAACATGTTGTCAACGGCGGCAATTTGAATTCCTAATTTTTTTGTCAGGCTGTTTGCGACAAAACAATTGCCGCAGCCGACATCCAGAACGCGCTTTGCCCCGGGATTATATTTACGCAGCAGTGTTTCCACAAATGACAGACGGACAGTTTCCCATGGATGAACCCGGTCATAGGTAAAAAACTTTTCCTGATTTTCTTTTAAATCCATAACAGAGTGTTTTCCAGATTGATTATTATTGCGCTAATATACACGGCTTTTTGCCGTGTGTCCACTCAGTATGCTGCATCAGGCGACAGCTCCTCCGTCGACATTCTTCCTGAACACTGAAGGAGAGCTCCCGTAGCATTTCTTAAATTCGCGGCTGAAGTGGAACTGGTTGCAGAATCCTGTCTGCCGGGCGATCTCCTCCAGCGATAAACTGCCGCTTCTGAGCATGTCCGACGCTTTTGAAAGGCGCATTTTCCGTACATGGTCCAGTGGAGAGTCGCCGAAGAGCCGCTTGAATTCGGCGTGAAATCGCGGAACAGACAGATTGACCTTCTTTGCCAGGTCCGCCACTTCAAGCTTCTGATCAGGATGCCGTCTGGCATATTCAAGAACCGGCAGCAGCCGCATGATACCCGGGTTAATCCGCGGAGTAATCCCTTTACTTTCCAGATACTCCAGCAGCAGGCGCAGGAGCGAGAACGCGAGTTCGTTCATCTGCGCGACCGATTGAATGGATTGGGATTCGGTTGACTGCCGTACCGCAAGCATTTTTCCGGCAATTACGCCAAATTGCTCCGCCCATCGCGATTCGACTCTCAATGGCAGCTCCTCGAAAAGAGATGCCAGGCCGATGGCGTCAAAAACCACGAAATTGAAATGAATCCAGCGTGATTTCATTCTTTCCGTTTTCGGGTTTAAAAGGTGTTCGATCACGAGCGGAAGATTTGGCGCGGTGAGGAACGCCTCTCCTGTCCTGATCAGTTCCGCGTGTCCGCCGCCGCATGCAATGCGATATTGTCCCTCAGTCGGCTGGGCAATTATGATGTGCGGAACAGCCTTCCGGTGGATACTGTTATCCTTCCTGA
>JBAWXM010000518.1:0-3005 GCA_037144075.1 Lentisphaerota bacterium | reverse complement strand
TTTGCATTTATCGTGAGTCAGAAGCGTTCAATCTCTTCAATCATCGCTTCGTAATTTTTCATTGCGGCGGGAGACAACTTTCTACCGTAAGGACAGGCAGACGGAATCAACACGAATCCGCGGCCGTTGCCGCGGGTGCCATCGTCCAGTGCGGCCTTGATTTTTTCGCGGAATAATTCCGCTTTCAGATGCTCAATATCCGAGGCTTCCAGATTGCCGAAAAGAACCAGCTGTCCGCCGTATTTTTCCCTGACATACGAGAGTTCCACATCGCCCTGCGGCGGCGGCTCCACGGGATCGATTCCCATGCAGCCGGTGGCGGCAATATCGTCGAGAACCGCTCTCAAATTGCCATGACAGTGAAGCCTGGCATAACCGCCGGACTGGTTGATGATTTCAACTATGGTTTTGTCGTAATTATAAACATATTCATGGAACAGCGACGGCGGCAGATAAGGCGCGCCGGCAAATTCCGGACCGACAATTCTCCAGACGCGGCCCGGCAGCGCGGTTGTCAGTTGTTCCGTCAGCCGGAAAATATACCGGGCGGCTTTGTCGAGCGCCTGCCGGAAAACTTTCTTTTCGGTCATGGCGAACACCGTATAATCTTCCATAGTCATATTATATGCGACAATGCAGAGCGGATCGGCCAGATCCAGCATCGGGCATCCGGTATCGCCGAGATCTTTTTCCATCTGCACTATTTTAGCGGTATCGACTATGCCTTTAAATTCGCTGTCCGGAATCGCAATCCAGGCCTTTAAATCGTCCAGGTCTTTTATCAGATGTTCCACACACCAGCTGGTGTTGACATCCTGCTCTCTGACATTATGACTGGTTAATATTCTTTGTCCGGCTTTTACCGTCATATATGTATGCATGCTGTCGCCGGCCTCCTCCGTTCTGACGGACTCAATGCCGTCAGGATAAATTCCCGCTTTTCTGCCGTTTGCAACGACAGAGGCGCTTGTCCAGACCATGCGGTCGGTTTTCTCTCTGGCCAGATCAAGCAGCGGCTTCCAGCTTGGATCGCTGTAAATGTTGTATTTGTCCGGGTCATCAGGATTTTCTGAGTAGCCGTTAATCTCATAAAAATTAACTGCCGGGCGATCTACGGATTTCCCTTGAAAAGTATTGTATAAACGCTCTTTCCTGTTCATGCTTTTTCCCTTGATTGTAATTAGCGACTGGTTACTGGTTACTGGTTACTGGTTACTGGTAAACATTCACACTCTATTATTCAGCTTGGTTCAATACCTCGTTCCTTGTGTCTACTCCCGGCTTTGGTCTTCGAATCTCCGGCAGGGCGTGGAAGTCCGGGCGCAATACCCAGAAACTTGCATCGGGAATATGATGGACGGAAAAATCTTTATGCCCTGTTTTTGCCATTCACCATTCACCATTATTATAGTTCATATTTTAATAAAAGTCTTTAGCCGATATAAGCATAAATTTCGCAATTATCGTCATATATCATTAGTATTTATTGCATAATACATGTATATTTACATTACTGATTTATCAATAATATCGAGGACTAAATATGGATTCAGTAACGTCATCCAGGCTGATTTTCTCCACCCGCTGCCCGCTGGCGCAGATTTCCGGGTTCTGGAAATTTGAACGCAGGAAAGGACTAAAAACTACGGCCAGGTCTACCGCCGGACATCTGATCCATTATATTATTTCCGGTCATTACAATGTCACCATCGGGCGTCGCGATTATAAAGTCAAGCCCGGCGATATGATTTACTATTATCAGGAGGAAGATGTGGCCTGTGATTTTTATAAGGATGCGGCGTTTTATTCCGTGGCGTTTGCCGCGCCTGATTTCGAGCCGCTGCCAATGGATTTCCGGGTTTTTCCGGCATCTGGAAAATGTGACCGCTACTTCCGGAAGCTGTCGAAAATATGTATTGAAAATAATCTGCGCACCGCAGTATATGCAGCCCACGGCGCGCTGCTGAATATTCTTGCCGAAATACAAAGAATCAGGCCGGATTTAAAGCAGTCCGCCGGTTATGATGCGGCGTGGTCTGAAATAGAGCATTACATCAGGAGCAAACACATTTTCCGTCCGTCGCTGGATGAATTATCCGACAAATTCCGGCTCAGCATTTCCTCGCTTATCCGGCTGTGCCGGCGCGTAAACGGCAAAACTCCGATCCAGTATTTCAAAGCGCTGCGGATGGAGGAGGCCCGTTCGCTGCTGCTGTTATCCGGCATGAATGTTTCAGAAGTATCCGAGTATCTCAGATATGGGCGCATGCATGAATTTTCCCGTGAATTCTCCGGCCATTTCGGCTATCCGCCGTCAAAAAGCAAGGACAGGTAAAAGGATGTCAGCAGGCCGAATAAATGTCATGGTTCAATGAAGCATGGATAATCAAAATAAGGTAATTTCAAAAGTAGTAAGAATTCAGGAGCCAGGAGTCAGAATAATTGGAAAATGAACTGGATTTGAGTTAGAATTTCATTCTGAATTCTGGATTCTGAATTCCCGCAAAACGCGAGTTTTGCAATTAGCTCAAAATGTGAAGACTGTTTTTTAGATGATGCCGGCGGATCCCGCAGAAAATTAGTCCCGCAGGAGCGTGGCAACGGATTTAAGTGCATTGTAATAATTTAGGGGAAAGCAGTTCCATGGGAACGACACATATTAGAAGACACAGCAGAGTAATGGGTTTGACATGCAAAGCCGAATCTGGAATTATGTAATCGATAGTATGCAAGGGTATTTGCGCCATTCAGACAGCGTCCACGCATGCCAGGGCTGTTAAATGCTAATTTACTTAACCGGTTGCGCCGGGACTTTAACCACAAATCAGCCATTTTTACCACAGAGGACTTAGTGCGGCATAGCCGCAACCAAAAAATACACCTTAACCACGAAAAGCACGAAAATTCACGAAAAAAAGCCAATACAGTTTTACCACAGAGGACGCAGAGCACACGGAGGGAAGCCAAATACACTTCACCATGAAGAACATGAAGGTAATGAAGTA
>JBAWXM010000517.1:0-3007 GCA_037144075.1 Lentisphaerota bacterium | reverse complement strand
GGTGACTGGTGACTGGTGACTGGTGACTGGTGACTGGTGACTGGTGACTGGTGAATAAGGACATGAAGGTAATACATGTCTAACAACGAAAGGCACGAAAAAGCACGAAATGGGAAAGAAAAACCATTTAACAGGGATATACAGGATATACATGATAAGAAAGATCGTTTTGCCATGAAGAACATGAAGAAATTGAAATTTAAAATAATATCGTTGTCCATGTCGAAGGACAAGCAAGCCGTCGCATCAATATTCATGTTCTTCATGGTGAAAAGTATTTGTCTTTTTTTCGTGTGTTTCGTGTGTTTCGTGGTAAAAAAGGATTTCTATGTGCCTTTGTGTTTATAAAGTCCCGGCGAAGCCGGTCAAGTTCAAATTTAAAAGCTAAAACTTAAAACTTATGATACAGGAAACATTACCATGAATGAAAAACGAAAAATCAGAGCCGGTTTTGTCGGGTTTGGAGAAGTCAACACCCCGAAAGAATTTATTGTCAAGCGCTGTGCCGCTGCCGCGAAAATGCTGGAAGAGCAGGGCATTGAACTCATTAAAACCGCGCCGGTCAGCGATGATCCGGCAGGCGGAAACGCCGCGCGCGCTGTTCGTGAACTCCAGGCAGGCGGAGACTTCGACTTGCTGATTATCTGCGTTGCCGGCTGGATTCCGTCCTGGGCGGTGTTCAGCGTAATCGAACATTTCAAACACAAGCCGATGATTCTATGGGGGCTGACCGGCTGGCAGGACGGCGACCGTTTTGTCACCACCGCCGACCAGGCCGGAACCACCGCCTTGCGCAAGCCGATGGCGGATATGGGTTATAAATTCAAATATGTGGTCACTTATCGCGGACAGCTGCTGCGAATTAACGAGCTTGTCACTTATGCGGAAGCCGCCCGTGCCGCGTCATTGCTGAAAACCGCCCGGATCGGCATGGCCGGATATCGTGACATGCGGCTGTATGGAACGCTCTACGACGGAGTTTCTCTCAAAGGCAGAATTGGACCGGAAATCGAACATTTCGAGCTGCTGGAAATTGCGCAACTGATGGAAAAAGTTGATGATAAGGAAATAGAGAAAGTCGCTGCCGCGCTGAAAAAACGGTGGAAATTCGTAAAAGAACCCCGTCACGGCACGATTGAAAACTCGGTCAGGCTGTTTCTGGCGTTCAAGGCGAAAATCCAGGAGCGCAACTATCATGGATTTTCTTTCAATGATGTTGACGGAGTTAAGAAACTGATGAAATTCGCTCCAGCCGGAAGCCTGACGCTGCTGCATGATGAACTGGATATCTGTTCAGTGCCGGAAAACGACAGCATGGGCGCCGTAACCGAACTTATCGTCAAATACCTGACCGGACAGACTGCCGCTTATCTCGAATTCTATGAATTCATGACCGATGGCGCGCTGATGGGGGTGCCTGATTATGTACCGGCGGCTATCGTTGACGGTAAAGTAACTGTCATGCCCAATGCTTTCGGCGATTTCGGCGAAGGACTGTTGAATGTTTCAAAATTGAAGACCGGTAAAGTGACGATCTGCCGCCTGGGTTATTCCGGCGATGAATACACCATGCACATTATGACCGGAAACGCCCGCACTCCGGTCAAATGGGAAGAGGCCGGTTGGGCACCGCCCGCGCCGCAGCTCCCAAGTCTGGAAATCGTGTTTGATGCTCCGGTCGAAGACTTCATTCAGAACGTCATGGCCCAGCATTATATAATATCCTACGGCGACAACCGTTCGCGCCTGGCAGCGCTCTGCTCAATCCTCGGAATTCAACATATTGGATAAACTGTCTAATATTTTTGTTAAAAAATGCAACATAATCTCTGTATTCATGAGATTTTTCTACTCCATGTGCTTTGCTTGTTGACGATATTCGCTGGGGGTGACACCTGTATGTTTTTTAAATAATTTACTAAAGAAGAATTGGTCTTCATATCCACTTTGAGCCGCGATTTCTCCTATCGGCAATTCAGTCATCAACAGTAAACGCTGGCTTTTTTTCAGGCGCTGCTTAATCAGATATTCGACTGGAGCTAATCCGATGATGTTTTTGAATGCTACATAAAATCTGGTTTGCGACATGTTTGTCCGCTGGGCTAAATCGGCAATGGTTATTTTTCTGGCGTAGTTTTTTTCAATATATTTTAACGCCGGTTCAATTTTATGGATTTCTTCGCCAATGGCTGGATAGTTTTCTTTCATGGGTACCAATTTCAGCATGGTATCAAGTAACTCAAACGCCACTTTTTTAATCCCGGCGGCAGATTCAATCGCCGAGATATCCTTATTCTCGTGAATCCTGGTAAGTTTTTCATTAAAATCGCCAAACTTCTCTCCATCAATTCCGGAAAGCACATGGGGTAGCTTAAAAAAGCTAAAAACATCGATCGAGTGAGCCACAAAAAACTGGAAATGAGCCCAGCGGAATATAGCTTCGCTCTGGGATGAATCTTTAAGCGTTTCCGCTCGATGCCACAGATTCGGCGGAAGAATAGTCGCATCGCCGGGATTTATATATAATGTGGGATGATCTTTAAAATATAAGTTAGATTTAGCCCGCAATACCTGTGAAATATAGCCATCTGGACGCAAAGTCCAACTTTCTACATATGGAAGATCCTTATGGGAGACTCCACTGCTGTAAAGCTTGAAATCCAAAGTGTCGAGAAATAATTCCCGCAACGCTTCTGCTTGATATTGATTAGTTGATTTTTTACTCATTTGGAATAATACTCCATGTTTTCGGAAAGAAAATCCATTTCTTTTCAACCATTTTCATGCTATAATGTACATAACTAAATTGATCTGTTCCGAATAATATTATGATGTTTAATTAATAATGCAATGGACAAAGTCAAAGAAGGGTTGGAAAAGAAGATGAAAACAAAACCGTCTCCACTGATTGGGAAAACAGAACTGCGTGATGTGCTGGCAAAGCGCTTGTCAAATTTCACACTCATCGAACTCCTCGTGGTGATCGCGATCATCGCAATTTTGGCCT
>JBAWXM010000516.1:0-3022 GCA_037144075.1 Lentisphaerota bacterium | reverse complement strand
ACGGATGAAATGACGGAAATTCTCCTCTGCATCGCTGAACATTTTAAATGTTGTGCGTTAGGGTTCTTTCGGTGTTTTCGTGGATAAGCTCAAAAATACATGTCCACATACTGTGTTTTGAGCGTAAGTTACCCACAGTCGGCGACTCGACTCCGACGAGCTTGGCAGGGCCCATTCTCGTCTTCATCGCCGCCTATGGATAACTTACAATCGCGTTTCGCGTGCTTAATGCCTTGATAATCAAAGATATTAAGATCATAATCAGTGATCATGGCAAACTTTTTGAATTTGTTCATTGATTTCCCAGATTTGAGCTTGGCCACGAAAACACCGAAAGAGCCTGAGCTAGAAACTTATGAAAATGGCTGCATGAAAATATTTATAAAAAAACAAGAAAATGACGGATAGTAGTACGGAGGAAAGACAAATACAGGTTTACCATGAAGACAATGAAGAAAATACATGCAGTCAGCGGATGTTTGCGTTCACGCATGCATCCGCTGACTATGGTTTTATCTCTGTGCCCTCAGTGATCTCAGGGGTGAAAACTGGTTTTCCTCTGCGCCTTGAATTACTGGAACAGTTCGGAGACTCTCACAGTGCGTTCTTCGCGGCGGGATATCTCCGCTGCCTGCCCGATGGCAGTTGACCACATGCCATGTTCAGTTGTCGAACTGTTTTTCTCTTCGCCTTTGAGCACCCTGAAAAAGGCGTCTATCAACATGGGGTCAGCGCCGCCGTGTCCGCCTTCTATTTCAGGAATATGGTGGGTGATTACTTCCTGGCTCCAGCGCGGGCGAATGATGATAGTCCGTTTCTCCAGACTGACTTCAGCCTGGCCGCGATCCCCGACAACCGTATAAAGGCGGTCACTCATCGGCGTGATGAAACATTCGAGATGGCTGGCTTTAGCACCGTTTTCATACTCGACGATCGCAATGCCGTTGTCATGGGTGTCTTTGTCGGAAGTATACATGCAGAGGTCTTTGGAATAGCCGTCGGAATCCACAGCTCGGTCCCCCCAAGGCGTGTTCTGGATATCATCAATCTTATAAACGTCGGGACAGATCTCTCTGTAAGGGCATTGATGGCAGGTCGGGCCGACCGGCACATCCGGTTTTACCGCAAACGGGATATGCTGCGGATTGAGCACGTCAATTCCGGCAAAAGCGCTGACTTTGACCGGTTTCGGAAAATCCAGCAGCCAGTTGAAAATATCAAAGTCATGACTGCCTTTATGGATCCAGAGGCCGCCGCTCTTGGCGTAAAGACGGTTCCAGCGGGACATATAGGTGCGGCCGCCGTCGTAGAATTCACGGTTTTCGATCAGAAAAACCCTGCCCAGCGTGCCTTCTGAAATGATCTTCTTCAGCTTCTTGAGCACAGCGTGGTGACGCAGATTGAACCCCATCATAATCGACTTGCCGGCTTTTTCGGCCGCGCTAATGATATTCTGGCAGCCTTTTACAGTAATAGCCAGCGGCTTGTCAATCAGAACATTGACCCCGTTGTTCAAAGCCGCCACCGCGTTGGATTCATGGCAGAAATCCGGGCTGGTAATGACTACCGCATCAAGTTTTTCAGCGGCGATCATGGTTTCGACCGAAGTATAGAAACTGGGTTTAAAGCCGAGTTCTTTGGCGGCAAACTCCATCCTGACCGGGTTTGGATCGCAAAGTGCAACCACCTGCGCGTCTTTGCGCGTTGCAATAGTTTTGCCGAAAGACATGATTCCTCTGCTGCCGGCTCCGATAATGCCTACCTTGAATTTTTGCTCACTCATTTTTTGTCCTTTTTGTTTCAGGATATTATTAATGTCCTGTTTGTTTATTCATTATTCAAGTTGAACGTCTGATTTTTAAGCTCATTGGAACTCCGGTTGCGCGCACCCGCCCATCGGGCCTGGCGATCTTTTCCAGCAGCATTTCCGCCGCCAGTTCCCCGGCCTTGAAATTCGGCTGGGCTATGGTTGTCAAGCCGGGGCTGGTGAATGCCGCCAGTTCACGGTTGTCAAAGCCGACAACCGCGATCTCCTCCGGAATCCTGACTCCCGACTCCCGGAACCCGGCGATCAGTCCGGCGGCAAGATAATCCGAATAGGCAATTACCGCATCCGGCGGGATTTCCGCCTTGCTAATCTCCCCGGACATCGCGCCGCCAAGATCAAAAATCCGTTCCAGATCACTCCCGGAATAGCTGCTTTCGCTGAAAATGATTTCCCGCAGGCCGAGCTCTTTGATGGCTTTGCGGTAACCGAGGATACGGTTGCAGCAAATGCCGGAAAAACCGGCAAACGCGATTTTGCCGCGCCCCTTTTCCGCCAGATAATGCACGGCGTCGCGCACCCCCTGCTGACGGTCAATGTAAACACAATCCATTTCCGGTATCACGTCATATGAAATCAGCGCCGCCGGAGTCTGCTTTGCTTCCATCAGCCGGTAAATTGACTTGTACAGTTCGCCGTCGCCGATTATTATAATCCCCGCCGGGTTCTGTCCGGCAATATCCTCCAGCAACTTCAAATTTGCCGGTTCCGACTCGCTGTTTATATCCAGAAAATGCAGATTCATTTCATAGCCGGAGGCCGCCAGGCGCCGTTTAATGCCGATAATCTTTTCCATCATCAACTGATCGCCGCTGCTGTTATTGTTGTTTGCGCCGAGAAAACTGATGACCGCTATTTCAAAGTTTTTGCTGAAACGCAGACTGCGCGCCACGCGGTTGGGCCGGTAGCCAAGCTCCACGGCAATCCGCATCACCTTCTCGCGGGCGCACTCTGAAACATAGCCGCTTCCCCGGATCGCCCGGCTGACGGTGTTTATCGAAAGTTCCGCCCGTTTCGCAATGTCTTTTAAACTGGCCATATCAAAACTTTTTCCATATATCTCAACGTTACCATATTACTATAATTCCAAAAATTAAAAATGTAAACCCCGGAACGCAAAATAATTTAAATCTGCAATATAGAGGCGCAAATGACCGGACATGGCTTTCAGGAAGCAGGCAAATTCCGCCTGATAAT
>JBAWXM010000515.1:0-3026 GCA_037144075.1 Lentisphaerota bacterium | reverse complement strand
GTCCGTTTCGAGTCTGGCTGCAAATTATATACGAGTTATCCGCACTCATCCCGCCATTCCGCATCGCAGGCAACTGCCATGCGGTCTTTTTATGCCGCAAAAGCAAAAAAAAAAAAAAAATCAGCGCGTTTTATAATTTTTCAATTGCATTCAACAAGATATTCAACTGCTAAGACCATGACGCTTTAACAATCGGTAAACAGTTGAGCCTGAAACTCTGCGCCCCAGCATCATTTCGCATGCCTGCCGGACTTCAGAAACGCTGACATTTTCCCCGTAATGTGCTCTGATTAAAAATGGCTGCATCAGTTTCTTCTCTTCAAATACATCCATATTCGCATTCCGCCGCCCGCCCTTTGCCGCAGTCTTGAACATTTTCGCGCCTTCACTGCGGTATCTGGCATGAATACGCCAGACGCTGGCTTGATGAATGCCGAGCGCCCTGCTTATTTCCGCCGCGCTGAACCCGAAAGACATTTGCAGCCAGACCGCCTGAACGCGCTGGAATTCCTCGACTGTCACAGCCTCAATCAACGCTTCTTCAACCTCGCGCCGCTGCAATTCCGTATATTTTGTTTTTATACTCACAATATCCTTTGTTCATAAAGATTAATATAACTTAATTTACTAACTCATTGAATGCAAATATATATTTGTGACTTAATTTAATTTCTTTAATGGAATATTTCTATTAAAGAATAATTATTTTCGGCTCTTGCAAAAAAGTTTTCAGCACGTATTTTTATATTATGCATTAAGTATGTTATTTAACAAAATCTCTAAAAAACAGAAAAAAGGATGAATTATGCAAGTACCATTCTACGGACACCAGCGCCAGTATCTGAGCATCAAGAAAGAAATTGATGACAATATCCAGGAAGTAATTATGAGCGGAGCCTATGTGCTCGGCCCGATGCTGAAGAAATTCGAAGGCGAACTTTCCGCCTACTCCGGACTGAAGCATGCCATCGGCGTCGGCAACGGCACTGATGCGCTGTGGCTGGTCATGATGGCTCTGGGCCTGAAAGAAGGCGATGAACTGATTACCAACGCCAACACTTTCTTCGCCACCGCCGAAGCCATGTGGGTTGCCGGTTGCAAAGCTGTTCTGGTTGATTGCGATCCGCTGACCAACTGTCTTGATCCGAAGGCTGTCGAAGCCGCGATCACTCCTAAAACCAAAGCGATCGTTCCTGTACACCTCTACGGACAGTGTGCGCCGATGCGCGAAATCAGCGCTATCGCCAAAAAACACAATCTGTTTGTTATAGAAGACAACGCCCAGGCGATCGACGCTGCCGGCGACGACTTCAAAATCGGTGAACTCTCTGACGCTGTCTGCACTAGCTTTATCATCCAGAAGAACCTCGGTACTTTTGGCGATGCCGGCGCGGTTTTCACCAATAACGACAAGATCAATTCCGAAGTCCGCAGACTGCGCAACCACGGATCAACCGCCCGCAACGTTCACAGCTTCGGCTTCAACAGCCGTCTGGACGACATTCATGCCGGTATTCTGAGCGCCAAACTGAAGCATATCACCGCCTGGTCCGATCAGCGCATCGCGCTGGCCAAGCGCTATACCGCCGGACTGAAAGATGCTAAGAGCTTCACCCTGCCCTACGTCCGTCCCGGCTTCCGTCACGTCTTCCATCTGTATGTGATCGAAGTCAAAGACATCAGCAAGCGCGAAGCTTTCCTGAAGTTCCTGAACGATAACGGCGTTGACGCCAAGACCCACTACTCCATTGCAATTCATCAGCAGGCCGGCTATCCCTGGGGTAAAGACGCGGAAATTCGCGGCAGCCTGAAGAATGCCGAATACAATGCGGCAGCCTGTATCTCCCTGCCGATGTTCCCCGAGCTGACCACCGATGAAGTTGATTACTCTATCGCCAAGGTTCTCGAATGGGACAAGGCCAACAGCTAATTCAACACAGTTGTTAATTAAACGGGGCAGCTGCCCCGTTTTTTTTACCCTTTTAATAATTACTGACAGGAGAATTAAACATGGCGAAGTACAAAGTAATGGTTGTCGGCACCGGCAAACGCGGCAAACACCACGCCGCGGCCTTCAAAGCCAATCCCGATTTCGAAGTTGTCGGACTCTGTGATATTAATATGGATATGCTCAATGCGGCGGCCGATGCGCTCGGACTGCAAAACGTTGCCAAAGGTACCGATGCCGCTAAAATGGCCAATGAACTGAAGCCCGATGTATTCTGTTTCTGCACCATGCCGAAAATCCGTTTCGACATGGTCAGGATCGCGGTCGATTGCGGCGCCAAACTGGTCGCTTTCGAAAAACCCATCGGCGAAAATATGCATGAAGCAATCAAAGTCAAACAGCTAATTGACCAGTCCGGCATCAAGGCCGTGGTCAGCCATCAGCACCGTTACGGGGTCCATTATCAGAAAGTTAAAGAAATTGCCGCCAGCGGCAAGCTCGGACGTCCGCAGATGGTCTACGCCTCCGCCACCGGCTGGATGGCGCACATGATGAGCCATATGATTGACTACATGAGCTGGTACAATGATTATGCGGATATCCAGTGGGTCATGGGACAGGCTGCCGGCAAAGGCAAGATGAACGACAATCATCCGTCCCCTGACTTCATCGTCGGCGTCATTCAATACGCCAACGGCGTCCGCGGCTACGTCGAATGCGGCGCAGGTGCGCCGGATCAGCCGGAAGTCGAAAAATGGTGGGGCAAAAACCGCATCGGCATTCAGGGTACTGAAGGCTTCGCCGAAGTCCTGACCAATGGCGGCTGGCGCGCAGTCACCAGCGACGGCGTTCAGAGCGGCCCCGGCGCCATGAACTACGATCTGGATATGCCGCACTACATCAATGACATCGCCGCATGGCTCAAGGATAATTCCAAAGTCCATGAATGCTGCTTTGCCAATGCTTACAAAGGTTTTGAAGCCATGATGGGCATCATGCGCTCAGCCGCCAACGGCGGACAGGTTGCCATGCCCCTCCCCGACGGCCCCAATGAACTGGAACTTCTAAGAGCCAGTCT
>JBAWXM010000514.1:0-3036 GCA_037144075.1 Lentisphaerota bacterium | reverse complement strand
ATAATCCTGCATCCGGCGTCCGCTGCGCCGCGCTGATCACGCCGCTGGATGTAAATCAGCGCCGCGATGCCAAAGGCAATCCGATGATCTCCAACCGGATCATACAAAATATCGTGCTGCCGGAAAACGCCGGGCCGGTAAAATACCAGTTGACCTTCAAACTGCGCGGTAAACTGGAAAACACGCCGGGATTGAACAGTTTCCGCGGCTTCGTCTCGTTCTTTGACAATCCTGAACAGTGGAAAGCCAAACAGTTAAAGGAAATGCTCAACGTGCCGTTTACGGTAAAACCTGACTGGCAGGATAACAGCATGAGTTTCGTTGCGCCCGCCGGAACCCGCTCACTTAGTATTTCGCTGGCGCTCTACGGTTGCGGCGAAGCTTATCTGGATAATGTTGAACTGCGGACTGTGCAGATGGAAAAAGGCATGACCGTTAAACTGATGCCGTTCGCTTTCCTCGACAATATTTTCTGCCTGGGAACCGGCCAGCCGGGAACGCTGGTGTTCGCGTTCGGCAACGAAAATGCGATGAAACTGGAAAACCCGGTGCTTTACCTGAAAATCCCGGAAGCGTTCAAGCTGGTTGATGTTCGCGACATTCTTAAAATCACTGACCGGAAGCGTGATGACAACGGCAATATCACCTATAAAATTGACTTCAGCGCTTTGAAAAATTCTATCAGCAAGGAATTTTACGGCGTTTATCAGATCGCCTCCGCCATGCTGAAATCCGATTTGCCGCCGGGCGAAAAACTGTATCCCGCCGAATACTGGGTGGAAGACGGCAGTTACCGCAGTCAACCGGAAAAATTCTCTCTGAAAATAATCCCGGCCTCATCCGGCAAAACGCCGCAAATATTCCGTACCGCCGCCATGCTCGTCAGGGAAAGCGATTTTGCTGATGACGGCACTAAAGAGTTCGTGCCTTTCTACATCAATAACGGATTCAACAGTGTACATGGTGTAAACTCAAAACCAATGCTGGATGCATTTAAAAAGGCAGGAATCTCCCGCTACACCCAGCCTTACAATCTGTGCAACGGCTACCGGCTTGGCGAAGCGAAAAAGACCGAAGAGGCGTTTTTCCGGATGGCTGACGGTTCGCCGTACAATAAACCGGAGGAGGCCATCTGCCCGGTAGAAGTTTACAAGCAGGGGCCGTACTATAAAGAACACGTCACCGGCATGCTGGAAAAACTGCTGGTCAGCAGGGATGCCGCCGACAATATCATGCCTAACTGGGAACCCTACATGTTCGACTTCAAAGGCTGTTTCTGTCAGCGCTGCAAAGATGAATTCATCAAATACAGTAAACTGCCGCGCGAAGACGTCGATAAGAAATGGCCGAATTCCATCATAACGTCCTACAAGGAGTCCTGGATAAAATTCCGCAGCTGGCAGCATGCGCAGATGATGCAGACTTTGGAACAAACAATCAACGAACTTGGGAAAAGGGCCGGCAAAGACGCGCATTTCATGCCGGAAGTCGGCTGGAGTTACTTTATTGAAAACACCAATCACGAAGGCGGCCAGTACAATCCGGCGGACTATCTGGACAAACTGCCGTGGATCGAAGTATGGGGACCGTACATCTTCCAGCCGTTCACCAAGCCGTATGAGTATTACACCGGAATCCACTTGATTACCTATATGGGCGCCCGCGATATGAAAAAATTCGTCGCTGACCGGGTCACGGACCAGACCAGACGCCCGAAATTAATCGCTTTTCCGCACGGCTATCAGTGCAATGACTGGGTAACCGAACCGGAAGCGCTGGGATTCGAATATCTCTGCTTCTTCCTCAACGGCTGGGAAGGCGTCTTCGCCTATTATTTCCCGCGCGGTTACGACCAGCGTTACTGGAGAGAATTAGCCAAAACCAACACCGCAATCGCCGAATATGAAAATTATGTTTTCAAAGGCCGCCGCGACCTGTCGGCTAATACTGTGATTGTCAGCCCGGCACCAACGGCTGAGTTCCCGAAATCCTGGCTCGAAGGCGGTAATTTCATGCAGAAACTGCCCGGTCTTGCCGGTGCCTCGCTGCTGCAATGCGTCAGTTATGAACTTGACAATAAACGCCTGATCGCCACCGGCAACTTCTGGCTCAAAGGTGAAATATTCTTCAAACTCAAGACCGGCTTCCCTGGCAAGGGAATGAAATATGTGCTGACCCAGCCGGACAAAAAACGCTGTTTTGCCAATGCGGCAGGTGACATCGCATTGAATGCCGCTGATCTGGAAAAGGGCATTCTGCTGCAAACCGGGGCATTGCTCTGGAATTTCTATGTTCTGGAACCGTATGAAGCCGGCAAAAATTACGGCGAAGTCATCACTCCGGCGGAAATGGATAAAGTCATGAAGACGCGCCTGCCCGCAATCGAACAGGCGGTCAAATGGGAAAAACAGTTCGCCGCCGGCAAACGCGAACAGGCCGCAAAGGAACTCGGGCTGCCGGATTATTCCGGCATTAAAGATATGAGCAACGCCGGAGTTTCCTGCCTGAAAAAGACCACTGGCGATAAAACCATAGTAGAGTTCAAATCCGGCGACATAATATTGACGCTGGACCCGGCGGTCGGCGGACGCTTGATGAGCTGGACTAAAGGTAAAGATGAACTGGTCAGCCAGGATGAAAAAACCGGCCTGGCGGTGGATGGTTTCTGGTGGCCGAAAAGCGCAGTCTGCGCCATCAATGCTCCGTATAAAGTCGTCAGCCAGGCTAAAACAGCCGATGGACTGAGCATTACCCTGGAGCGTGAAATCACCGCAGCCGACAACTATTATCTGGCCGGAACGCTAATCCGCAAGACTTACGACATCAGCCCGGATGGATTCAAACTCAACTCGAAAATCACCAATAACACAAAGAAAGCGCTGGATTTCGCGTTCCGCTGGCACAATATGCCCGGCCTGTTTGAAATCAAAGATGGCGCGGGCGGCCAGGCCGCCATGGAAAACAGTGGCAAACCCGAGATTTTCCCAAGATTATTTATCTGCAAACTCTACCGTTTCGCCGCGCAGCCGGATAAAG
>JBAWXM010000513.1:0-3041 GCA_037144075.1 Lentisphaerota bacterium | reverse complement strand
TGGATCACGGCAAAACCTGGAGCATCCCGAACTCGATTCCCGGCGGAGTCGACAATGTCTGGGTGAACCGTGGAATAACTCTTGCATCCGGACGCTGGGTATTGCCAGTAAGCTGGCCGGAACATTGCGGCGCGGAATGGGGTTATCCGTCGAACGGACGCAGCGATCAGGAGTGCCTGGTTGGAAACCGCCGTGGCAGTCATCTGGAACTTCCCGCCGGTTCCGACTCCAATCTGGTTTATCAGGCAGGATGCGAGTGGGCTCACCGCAACCACCGCTACTGCTGCGGGGTTTTGCTATCAGACGACAAAGGACAATCTTTCCGCCGTTGCGGCTATCTGAAAAGTGGAGAACTGGGGCACCTGATCGAACCGCGCGTGGTGGAATTAGGCAATGGACAAATTATCATGCTGCTGCGTTCCATGGACGAGAACTGGCTGTGGCGCAGTGAATCAACTGACGGCGGCGAAAACTGGAGTCCGGCGGTCCGCTCGGATATTCCCAATCCATCTGCCAAGGTCAATATTCTCAAGGCGGCCGACGGCCGGATTTTCCTGATCCATAATCCGACTGGCGGCGAATGTGAAGGCGGTAAGTTCGCGATGAACGCCCGAAATCCGTTGTCGCTGTGGGTAAGTGCTGACTGGATGAAGAGCTGGTCAGTGAAAGTCGATCTGGTCAAGGACAGCGCACCTTGCGTCTCGCTTAATTATCCGGACGGCTATATTGATGAAGCAAACGGCCTGATTGATCTGGTCTGGGAAGATACATTCAGTGTTTACCGGATGCAGATTCCGATGAGCCTGTGCTAAGGAATAAAACCATGAACAAAACGCGTCTTTTACGCTCCGGCGAACCATTTCTGCAAATCTGGTTAGGGAATTTTTTCGAGCCTTTCTTCAGTGACCGTAATGTTATGCGGCAAAGCCTTGAACATGTAAAATCCCTTGGTTTCAACGTCGTCAATCTTGATTCTAAACCCTGGTCGGATTTTTTCGCCCGTTACGCCGGCGAACCGGCCAGTCCGTATGTGGCGATGCAGGAATTCATGCTCGATGAAATGCACCGACGGTGTCTCGCTCATACGTTTCTTGCGCTTTATCTCTGCGGCGACAACCTGTATCCCGCCATTCGCGATGTTCCGGCAATACGCGGCGAGGACGCTTTCGGAATTGACGGCAAATCGCTCAACACCTATAAATACTGGTCTGACAAAGCTCAGGAGAGCATGGTCGCACATGTGAGCGGTTTGCTGCTGCTGTACGGGCAGGGGATGGCCGAATATGGCATAGCCAATCCAAACCGCCCGATGCAGACCATGTTCGAACCGATCGTTCGTCCAAGTTTTGACGCCGAAGGGGTCACGCGCTACCTTGCCTGGCTGGAAACGCGTTACGCCGACAAGATGGATTTACTGAATGAGCGCTATGGAGCGGCCATCTCCTCCGTGGCGGAACTGTCGCCCGAACAGTACTGGCTGCGTCCGGAAGAACTGTCGTGGGTCGGTGGCGCATGCCCGACGGCAACCGACTTCAATGAACAGACGCCTGATCTCTGGCGCTGGGTCGATAATCAGACCTATCTGGGGGAAGAAACCGTACGTTACTTCAAGTCCATGAAGGCGCGGTTTCGCGCCCTGAATCCGAGCCTGCTGCTCGAACCGGTGCTGCACCAGTGGGGCTACTTTTTCAATCCGCCGGGTTATCCTAGCTGGCAGACGGGGATGCGAGCCCTCGATATGCATCGCCTTGCCGTACATTTAGACAATGTAATTTTCATCGCAGCGCCACTGAACGCCGAAGGACTGCCCGATGCCGGGGCGCTTTCGGTTGAATACTCTTTAGCCCGCTCAATCAATGGCTTTGGCGAATTTACGGCCGGCCTCTACCTGGGGCGTCACGTTTCAGCCGACATTTACCGTCATGTAACCCCCGCCGAAGCCTACGGCACTTTGGTCGCCGAAGGCGCCAGCGGGGTCCATGTTTACGGCTACAGCGGCCTGGATGACGGCGGCGTTTTCTGCATGATGGACGACCTGTTTCTGGACTCCGTGGAGGCCGGAAACCGCTGGGCGCGCGAAGTGATTCCATTACTTGATCCGGCAACCCGTTTGAAAGAGGCTGCTATCCTCTTCCCGGCGCAAATGAGTTTCCTTGAACCAGTGAGTGTTGGCAGCGGAGCCGCACACCGGATGGATTTGCTCGGCTGGCACCAGCAATTGCTCGATCTCGGCTATCAGGCGGATATCCTTCATCCGGATCAGGTAAGTTCCGGCCTGCTTGAGCAATACCGTATTTTAGTCGTGCCGTTTAATTCCTGCTACGGACTGGCTCCAAATCCAGCTTTGGAAGCAGCACTCGGAACATGGGTTGCCAATGGTGGACTGCTATTCCACGGTCCCGGTGCTGTTGAAGTTAAAAATGCCTTTGACATTCACGAAGAGAAAGCGCCTTTTGACTGTATTGACTGGAATGGTAAGCTTCTGATTCCACATGGCTGGTCCACGGTGGTATTCAGCGGAGGTGAATCTCTGGCGCAGTATGCCCGCGACGGCGGCAATGCCATCAACCGTCTTTCCATTGGCAAAGGGAAAGTAATCTCTATCGGTTTCGAGTATGGCTATGCCTATTCCCGCCGCAGCATGCCCGCCGTGCCGCCTAACTATGGTAAATTGGAAGCGCACCCGATTGTCCTTTTTAAAGAAACCCTCGTCGGAGAGTTGGCGGCTGAATGCCTCACGCCCGTCTTTTCTGGACGCAAAGGTGTTGAGCTGGCCAGATTTGCAAACCGGCTGATTGTGGTCAATCATCGCTCCGAGCCATTAGATCTGTCGCTCTATGCTGGAGAAAAGCCAATTTTTCAGTTCGATAGTTTGTCCGGATGCCTTACCGGACATTCGGCGGTATGCCTGGAAATAAATAAACAATAACCAGGGAATATTATTATATTATCAAGCTATAATCCGGAAGCATAAATATCGCCGGTATATGTTAATACTGCCAGCACGCGGGTGTTACGCTATAATCATGATATAGATGTGG
>JBAWXM010000512.1:0-3041 GCA_037144075.1 Lentisphaerota bacterium | reverse complement strand
CCGGGCGTGATCCAACGGCGAGGCGTTGGTCGCCGGAACGGCGAAATCAAGAATGTCGCTACGGAGAGCGGCGCTCCCAGGTTTACCTTCACTCTCTTCATGTTCTTCATGGTGAGACTGTATTTGCCTTTTTCGTGCTTTTTCGTGCTTTTCGTGGTTAAGGTGTATTTTTGGGTTGCGGTTATGCCGCGCTAAGTTCTCTGTGGTAAACTTCTGTTTAAAGCGTATTTCCGGCTTTTTTAATAAATACGAGCGACTGCACGATCGTAATCTGTTCGAATTTCGATACTCTTTTTCTTGTAACATCACAAGCGGCCTGCTCATCAATCAGTTGTTTTATAAAACCTGGCATCCCGTAATTATGGCCCTGCATCGCAGTTTTCGGCCGTGGTTGTCCAGTCAGTTTCGACCACAGTTTAACCATGAAGCCCGGTTCTGGTACAGGATGTGAATAGGTCTCAAGATCAAGATTTCTGCCATCCGGCCATTCATCCCAGTATCCGGTGCCCCAGTCTTCGATGACATAAAGTCCGCCCGGCTTAAGGTGGTTGTCTAATAAATGCCAGAACGACGTTTTGGTTAATTCTCCAATGTGTGACGCGTCATCTATAATAATGTCAAAACCATCCGGCGCGGTTTTATTCGCGACATCCGAGAGGAACCGGCAGTCCGTCTGGCTGCCTTCAAAAACGTGAATACGGTCTGCTGGCTTAAAGTCCTTTGAAAGACAAATATCAATACCGACAATCGTTCCAAGTGGAAAATAATCACGCCACAGCAGCAGCGATCCGCCTTTAAGCACGCCGAGTTCCAGCAGCTTGATTTGCTTTTCGGCCAAAGGTTCGAAAAACGGATCATATTTATCGAGATAACGACTGGCTATTTTGTCGGAATCATATTGTTCCAGCGGCAGCAGTGAACTTCTCATTATTTCTCTCCTGTTCTGAGCTTCTTAATAAGCATTGATAATTTCATCGGAGAATGCGGGAAACACTTTATTTACCACGAAAGACACGAAAAAGACACGAAATAAAACTAAAACCATAAGTCAGTGAACATTTACGTTCCACGTGAAAATTCACTGACTTGTATTTTTAATCTTTTTATGTTGTATTCTTTCGTGAATTTTCGTGAATTTCGTGGTAAAGGTGTATTTTGTATTAATTTTATTATTACTGAACACGGGAAACACTTTATTTACCACGAAAGACACGAAAAAGACACGAACTAAAACTAAAACCATAAGTCAGTGAATATTTACGTTCCACGTGAAAATTCACTGACTTGTATTTTTAATATTTTTATGTTGTATTCTTTCGTGAATTTTCGTGAATTTCGTGGTAAAACGGTATTTATTTTTTGATCTTCTGATATATTTTTTTCACAAGGGCGCGCGGTTGCCAAAGGTATCTCAGCCGATGCTTGAACTGCCTTACCTTAGGTTCCCGGTCTATATTTTTCTGAATCGCCTTCAGCATTGCCGTCCATTTTTTATCCGGATAGTCTGAAAAATTCATATAATAACTAGCCTGCTGAAAACGTGTCCAGTCAAGTTGATCTGTATTAATCTTTCCCGCAGCAACCAGTTCGGCGAAAAGTTCAGTTCCCGGCAGCGGCACGACAAAATTTATTTCACAGGAGTCCAGTTTCAATTTACGGGAAAAATTCAAGGTATTTTTCATGGCTTTATAATTTTCCCAGGGGAATCCAATCATAAAATATCCATGAATTTTCATTTCGTATTTTTTCAGCAGGGCCACTGCCCTGCTGACCGCGTCCGGATCAATCTTCTTATGAATCCGCTCCAGAGTCGCTTTTGACGCAGACTCAATGCCGATGGACACGCTTTTACAGTTGCAGGTTTTCATCAAATTTACGATTTCATCATCCAGAAGATCAACGCGGGTATTGCATTCCCAGGTGAAACCTGTTGCCTTCAGCGCGGCGCATATATTCAACGCTCTTTGCTTGGAGAATGAAAATGAATCATCCTGGAATCTGAAATGGCTTATGCCGAAATTCCTATTGACATACTCCATTTCTTTCAAAATATGCTCAACGCTTCTTGTTCTTACCTGATGCTCAGTCGCGCAAAATGAACATTTATAAGGGCAGCCGCGCGCGCCGATCAGCTCCCAGGTGCAGCTTGAAGCCTTTGCCGGATCCTGGAAGTCATATTTTGCATTGTCCGCCAGGAAAATTGGCAGCGGCAGTTCGCTTAAATTTTCGATAAATTTCCGTTGTCCGGTAAATACCGGCTTGCCGGATTCATTTCGATAATAAATTCCCGGTACTTTTTCAGGGGAATTAATATTATCCAGCAAGTCCGTGAAAGTTAATTCTCCTTCGCCGACTGCCACATAATCCACATTCCCGTTTTTCAAGACATGTTCCGGCAGCGCGGTCGCATGTTTGCCGCCCATAACCACTTTGCAGCCCGGCGCCGCGATTTTTGCCAGCCGCGCCACTGCCAGTCCGGAAGTGAAGGTGGCGGTCATCACAGAAATTCCTATTACATCCGGACTGAATTTCTTTATGAATTCCAGAACTTCCTGCCACAGCGGATCGTCCGGATTTGAAACTCTTGCCACATAATCCAGATGTTTAGTGGAAAACTGTTCCTGCCGGTAATAGCGATCAGCGGCAGGCTCCAGGTCCGCGTCGTAGAGCGCCAGCTCAAGTCCGGGCCGGTGGCTCTTCAAATATGCGGCAATATGGCACAGCCCCATCGGCGGACACGCCGCGGATGCGCCGAAGAAACGCCGCCAGGGCGGATTTATAAACAGTACTTTCATTTATATAGCTTCCACTGGAATTTCTTACCACATAGAATACATTTTTCACCACAGAGGACACAGAGTGCACAGAGAATACATTTTTAACCATGAAAGACTTAGCGCGGCATAGCCGCAACCCAAAAAATACACCTTAACCACTAAAAACACGAAAGTTCACGAAAAAAGGCAAATGCAGTCTCACCATGAAGAACATCAGCACTCGTTACTTTGAGGGAGATAATGTTTTGTGGCAATCGCAAGTAT
>JBAWXM010000511.1:0-3042 GCA_037144075.1 Lentisphaerota bacterium | reverse complement strand
TTCAGGAAGCACGGCCTTTTTGCAGGCGATTGTCACAATCATGTGAATTATCCCGAAAACACAGAAAAATTCCGCAACTTTCTTCGTGCAACTGGAATTGACTATATCAGCGCGTGCCAGGGATGGATGACCAGCAGCGCTTCTTCCAGAGGCCATGACGGGAAGAAACTATCCGCCTTTCTGGAAGCAGTCTCCACCGATGATTTGACCGTGAGGATGGGAGCGGAATTTCCCAAAACCCGGTTTGGCCATATTTGCTGGTGGAAATTTCCATTGATTGCCGACCCGTATGGATGTTATGAAGATTATCACGACATCAATTATTTCAAGATTGCAGGAAGTTCAACAGAGGAATGCGGCAATCCGGCGGAACAGCTTCCGTTTCTCACGGAACCGCCGGTTTTCAAACTGAAAAGATGGAAAGACCAGGGCGGAATATGTATGCTGCCGCATCCGACAAGCTGGTGGCGGAATAATGACAAAGCGGCGCTGATTGCGACTAATATCGGCGCCGATATTTGTTTTGACCTGCTTGCCGGAAGACTTTATGATACCATGGCGGTAATGGGCTATAATCCGGAACAGATATTTTACCAGAATCTATGGTTCAGATTGCTTAATCTCGGCTACCAAATACCAGGAGTCGCCGAGACGGATGGCGGCATCGGGCCGGGACATCAGATCGGCTCACTGCGGACTTACGCATATTGCAATGAGGAGAATTTCAACGAGAAAAGTTTCCTGACGTCCATCTCGTCCGGCCAATCATTCATGACTAGCGGTCCCGTAATTCTGGCTAAAGCGGATCGCAAACATCTTCCCGGCTCCGTCATTCAGCATCGCGGCGGCAGGCATACCATCAGAATTGATGCGGTCTCCAGCCCGGTCGATACTGAATATATCTCCTGGATCATTGTCTATAAAAATGGCCGGCCGTTTAAAACTATTGATATTGAAAAGAAGAAGCTCAGGCAGTACCGGTGCGATATTGAATTTAATTTAAACAGTGGTTCATCCTGCTGGTTCATCGTCAAGGTCTACGGCAGAAAACGCCCGGCGAAAAAAGCTTTCACTGATATTTTCAAGTATGCGGCAAGTTGCGAAAATGAGGTTCATACCGAATATCAGGAACTGGATCAGGTCGCATTCACCAATCCATTCTATTTTATTCCTCCCGGCAGTTCCGAACCGCCCCTGCTTACTCCCTCGCTGCGGGGCAGAATAACGGATGCTGTCACTGGTAAGCCGATCGCAAATGCTGCAGTCAATGTTCTGCAAGTTAACGGCACCGGCACTGCCGTTAAAACAGGCAAAAGCGGGGTTTATTCATTTAATCAGATTCCGCTTATTGTAGAAATCGAAATCTCAGCCGATGGCTATCAAACTGAACAGCTGAGCATTTACAAAGATTATCCGCCGCTGAAAAAATATTTTGAATCTATCTATGCCGGCAAATGGGCCAATGCCAACCGGATACTTCAGCCAGGCCAGACGCCTTGGCAGGTTTTTAATTTTCCGCAAATTAAACGGATATTATCGGCTTTAAAATGGGACATGCAACTATCCCCGGAAAGATCATAAGATGAATATCCAGGTCATATTCAGGTTTATATTACTGTCGCTGTTTATTATTCCGGCGGCTCAGGCATCTGAATCAGACGGCAGTAGCAAACTGAAATCCAGTGTTATTGTTTTGAGTAATGCACAGATGGAAGCTGAAATCCTGCCATATCCAGGCGGCCGTTTGATCGCATTCAAAAAAAATGGCGGTAAAAATATTCTGCTTTTTACTCCGGCACTGCTTGATGAAACGGAAAGCATGGTTCCGGCAATAGATACCGTTAATCCGTCCGACAAGGCATACTACGGATTCGAAGTGTGGCTGGCCCCGCAAAGCGAATGGTGGACGCATCAGAACCTGAATAACGCAAAAAATGAATCTCGTTCTCCATGGCCTTCAGACCCGTATCACGCTTATGGCAGATACCGGGTTACCGGTAAAACGAATCAGTCTGTTACGCTCGAAGGTCCGGAAAGTCCAATTACCGGCGTAAAACTGGTTAAACAGTATACTCTTCTCGCAAATGGCGTTTTAAATATAAAAATCACCGCGATAAATATCAGAAATGAACCCCTGCGCTGGGGAATCTGGACTAATACAAGGCTCAGCGGGGAAGCAAATTCATATGCCGGAATGATAATTTCATCGGACGGAAGTGCCCCGGTTGCGTGCAAATTTTTTACCAGTTCGCCAGAACGGGAAACGATCCTCCCGTTTAAAATTCACAAAAACTTCTTTACTTTTGACACGTCTGCCATGCCGCTGAACAAAACATCTTCATCTTCCAACAAAGCTTTCATTCTATGTTCTGATGGAATCCTGGCAGCATTTCATGGCAATCTATTTTTATTGAAATCGCTGCGTTCAGAAGGCCATGGAGCAGTACATCGTGAACATGCCAAAGCCGAAATCTTCCAGTCAATACCGGCAGGCGGCCAACCTTTACTGGAATTGGAGTTCTGCGGTAATGAAACTCTGATAAAACCAGGCGCGGCGATAACTCTCGAAGAAAACTGGAAACTGCTGGACTACCACGGCGGTAAATCAATCGAAGAGCAGGTGTCGTTCCTCCAGAAAGTATTGCATGGCGCAGATTGATAAAACGAAACTGCTGAACTCAGAAAAATTAACCTCCCAGTCCCCGCAACAAATTGAACTGCGCCTGAATTACTGCATAAATTAGTGCTTTCGCAACACGCCCATAATATGTTTATTATGTCAAATAAGGCATATAGCTCCTGTCCATGCCACTGCAATCGTGTGAGCGAATTTTTTATCAGATTTCGGTCAAATAAATATAAGAAAATGGGCGCGTGATTTCAACTGCATGGCAAAGACTTCCAGATAAATTCGTAAAGTTATGTTGATTTTTGTATCTTTAGCCGTAAATTTCAGGCGTGACATTAACCTATACAGAACTGGGGGATAAAAATGAATTGCGAAAACGCAGTCTGCATATTAAACGACCGGCACAGCATACC
>JBAWXM010000510.1:0-3045 GCA_037144075.1 Lentisphaerota bacterium | reverse complement strand
TTTTTAGATGGGCTTCATGAACTAAAAATTCAATTTTCAGGAAAACTTCAGTTCCTTAAATAAGATAGCGTAAATCAGAATCAATTCAAATTGCAATTTAAAGTGGCAGTTGACCGCCACCCCAAAGGCAGCGAAGTCAGAATGAAAAGTCGGTATCATAGTAGGTGAACGGTTTTCACTGGAGGTCTGAACTTAAGTCCTGTCAGGCGCGCCAGCCTGACTCTTGTCCGCCGAAGGCGGATTGGACTGGCCACTTTGGGTTCCCACCCCCTTTTTATCTCCGCAGTGCTGTGGCGCACACCGTAATCCAAAGCGAAGCAGGAGCCTCACGCTCCAATCATCCCGCGGCAGATAAGTACTCCAGAGGCGCACAAGAGATTGTTTCACAATCATAGAGGACCCAAAATACTAATTCCTATACGATCAAGGAATATTATAACGCAAACGGGAAATAACAGAAAATTCAGCGAAAGGTTCGTGGTATCAGTTGATTTGTCTTTGGAAAAGACTAAATTAAGAGATGAATAAATTTGGATATTCAACTTTAGAAATTAGGCTTGTCAAATAGGAAAATTGGATGAAAATATTAAATATATCCCTTCATAACTTTAGAAGATTTAATGAAGTAAAATTTAAATTCCATCCTCGTTTTACAGTGCTTATTGGAGATAATGGAGCAGGCAAAACGACTGTTCTTGATGCACTTTCGATTCTTCTTGGAACCTACTTTCAGGGAGCGCGTATTAAAACAGGACAAGGAGCTATAAAGAAAGACGATGCCAGATTTATTTCTACTGTTAAAGGCAATGAAACATTTTGTGAACCACAGAAAGAAGTTTTTCTCTCCGCAAATGCGATTATACACAATGAAAGAGTAGAGTGGACGAGAGATATTGGAGATCGCGGCGGAAGAGCAAAAAATCTAGTAAATATCGGAAGCTCGGATCGTGAAAAAATCAGCAGAGGAGAAAGCCCTGATTTACCGATACTTCTATATTATGGCTCAGGTCGGCTTTGGGACGTTCACCGAGATATTGACACAGAAAATCCGGGATCCCAGTTAGATGCTTACCGTTTTTGCCTTGATCCGAAATCTGACCAGAAAGCGTTTGAGAAATGGTTCAAGAAAAGAACCTATGCAAAGTTACAAAAGAATCAAGAGTTGCCTTCTCTTGATGTAGTAAAAAATGCCGTTCTTGCCTGTATTCCGGAAGCAAAAAAATTTTATCATGACATAGATAAAAATCAGATCATGATTAGTCTTGAGAACGAAGGAATAATACCGTTTAATTGCCTGTCAGACGGATATCGAAATATGGTTTCCATGGTTGCCGATATAGCTTATCGGGCATCACAGCTAAACCCTCATTTGGAGGGAGATGCTGCTAGAAGAACTTCAGGAGTTGTTTTGATTGATGAAATAGACCTCCATCTTCATCCAAAGTGGCAACGTGAAGTTGTTGGGGATTTGCAAAAAGCTTTTCCGCAAATACAATTTATTGCCACAACTCATTCACCATTTATTATACAATCATTAGAAGCAGGTCAAATAATTGACCTTAGTCGCATATCGGGATTAGAATTGGTAGATTTTTCTCCGGATGGCATTGCGGCTCCAGGCCCCGGCAACGCATTTAGCGACCGTTCCATTGAGGACATTGTTGAAGATGTTATGGGTGTTGATCTGCCTCAAAGAAGTATTCGGTATCAAAAAATGTATGATGCGGCCAAGGAGTATTATCGTGTAATTGAGGATGCAAAAAATTCAAATAAAGAAAAGAAAGAAGAGTTAAAGAGAAAACTTGATGAACTGTCTGCACCTTTTAGTGATAACGTCGCCTATCATGCTTTTTTGGAGATGAAACGTCTTGCAGCCGGCTTGGGAAATCCAGAAAATGAGGAGAAATAATAATGCGACCGGTTCTCAGGGGCGCATGGCCTCAGAAAAACGGACAGGATATTCAATTCAAAGAATATTCAGAAGCGAGAGCTGAACTAATCAGGCGATTAGGCGAGTACTGTTCATATTGTGAAATGCACTTGGATAGTTCGTTGGCTGTTGAACACGTTAAACCCAAAAAACCTTCAGGCTCATCCACAGTTGATCAAACTCGCGATTTGAACTGGAATAATTTTCTGCTTGCCTGCGTAAATTGTAATTCTGCAAAGGGTAATACGGACGTAAAAATTAATGATTATTTTTGGGCTGATCGCGATAATACATTTTTGGTTTTTCAATATTCCGAAGGCGGCAGAATTTTACCTGCTTCGCATTTAAATGAAGAGCTAATGAAAAAGGCAAAAGCAACAATTGAACTTGCAGGTCTGGACAAACAACCCTTAAATGACTCTAGCGCTTCTGATCGGCGATGGGAGAATCGCAGGGAAGCGTGGGATATAGCTGTAGATTCAAAGGCGGACTTGGCTCAAAACGATACTCCGCAGATGAGAAGACAAATTGTACGTTCCGTGCGCGGCTATTGGAGTACCTGGATGACTGTTTTTAAAGATGACCCGGATATGCTGCAGCGTCTGATTCGCGCTTTCCCGGGGACATGCGAGTCCTGCTTTGATGCCGGAAATGGATATCTCCCTATTCCACGACCAGAAGAGCAAGTATGATGCGTGATGATTGCGGTACTCTGCTGAGTAAATTACTTCCATCTTCCAGCTTGAAAGCATTCGCAAGCTAGAATGCTTGCGGTACGCTTTTTAAACAAAGCCGGTCAGACGACCGGCGCTCCCGGGTTTAGCTTCATTAACTTCATGCTCCCGCGCCTGCGGGATGAAGCTGCCTTTTCTTATCCTGTCTATCCTGTCCATCCCTGTTAAATCTTCATGTCTTTCCTCAGTGCGCTCTGCGTCCTCTGTGGTAAAACTGTATTGGCTTTTTTTTGTGAATTTTCGTGTGGTTCGTGGTTAATATTTTTTTGTTGCGGCAATGCCGCGCTAAGCCTTTCGTGGTTGTGGTAAATTTACAACTCCTTGATGTAGATTGAACTCCGCATGCCGTCGAATTCTCCGGCCTGCTCCCAGACGATGCGG
>JBAWXM010000509.1:0-3052 GCA_037144075.1 Lentisphaerota bacterium | reverse complement strand
GAGAACGCTGGGAAGCAGTCGAAATCGAAATCATGCACCGGGACGGGACGACACGGACGGGACTGTGGAATTCGGCAACGCTGTTTGCCCCGGACGGCAAAACCCCGATAGCCACTATCGCCCAGGGGCAGGACATCACCGCCATTAAGAATATGGAAAAGGTATTGCTGGAAAGCGAAGCGCGGTATAAGTTGATTGCCGAAAATGCATTTGATTTAATCGCGTTGCTGGACAGCAGCGGCCGCTATATTTACTGCAATCATTCTTATCTGGATATTCTAGGTTATTCTCCTGCCGCCATGATTGGAGTAAGTTGCTTTGACATTATTCACCCTGAAGACAAAGAGAAAACAATTCAGATATTTAAAAAATGCCTGACCGAGAAGATACTGGAAGCGAAATTGTCCATCAGGCTGCTCTGTAATAATGGCGCCGTCAAGTGGGTTGACCATCGCGCCAGAATTATTGTTGACGAATCCAGTGGCTCCATGCATATACTGCTCAATGCCATGGATATCACCGAAAGCAAAATTGCGGATGAGGCGCTCCGTCAGAACCAGACGCGCTTTGAACAACTGGCGGCGCAGTCGCGCACTATTATCTGGGAAGTAAATACTGACGGACTTTTTACCTACGTCAGCCCTATGACTGAACAGCTTCTCGGCTACCGCCAGATTGAACTCACCGGTAAAAAACACTTTTATGAACTGCATCCGGAAGACGGTCGCGAAGAATTTAAGACTGCGGCATTCGCTGTTTTCAAGCGGAAAGAACAATTTCTCAATCTGGAGAATAGACTGCAGACCAGGGATGGCAATTTCATCTGGGTTTCGACCAACGGCATTCCAGTACTCGACGCGGACGGCAAACTGCTGGGCTATCGCGGTTCAGACACCGACATTACGGAACACAAGCTCACCGAGGAAGCGCTGCAGGAAACAAAGGATTATCTGGACAATCTTTTCAATCACGCCAATGCGCCAATCATTGTGTGGGATAGTGAATTCAGAATAACCCAGTTCAACAACGCGTTCGAAAAGTTATCCGGGTTGAACGTGTCAGATGTACTGGGCAAACAAGTAGATATTCTTTTCCCGGCTGAAACCAGAGAACATTCTATTGAATACATCAAGCGTACAACCGGCGGAGACCGCTGGGATGCGGTTGAAATTCAAATCCAGCATATCGACGGCAGTGTCCGGACGTTGCTTTGGAATTCCGCTACCATATATTCCACTGACCGCAGAACTGTCATCGGAACAATAGCTCAGGGGCATGATATAACCGAGCGCAAGCAGGCGGAACTGAACCGGGATCAGCTATTATTATTTACTACAGCGTTAAACAAAATAGATGAGGTCATTATTTCCCAGGAGAATGCAGAATATATATTAGAAACCGCTAACCGCATAATCGGTGAAACCATGCAGGTTGACCGCTCGTTGATTTACGATGTATCATTTGAGCAGAATTGCATTACCGGCTTGTGTGAATGGTTGAGATGCGATCATCCGGATATTGCACCTACAAAAGCTCAATACCCGCTGGATATGTTTTTAAGTCCTTTTACGAGAATTATGAATACCCGCAAATATCTTAAAAGTTATTCCGGTGCTGTGGATGAACATTTTATCGAAGACGGCTCAGGAAAAATTCTGCATGAAAATTTGAAAATTAAAAGTTTACTCTGGTATCCCTTTGACTTTAGTGAACATGGTTACTATGTATTTACTTTGAATCAAATCATAGACGCTAGACAATGGACTCCACTGGAATTAAATTTTCTTGAATCTGTAGCCCAGCAGGTCAGCCTGGCACTAATGAAAATAAGAATGATCGAGCAGAGAAATAAGACTGAAATAGAACTTATCCACGCCAAAGAGCACGCGGAAGAAAGCGATCTGCTTAAAACCGCGTTTCTGAATAACATCTCCCACGAAATACGGACGCCGTTCAACTGCATTCTCGGCTTTCTGGCGATACTTGATGACGATACCCTGTCCAGAGATGAAAGGAGTGAGTACGTCAGCATGATCAATCAAGCTGCCGAACGGCTCATGAACGCAATCAATGATATTGTTGAGATGTCGAAAATTCAGACCGGACAGGTGAAAGTCACATTGCTCGAGACCGACATTAATAAACTGGCAAGAGACGTGGCGGAGCGGTTTGAACCGCAGGCGAAGATCAAGAATTTGAGTTTTACCTTGAAAAACTCCTTAACTGCTTCTAATTGCAATATAAAGACGGATGACGACAAACTGAATTCCGTGCTGGGTATTTTAATTAGTAACGCCATAAAGTTTACCAAGGCAGGTTCGATCGAATTAGTGATTCAAAGCAATGAAACCTGGCTGGAGTTTTCTGTAAAAGACACCGGAACAGGAATCCCTGAAGACAAACGTGATAGAATTTTTAAACAATTTATGCAGGTGGATGTTTCCAATACACGGAAATTTGAAGGTTCCGGGTTAGGGCTTTCCATCGCTAAAGCTTATGTTGAAATGCTGGGCGGCAGTATCGGTTTTGAAAGCCAGGAAGGCCGCGGTTCCACATTCCACTTTACGATTCCGGCGGCAAAAGACGAGTCAAAAATTGTCGCCATTCCTGAAACCGCGGCGACGACTACCCGGATTCCCTCAAAAATCCTGGTGGCTGAAGACGATGAGGTCAACTTCGAATACATTAATGCGGTTCTAACCAGAGTCGGCTATGAGGTTTTATATGCGCGGACAGGTGCTGAAGCTGTCGATATTTGCAGAAATAATATTAATATCGGCACAATTTTCATGGACATAAAAATGCCGGTCATGGATGGCTACATTGCGACTCGTGAAATCCGCAAGTTCAATCCATCGATTCCGATTATCGCGATTACCGCATATGCCGAGACCGGCGACCGGAAGAAATGTCTGGAAGCCGGGATGAATGATTTTGCGTCAAAGCCTGTAACGCCGCGGGATATGATGGAAGTGCTGGATAAATGGCTGTCCAGAGAGAATCCAGGGTAAGACTTGAGATTTAAAATGAACTCAACGGCTATTCCTGAAAC
>JBAWXM010000508.1:0-3059 GCA_037144075.1 Lentisphaerota bacterium | reverse complement strand
CTTTTATCTTGATGCAATGTCTTTTTACTAATTAGAGGATTTGTCAACCCGAACGGGTAAATCAGGCTCAAATAAGGCGGTAAAATGGATTTTTGAAACTTATGGTCCGGACGGTAAAAATTGATTTACCGATTTTCATTGTCTGAATACAAAGATATCGTTTGATAGCACATTTGCTTGAAAGAGGTAATTATTTAAAGTATATTCAATGGTTTTCAAATTCAGAAAAAGACTGAAATCTATTCCCATATGACGGAATGCGGATGATTAAAGACGCTCTTTTTAAGACATTAAAAATTAAAGCAAGCCTGAAAATAGTCGGGTATTAAAGATGAGCAAGACGGGAAAAATGGCGACCCTTTGGCTGGCAACGCAAGAAGTAATTGCGATAAAAAAGAATACCCCGGCTCCTGGCACCACCGCAAGGATGGGAGAAGGAATTCCGGGGCCTACATCTATAATATAGGTTTTGTCCTGTAAATATGCAAGAAATTTTCCACAAAAACATAAAAGAAGGCATATCCGCCGAGAGACTCGATGCATATTGCAGGGACGGTGCGGATGAATGCACCACATTTGCCCGCTATCTGTGGAATATGGCTGTATGCGAGAGCTTATATTCTCCGCTTCAGATGGCGGAAATCGCACTGCGCAATGCAATACATAACGCGCTGTCGCTGCACTACGGAACTGCCGCATGGTATGAGACCGCTCCATTAATAAACTATACCAGAGATGAAATCAATAAGGCGAAAACAAAAATCCTGCAGCGCAAAAAGACGTTTTTGCCCGGCGATATCGTGGCTGAATTACAGTTCGGCTTCTGGACTTCTCTTTTCGGCAATGCATACAAAAATTCCCCGATTCCGGCAGTAATATTAAAACATGCGATGAAAAACTGCTACAAATCAGAAAAGAGTATTGACGCGCAAAAAAGACGCTGGGATATGATCCGGGAACTGCGCAATAGAGTTTTCCATCACGAGCGCATTATTCACTGGAAAGATTTGAAACAGCAGCATGAACAGTTGCTGGGCGCTATAAAGTGGATCAGTGATGATTTATATGAACTCGCGCTCGTGCTTGACCGTTTTACGCCAATATATGATGCCGGAATTCAGCCATGGAAAGAAAAAATCAGATCCCATTGGCCCAGAACAGAAGAGAGGTAAGAACTATGACGGTAAAAGAATTGATGCAACCCCTAACGCCTAGCACCTAGCACCTAACACCTAACTCTTAACACTTAACACGTAACACCTAACACGTAATACCTAACACGTAACACGTACTTCACACCAGTCACCAGTCACCAGTCACCAGTCACCAGTCACCAGTCACCAGTTACCAGTCACCAGTTATGTCTTTTTACTATTAGTGATTTTGTCAACCCGAACGCGTAAATCAGGCTCAAACATGGCGGTAAAGTGGATTATTGAAGAAGAGATTTGCTTTTTTATGCTTATTGACTATTTTAATATATAACTTTAAATTAGTCGAAGGAGTTGGAAAGATGTTCACTCGTAGAACATTAGAAACCGCTTTTCTGGAAGCTTGTAAATTTTTTCCGGCAGTATTGGTTACCGGTCCGCGTCAGGTTGGAAAAACCACCTTCCTCTGCAACCTGCGGGAAGACACGCGTAAATACGTGACTCTGGATAATATGCTCGACTGTTCCATGGCCAGAAATGATCCGCAGGGTTTTCTTGCCCGATATTCACCGCCGGTGCTGATTGACAAAATTCAGTACGCTCCGGAATTGCTGCCACACATAAAAATAATGATTGATAAAGCGCGTCAGGCTGAAAAAGCGGATCGCAACGGCATGTTCTGGCTTACCGGATCACAACAATTTCAACTGATGAAAGGGGTAACCGAATCTCTGGCCGGCCGTGTCGGTATCGTTGATCTGCTTGGTTTCTCCCAAAGCGAACTGGAAAATCGTCACTCCGTACCGTTCCTGCCGGATATTGCGTTCGGCGCCGGCGGCACCGGTGTCGATGCGATGGAACTTTACCGCCGCATCTGGACCGGCGCTTTCCCGGAAATTGCCCGGGATAACGGCGAACACTGGACGATGTTCTATTCATCCTATCTCCGGACATACCTTGAACGTGATGTCAGGGATCTGTCAAATATCGGCGATCTTGAACATTTCTCCCGTTTTCTCCGGGCGGTTGCCGCCAGAACTGGACAAATGTTAAATTATTCCGATCTGGCCCGCGACGCCGATATCTCCATGCCTACGGCCAAAGCGTGGTTAAGCATTTTGAAAACCTCCGGTCTGGTCTGGCTGCTGGAACCATATTTTAACAATATCACCAAACGCATGATTAAAGCGCCGAAGCTCTTTATGCTGGATACCGGCTTATGCGCCTTTCTAACCGGCTGGGATTCGCCCAGGGTACTGGAAGCCGGAGCAATGGCCGGCGCGATCTTCGAGACATGGTGCTTCACCGAAATATTAAAAAGTTATTTGCATAACGGCCGCTCACAAGCGCCGTTTTATTATTATCGCGACAAAGACAAACGCGAGATTGATTTACTGATCGAGCAGAACGGAATACTATATCCGGTTGAATTTAAAAAGTCCGCGTCTGCCAGACTGGATGACGCCAGGCATTTCAAAATTCTTGAACAGCTTAAAAAGCCGGTCGGTATGGGGGCGGTTATCTGCCTGTATCCGGAACTGGTTCAGTTGCGCCAGGATTGCCGGATAATTCCCGCGCCGCTCCTGTAAATCTATGATGTTCAATCCGCCATAAATCGAAATCCTTTTATCGTCCACAAAACACACAAAAGAACACACAAAAGAACAAATACACTTCACCATGAAGTGCATGAAGTAAATGAAGCCCAAACCCGGGAACGCCGCTCTCAGTAGCGGCATTATTGATTTCGCCTTTGGCGACCAACGCCTCGCCGTTGGATCACGCCCGGCGAGCCGCCGGTGGCGAGTAAGGGAAACAATATTTTGTTTGCAGGGGAAACCTTGACAGTTCAAGGTTCCCCCTTGCATCCCTCCTCCGGAACTTTTCCGGTTAGTCGTAAATTTAAAC
>JBAWXM010000507.1:0-3073 GCA_037144075.1 Lentisphaerota bacterium | reverse complement strand
GCAACGTTTTTGCAAATGGTCAGCGCCGGTATATTAGTAACTTTGTCCGGCGGATTGTAGAAGAAGGCATGTTCGCCATCCCAATGCCGGTTGTAATACGGCTTTATCAGATATGCTTCTGTACTTGTTCCCGGCAGCGCTTCGACTTCAATTCCTGATGAATATAAAGATAATGGCATATCCGGCAGACCTTGATTAAAGTTTTTGCCGACGGCAAAATATGCCGGATCGAAATCGCATTCTTTTTCAAATTTTATGCCCCATTCCTGTTCCAGCACAAAATTTGTTTTTTCCTGATTCATGCCGGAAATACCGCTGGATATGACCGCTTTCCCGGCGACTATATGAGCCTGGACTCGCCGTGCGGTTTCCCCGCTGAAAGTAACGTCATCCGGGATCACCAGTATCTGGTATTTGCTCCAGTCGGAAAATTCAGTTACGATATCAAACTGCTGCTTGAGTTCGCACAACATCCTGACGGCGCCGCGAAGCGGTTTGTCAAAGCGGATCTGATGGATTGTACCAGGATAAACAATGGCAATTTCCGTCAGGTTTTTTGCATTGTCAAACCATGGCTCCATCGTTTGGAGTTCTTTATAGATTTTCTCAATCCGGTCCAGCACTGCGGTTTCAATGTCGCCGCGCGGATGAAAATGCCCCCCGACGTTCGGGCGCATACCGTTGGCCAGCCCGTACAGCAACTCGGACTTGATCGCGGCCTCCGGCCGCAATCCGCCGAAATCGCCCCAGTCATAGAAACGTCCGCTCATATTCAATACCGGCTTATCTCCGAGCGTGCGCATGTAGTGTGACAGCGCCGGCAGAAACTCATAGCCCCAGCCGGGGCCGGTCGGCAGGCATTCGCATTCGATATAAGTACCGAATTCAGCCTGTTCCTCATACGACGGCCCGTTGAAATACAGCAGCAATTCAGGATTGACCGCCTTCGCTGCCTGCGCAATGTCGCGCGACAGGCGGATAGCGGAAAACTCGGAAAACTTCTCAACTTCTTTTTCGGTTTTCCAGTCAATGCCAAGTTCTTTCATTTCCTTGATGCAGGTGGGACAGACGCACTGATAGCCCGCTAGGCAGTCTATGAAAAAACCGGCAACCGGATAGTTACGGGCGATTTCTTCGACCATCGCGATCAGGTGGTCGCGATACGGCGAATTGTAGCACATCGTGCGGACATAAGGCGTGAAACGCGGCTCGCGATATTCCCGTCCGTCGAACAGCAGAGTCGTCCATTCGCGATGCCGCAGACCTTCCTCATTGCTGATGCCGCCATTCAGGTAAGCGGTCAGAGCAATTCCCTTGCGTTCGCAGGCTTCGGCCAGTCTGCCGAACAAATCATATTTCAGCGACGGATGCTTGATGCCAATTTTTGTGTCATAGTAGGCCATGCCCATGTTGCAGCGGGCATGAAACGTCAGGTAATCCACGCCGCAATCCCTGATCCGGTCAGTGAATAATTCCGCATCGAAATTCTCACCGACATCCGGACAGGCCGGCATGGTGTGATTGTCGTAAAATAAACAGTACTTCGGCTGGTGCATTTTTTGTTTCCTTATTTTTATATTTGATTGTAAAATTTAGAGTTTCACTTCGTGTCCGGTTAATTGTCAAACAATAACGAAAAATTCCATCTCCTTGGCTTTTAAATTCAACGCTACGGATTTGACTGCAATCTCTCGCCGTTCCGTAACTGCGGATTCCAGAGAAACTTCATGCTTGAATTCAAGTTTTCCGTTGTGAAGATCGCCTTTCGGAAAGATGCCGATAAAACGGGAGTCGGCATACACGGTACAGTTTGCCGACATATAGAGATGACACCCAGCAAGCGCCGCGATTCGGTGCAGATGTTCCGGCCCGAAAAGCGGCAACGCACTGTAAACGACATTGCGTTCGTCGCATTGCCCAGAAGCAACCGCGATCGCGCCGTCTTCGTAACGGGCCAGAACTCGGATCTTGTCGGATTTCACTACTTCCAACAGAGGGTAGTCAACGTCCGTATTAGTTCCCGACTGCATCTGTTCTGTTCCATCCAGGCAGGAACCAGGTTCCGGCAAAAGTTGCGGACGTAACACTAGGGTTCTTTCCCTGACCTTCATGCCTGTGATTTTCCCGATATTGTCTATGGAAAAATTCGGGTTCATAGCGCCCGGCGCATAATTCCACAGGAGCGTAGCATGTTTCGGGATGCGCGTCTCAATCCGTCGCCACTGTTCCGTAAGCAATTTGAACGTATTGAGAAAGATGAACAGTCTGTATTGAGACAGATCCAGCGTTTCCAGATCGTTCAGCCGATACGTGTCCACCGGCGCGCCGCAAAGACTAGCGTTCCTGATCGTATCCATCATCATCGGCACGTGGAACGAGCCGTTGCAGACGGTATGATAAATTGACTCTTCATCAACGACCAGCAGAATTTCGGCGATGCTCTTCCCCTGACTACTTCTGAGTTTAGCAGCAGTCTTTTCGATGACGGCAACCTCTCTCAATATTTCCGGGTCGTCGAACCAGCCTCCGCCGAGATCCATCCACCAGAACCCTGAGCCGTGTGCCAGATTCTTAGCAAATTCCCGCCACATTACTGTGCGTGTCTCATTCATGTTTCCGCACTGTTTTTCTGCAGAAACGCAGAGATGCGTGCGATTGTCCAGTTCGTCCATCCACAGTTTGCGGCGATTGATCGATTGCGCCGGCCCCAGTTCGCCGCCGGGTTCCCCCGGAACACTACGATAATAAGACTTGGGCGCGGCAAGGAAATCAATATAGGGAGAATTCAAAATACGTTCATAACCGAGCCAGCCGGTATAGGCCGCGTTGTCGCATTCCAGAAAATATCCGTAGAAACACCCCACCGGCTTGCCGCTGGTATGTTCCTTAACCAGTCTGCCTAATTGTTCGATCGCGCCGACATTGATCTCCGTAGTGAAACGATCATAATCAACACAGATGCTGTCGTCAGTCCTGAAAAAATCATGCAAGTTAGCGGATTTATTTTGCCTGCGTTCGGGCGGTGGCGGTTCGGCATTGTCGCGATCAAGCTCCGGCAGATTCCACGCTTCGC
>JBAWXM010000506.1:0-3076 GCA_037144075.1 Lentisphaerota bacterium | reverse complement strand
GCTTTTCGTGGTTAAGGTGTATTTTTTGGTTGCGGCTATGCCGCGCTAAGTTTTTTGTGGTAAAAAATGGCTGTAAAGTCCCGGCGCAGCCGGTTAAGTTAAAAAAGCCGGAGAAAATTGCATTCCTCCGGCTTCTATTCAATTTTTCAATGCGGTTTTACAGGTCGAGCAGGCCGTCCTGAAGACCTAGCGGAAGCGCCGCCGGACGTTCGCAGGTAGTGGCCAGTTCGATATGTTTGCCGGCAAGGCTGGACTTTTCAAACGACTCCATGATTTCGAGAACATGGAAGGCGAGAGCGCCGCTGCAGCGGTGCTTGCGTCCGGACTGCATGGCATAGGCCATATCCGCCGCGCCGATGCTGCGGGAGTTCTCTGTATAGATATGGGAGAGCGGGCATTCGCTGATAACGGGACCAGGCACGCCGCCTGTAGCCAGTTTAACCGGGCCGCCGAAACCGTTCGGGTCAGGCACGAACAGCGTGCCTTGAGTGCCGTATATTTCGATCGGGCTGTGCGTGTGTTTCCACACGTCAAAACTGGTGATGACGCTGATGATCGCGCCGTTGTGGAATTCGATGACGCCGGTCAGGTGAGTCGCCACTTCAACCGGCAGCTTTTCCCGTTTGATCCGCGCCTGCGGGCCGGCTTCTCTCACATCAAACGCCTTCGTGGTGATGGCGCAGACGCGTTTGGCCGGGCCGAGCAGATTAACCAGCGCGGTGATATAATAGGGACCGAGGTCGAACATCGGGCCGCCGCCTTTTTCAAAGAAAAAAGCGGGGGACGGATGATAATATCTTTCCGGTCCGTACCCCATGAAGATAGCGGTTCCGCCGACCGGGCGGCCGATCCAGCCGTCGTCAATCAGCTTGCGGCAGGTCTGATGGCCGCCGCCCAGGAACGTGTCCGGAGCGCAGCCGACGAGCAGCTTTTTAGCTTTCGCGGTGGAGACAATCTTTTTGCCTTCATCGCAGGTGACGGCAAAGGGCTTTTCGGAGTAGGCATGCTTGCCGTGCTCAAGGGTTTTCAGCGCGATTTCAGCATGAACTTTGGGAATGGTCAGATTAATGACAATCTCAATGTTCGGATCCGCCAGCAGCTTGTTAACGGTCACGGCTTTGACCTTGTGCTCCTCGGCTTTGGCTTTGGCGGCGTCCGGATTGATATCCGCGCAGGCGACCACGTCAAGGATGTCGAAACGCTTTGCCGCATTAAAATACGCATTGCTGATCTGTCCGCAACCGACAATACCAACTTTAACTTTTTTCATTTCCTGATTCTCCTGTTGTCGCTTACTTGTTGCCGCTCGCCAGCTTGTTTGAAATCAGATATTTGTAGCTCTGTTCCACTGCTTCAAACATATCGGTGTCGCAGCGGTCAAGTTCAACCACCATCCAGCGGGTGACTTTTTCATCAGCGGCGGCGATAATTTCCGGAATGTTGTTTTTGCCGGAACCGACTGCAACCATGGTATTGTGCTCTTTATCGAACATGCCGTCCTTGATGTGAAGCAGAACGCAGCGGTCTTTGAATTTTTTGACCTGTTCGGCGGCGTCTTCATGACCGAAGTTGGCGGCCCAGTAGGTGTCCAGTTCGAATTTTACTTTCGGGCAGAGTTCGGCGTAAATATCATAGGCGATACGCCCTTTGATGCGTTCGAATTCAAAGTCATGGTTATGCTGAAAAAGCGTAAGTCCGGCAGCAGCGAGTTTTTCCTGCATGCCGTTGACTTTTTCGGCGGTAGCCTTAATAGAATCAATATCTTTGAACTCGCCGCGTCCGTAACCGCAGGCCACCAGGTCAATGCCAAGTTCGCCGGCCACTTCGATCACCTGATTAAGGTTGTCGGGATTGGCCCACGGACTGTGAGTGGAGGAGATTACCATGCCCAGATCAGTAACGATCTTTTTCAGTTCTTTCGGGGTGAGATTCCAGAATCCGGCAGGCTCCACGCCTTTGTAGCCGATGTCCGCAACTTTTTTCAACACTCCGACAAAATCTTTTTCCGCCTGCTCTCTCAACGAATACAACTGCACTGAAATCGGTTTCATTACTTTTTCTCCTTTTTAAGAAAAATGAAAAACGTTTATACGGATGCTTTCAAAAAAAATACTATGACTTATATTCTATTACGCATAACTATATTTATCAATTGACAAAAACTATTATTTATTGATTGCTCTTATGGAAGGTCATATTATCAATTCGGATATGTACGGAAGCCTGATAAACGTCGGCTATTTTGAAGCGCCGCGCGGACGCGCGATCACGCCCCACCGCATTCCGCTGGGAACGGAATATATTGAAATCCTGACCGGCGGGAAAATATTTTTTGAAGCCAACGGGCAGGACAATGTGTACGGCAAAGGGGCTGTTTTCTGGCATTTAAGCAAGGAATTTACTATTCACCGCACCCCGCCGGATGATCCGTACCGCTGCCTGGTGCTCGCGTTTAAAGTCAAACTGCGCAACCGGGTGATGCCCAGAGTCACCAAATGGCATGATGAACAATCGGCGGTTGATTTTGCCCAGGAGGCGCAACGCTGTTTTCATGATAATTCCTATGACCGGGATGTGCTGGGCAAATATTTATACAACCGGGTGTTCTGGGAGGCGTATTGTTATACGCGGCGCAAGGATACGCCGGATTATCCGCTGCCGGTCAAGCGGGCGATGGCGATCATAGATGAACTGCCGGACGGCGAATTCCCGATCCGCGACCTGGCGCAAAGGGCCGGCGTCAGCGAACCCTACCTGTTCGCGCTTTTCAAAAAATATTTATACATTTCACCGCATCAGTATATTCTCAACCGCCGTCTCCAGAAAGCGAAAACCCTGCTGGCCGGCAGTGAACAGAGCATCAAGGAAATCGCGTTTGAATGCGGCTTCTTCAATCTGGAATGTTTCTACCGGGCATTTAAGAAAAACTGCGGTTTCACTCCCGCCGATTACCGCAAACGTCATTCACCGTATTCGCTGCAATAAGGCGGAGACAAAGCAGAGGAGTCAGGAGTAAGGAGCCAGCGTTTGACTGCGGTATCCGCAGTTTTATCAAATAAGAAACGAAAGATAAAAG
>JBAWXM010000505.1:0-3086 GCA_037144075.1 Lentisphaerota bacterium | reverse complement strand
CAATTTGTCGGCAATCACGCCGATCACATAGTTCATGCCGACAATCGCGATGGATTTGACCAGCGCCTGAGCCGAACAGAACTGACCGTACCTCTCTCCGGGGAACGTGATGACTTCCAGTTTGGCGGTGGCCAGCAGCAGAGTGCTGGAAAACGCCGGCAGCAGCATCCAGATAAAGCCGCTCCAGTAATCTGTAATCAGGAAATATGACAGAATGTGCAGGGCGGCTGTCACAAAAAGACCTAAAATAAGCGTTTTATGCGCACCCCACCGGTCGATGATGATACCGGCTGAATAATAGCAGATGATTTGCAGAACAATCACATAAGCGCTCAATTTGCCGAACTGGTCAAGAGAATAGCCTAAATCCTTATTATATAGAAATACATAAAACAGGTTGGAGCAGGCGGAGATATTGATGCAGGCCGACCCCAGAAACATGGTCCAGTAATATTTACTGGAGAAGCATTCTTTGCCATAGTTGCAGATGCCGTTCCATACAGTTCCCCGTTTCTCCTGCGCAATCGCGGGATACTCACCCTCGTCGACTTTCCAGCACATCATCAGAATCACGATTCCGTAAAGCAGCGCAATCACCACAAAAATAGCTTTAGCATCAGTCTCCGCATATTGAAATATGAAGTAATTGAAGATTAATCCGGAAAGCCCGGAGACAATCCGGAACAGACTGTAAAAACGCCCCAGCAATTCATGCGGAACCACGTCCGGCAATAGATAATAATAAACCGAAGCCACAAACAGATTAAAAATCTGATAAGCGACTACCAGAAAACCGAACAGCAGGATGATTGGCGAAATCGGGAAGACTGCGAAGCAATTGTTGATAAAGCTGGAAGTCTGAAGGCAATTCAATATTTCCGGCGCAAACGGGGTGGCTGCCAGAAAAAGCACGACAAACGGAGTCGTAATTATAATATAGGGTTTGCGCCGGCCCCAGGCGGTCCTGGTCCTGTCGGAATTATAGCTGATAATGGGATTCATGAACGTATTCAGCAGCATCATGATGCTTCCGGCAATAAAGGCAATCTGCTGATTAGTCGCCCCGTGCTGTTTCAGCAGCAGCGGCAGCACTTTAGGTTCCACCGCTTCCATAAGCTGGAACATAAAATCGCCCCACAACAGCCAACTGAACAAAGCGGCGATTCCGGCGCGGGTATATACCAGATTTCTTATCGAGAATGTTTTGGACGGCTTGAACACCGCAATTTTAAGATTCTCAGCGGAATTTTCCAGGCTCATTATTATCTTTACTCTATTACTGAATTATACTAAAACGGTAAAATAATAATGAAAGGCAATTAATGCAACTGCCTTTTACAGGATTACAGAATAAAAAAATCCGGCTGGAATGTCTCCAGCCGGAAATCAGTAAAAATACCCGGTCATCCTTTTACCGGTTCGATGGTGACGGTCTTTTTCTCGCCGCCCGGGATTTTCAAATCCCATACCATATGCTCATTCCACGGCCCCCATACAGTGGCGCCGCTGGTGATCTTTACGAAATCCGCGCCGTTTTCCAGGCGGATTTCGGTATCTGATACCTTGTTTGGTTTAGCCGCATTGTTGATGATGATATAATATACCGGTTTCTTATCTTTAGCAGCTTCTACAGTGCAAACGATTTTGTCATTGAAAAATTCATAAGAGATATTGCCCAGTGCGCAACTGCCGGAAATAACATTGCCCTGTGTCAGCGTCAAATTCTCTAAAGCCGGGGACGCATCCTGGCAGAAGTATGAACCGCCGGCAATCTTCGGTGAACTGGAAATATATTCCTTGCCATTGAATGTAATGCTTCCGAGTGCGCCATTTTTACCTGAAGCAGCCCTGTAATTAGCGGCAACTACATTCCAACTGCCATTTTCCAGAGTCACCTGCGGCGGCATATCCGCAGCATATCCGGTCAAGAGCGACAAAATGCAGACACCCATGCTTAATAAAGCTTTCATTGTTCTTCCTCCCGATTTTTTGATTATTGATTCACATCTTCACGATAATATAAAAATACCACTGGATCAGACTTTTTCAAGAAATAGAATTTATTCAACGTTTCGTTCCATGAATCATAAAACTATATATTTCAGAACGGAACCGTTCCGCAGAGAATTTTTTTGCATGCTCAGTCAAATAATCTGCGGGAAAAGTTTTAATTTCAAACGCTTCTATCGCGTTGCATAAGCTCCCGACATCCGGCTGGTCAAAAAATACGCCAGTTTTATCAGCGACAATAGTTTCCAGTGCGCCGCCTGCCCCCAGCGCAATCACCGGCGTTCCAGCCGCCTGGGCTTCCAGCGGAACAATCCCGAAATCTTCAATCCCAGGAAAAATCAATGCTTTGGCGCCGGCATAAAGTTCACGCAGTCTCTCATTCCGCGCTCTCCCGGCAAATGTAACATTATGTCCGGCGGTTCTTTCCAGTTCGCGCCGCATGCTTCCATCGCCGACAATTACCAGTTTGCGGTTCATGCGTTCACACGCTGCAATCGCCAGATCAGGCCGTTTATACGGGATCAACTGGCCGACAAAAAGATAATAATCGCTTTTTGCGTAATTTCCACCGGCATAAAAGTCAACATTGACCGGAGGGTGAATAACGGCCGAAGACCGTCCGTAAATCCGCTTAATACGCTCCGCGACAAAATGCGAATTTGCAATAAAGTGGTCTACGTTTTCGGCGGATTTCAGATCATAGCGCCGCAATGGCTGCTTAAAGAGTGACATCGCAATTTTTCCCGCCAGTCCGGTATTGCTGTAGTAGTCATCGTACATATCCCACAAATAACGCATCGGCGAATGACAGTAACAGATATGTTTACTTCCACGAGGCTTGCAAATACCCTTGACCGGCCCGGATTCGCTGCTGACTATCAAATCATAAGCGGCAAGATCAAGTCTTTTCAGCGCCAGCGGCATCAACGGCAGATATTTCTGACAGTCAGTTTTTGCCCGCGGCAACCGGTTGACAAAAGTACACCTGACCTGATGGGAATTGATAATATCGCTAATGCGTTCCGGCGCATAAGCATGAGTAAAAATATCCGCATCCGGCCATATCCGGCAAAACT
>JBAWXM010000504.1:0-3109 GCA_037144075.1 Lentisphaerota bacterium | reverse complement strand
TTCCCAAGATTATTTATCTGCAAACTCTACCGTTTCGCCGCGCAGCCGGATAAAGATCTGGAAAGCGCGTTCAGCATGGAGCAGGCGACCGGAATAACCGTTCCGAAAGCGGTCTTCACCGCTCCGTGGAGCAAGGTAAAAGTATCCGCTGAAATCACCTCCGCCAAAGATCTGCACTGCATAATCTTCTGGGATTCCGGCAAGCAGAAAGCCTCGACGTTCGAGCCAATATCCGCAAAAATCAAGCTGGAACCCGGACAGTCATGGACCATGAGCAGCGCCTGGCGCTGTTCAGACGGAAAGTAAGACTGCTTTATTTTTGTCCGATGGAGCGGAATGCGCCTGGAGTTACGCCGCGCAACTTTTTAAACACTGTGCAAAGATGCCGTTCGCTGGCAAAACCGCAGTAATCGGCAATTGCTTTCAGCGGCAGCGTGGAGTTGATAAGCAGATTTTCGGCTCGCGCCAGTCTTGTGGATGTGATGAAATCCTTTATTCCTGTCTGGTAACAGTCTTTGAAAATATGCCGCAAATAGTGTTCACTGATTCCAATTCTGGAGGAAATATCCACCGTTCGCCGGATTGTACTGAACTCGTTATAAATTATCCGGCAGGCTTCGGCGGCATACCATTGCGGAGTTCCGGCAGACTCGGCGGAACTGGCTGACTGAAGGGACTTTTCCAGCAGCGCCAGCAGCATGGCGGTTCCCCGGTGGTCATATACCGCCTGCTGCAGACTGTTCATGGGCGGAGCCTGCTTCAGCAGGAAAGCTAAATCAGCAGCCAGGCTTTTATCCGTCGTGCTCCTGATATAGCGCATGAGCCGCAACTGTTCAGGCAGCGGGCCGTTGACGGCAAGATCAATACAAATATCCTCGCCGGCAGTATGTGAAGTCTGAAAGTGAGCCTGCCCCGGCGGATGTATAACCCAACTGCCGGAGACAAAGTCAATCTGATGGCCGTCTTCGGCATAAACCGTGCCGCGCACTCCCTTGTGATACACGATTTCAAAACCACGATGCCGGTGAAGTGGACAACTGCCTTGGCGCACCGGCACACTCCAGCCTGCCAGAAACCTGCAATGCAGGCCGGTCAGCGCCTTAAAGGCCGCCTGCTCCAGTGTGTCAATAACCATATCATGTAACATAATAACTCATGTTTAACTATAAATTAATATTGATAATAACCTTTTTATGGAATATATAGCCATTATGTGGAATTGCAAAAATAACTTTGAAAGATTAAAATCATTGATATAAACTAACTCAGGAGTTTTGACATGGAAAAAAGAATTGTATTTACCGGTAAGGGTGAATTGAAGATCGAAGAATTCAGCCTTGCAGCACAAAGCGACAATCAAGTTACAGTGCGCACCATCTGTTCGCTGATCAGCACCGGCACGGAACTCATCGTGCTGAACCGCATGTTCGATCCCGGCACGCACTGGGACAACTGGATAAAATACCCGTTCTACCCCGGTTACGCCGCCATGGGTGAAATTATCGCAGCAGGAAAAAATGTATCAGGCTTGAAGCCCGGCGACAAAGTTGTTCATCGCGGCGGACACGCCTCGGCGGCAGTGATTGACGAAGCTCAGTGTTTCCCGGTTCCGGACAGCATTAAGCCGGAAACTGCCTGCTGGTTCGCGCTGGCAAAAATAGCTGCAATGAGCATTCCGGCCGCCCATTACGGTATCGGCAGCAGCGTGGCTGTAATCGGCGCCGGCCCGGTTGGCCAGATGGCGTCCCGCTGGGCGCTGTCCGCCGGGGCAGAACCGGTTATCTTAATTGACACTGTTCCCATGCGCCTGGAGATGGCCAGGCGCGGCGGCGCGGTCAATACGATTTGCGCAACAGCCGGCGACGCGATTGACGAGATCAAAAAAATAAATAACGGGAATCTGCCGGATGTGGTCATTGACAGCACCGGCCATGCGGCGGTATTCGCCAATGCGCTAAAAATAGTGCGCAGTCATGGCAGGCTGGTACTGCTGGGGGATACCGGCTCTCCGGGACAACAGCATCTTTCTCCGGATGTAATCATGCGCGGACTGACGATTGCCGGGGCCCACGACATCCATGAGAATGACAATTGGAACAGCAGGAAAATTATTTCCCTGTTTTTCCAATTCTGTCAGTCCGGACGTTTTAATGTTGACGGCTTAATCTCCCACCGTTTTTCTCCTGCTGATTGTGTCAAAGCCTATGCGACAGCCGGTGAACGCCGAGCGGAAACGATGGGACTGCTGTTCGACTGGTCAGAATAACCTGTACAATTAAGGATAAATATCATGCAGAAAATCAAATTAAGCGCACCGGACTGGTGTTTTTACCGGAAAGAATTCAAATCAGAAGATTATTACGAAAAATTGCATAAACTCGGCTACAGCGCGGTGGAAATGTCCCCGCCTGAACACTGGAAAGCTTTGCGCGGCGCCGGACTCAAATTGATCAATATCGGAGCTCCAGGGATGGAAACCGGCTTGAACAACCAGGATAATCATGCCAGTTTGATTCCAGAGATACTGAACACCATTCATCTCGCATCGGAGAACGATATCCCGCAAGTAATTATTTTCAGCGGCAACCGCAAAGGAACCGCCGATGCCGCGGGTCTGGAGAATTGCAAACTGGCCATTGAAAAACTGCTGCCGGTTGCGCAAAATAAAAATGTCACTCTGATTTTTGAAATGTTTAATAAATTTGACCATAAGGACTATCAGGCGGATAACAGCAGATTCGGGTTTGACCTGGTCAATGCGTTCAAATCGGCAAACCTGAAAATCCTTTACGACATTTACCACATGCACCGGATGGGAGAAAATGTCATCAGCGATATTACTGCCAATCTGAAGTACATTGCGCATCTGCACGTCGCAGGCGCGCCGAAACGCAATTTTCCAGGCAGCTCACAGGAAATAGATTATCCGACTATAACCGCCGCAGTAATGCAGGCCGGATATAAAGGCTACTGGGGAATGGAATTTATCACACCAGCGCCGTTCGAAGAACTTGAACAGGCGGCCAGATTATGGGAAAGACTCGGCGCTCATTAAGCCTTTCCTCCGACAAATGTTCCCTCGCCAAAAAATAATGCCGCTGCAAAGATT
>JBAWXM010000503.1:0-3115 GCA_037144075.1 Lentisphaerota bacterium | reverse complement strand
TCCCGCAAGGCGGGAGAATATCCAATATCCAACACGGAATATCCAATATCCAACAAGGAATATCCAATGTCCAAGTGGAACAGCCGGAAGACAGGAGACTAAGGACAAGTAACAAAACTCAGTATCCAATATCCAACACGGAATATCCAATATCTGATGCAATACGGTTTTATGATGAGCGTTTGACTGCGGTAGCCGCAGTTTTATCAAATAAAAAACGAAAGATAAAAGACAAAAGTAAAAAGATAAAAAAAGGATTTCTCTGTGCCTTTGTGTCTTCGTGGTTAAGTTTCAAATGATAGTACTGAATTACTCCAGCGATGCAATAAATTTCAGGATGTCGGCAAAAGCCTCTTTTTGCTGGCGTCTGGTCAGATCATAAAAGAAGCCATGCTCGGCATTGGTGTAGATTTTGCATTCGCAGCGCCTTCCAAGCTTCTCCATCTTTGCCTTGAATTCCAGAATGTAACGCAGCGGGAACATGTGCTCATCTTCGGCGTGCAGGTGAAATACTGGACAACTGGCGGCATTGACATAGTTCATGGGCGCGGCTTTACGGTAAAGTTCCGGATTTTCTGAATAAGGAACTCCGACCGCTTTTTCCATACTGTACCAGATTCCCGGGAAAATATCCTCCCAGGGTTCAAACAATACCGGCGTCGCCTGCATGGCAGCTCCGACCGGCCTGACCCATTCATTGTTGAGTTTTCTGCCGTTATACTCCAGTTTCTCTCCGCATTGACCCGGTTCGGCCAGACTTATCAGCGCATTCAGATGAGCACCTGCCGACGTGCCGTGGGTGACAATTTTCAGCGGACGGTTTAATTCTTTCAGTTTGCTGACGAAAATATCGTAGGCATGCCGCAGATCGGTAAGCTGGTCCGGCAGATGGATGCTGTCATTGTTCAGCCGGTAATCCGTGGAGGCGCAGATATAGCCTTCGGCATTGAAGCCGCGCATGATTTTATGGTAGCAGTCCCTTGAACCCGCCGCCCAGCCGCCGCCGTGGACAAAAAACAGCGCAATCTCTCGCGTGACCTTTTCCGGCATGAAAATATCCATTACCCGTCCGTCCTGGATCGGATTATCAAAATAGATTGACTCGTATATGAAACTCATAATTGCCTTTCAATATTTTTTTTGTTCATCCGTAAAGATATATTGTTTATACCGCCGAATCAAATAAAGCACGCCAAAAAATTTGGCATGTTTCAAAAGGCAGTTGACACTTTTATGTCATAACGCTCTGATAAAATAATGTAGAACAGTCAAAACAAGCTCCGGCGGAGCGATACATATTGTAGCACCGGACTTTAGTCCGGTGAGTAATGATAATATAAATTTGGAGTTCCGTAGGAACGAAACATATAAGGATTGATATGATTCGAGCCTGCGGCTCTCAAATTGTGTGCGGGGATGGTGGACGGATTAAAAGCCGTCCCTGCAACATGATACGAGCCTGCGGCTCTCAAGGGATGCGTCTCATAAAAGTGTCAACTATCTTTAACCATTATTTGAAACATGCCAAAAATTTAACCAAAATTCCGCAAAAATATCGCCCTCCGTCGGACGGAGACGTGATCCGCCGACGGAACGGAGGGTTCCATCAGTTTTGAAATTGCTGAAAAATTGTAAAAATAGGCTTGAAAATAATTTAAGCGTATGTTATAATAAACAAAGATGCGATAAACGTAAAAACAAAGGATATTTATTATGAAAATCGGATTGCCTGCGGAAATTAAGAAGGAAGAGTATCGGGTGGGATTAACTCCGGCCAGCGCCGGCGAATATGTCAATTGCGGACATGGCGTAACAGTGGAAAGCGGAGCAGGGCAGGGCTCCGGGTTCTCCGACGCTGAATATCAGCAGCATGGCTGTGTCATTGCCGGAAGCCGCCGCCAGTTGTTTGACGAAGCGGATATGATTATCAAGGTCAAAGAACCGCTGCCGGAGGAATATGAGTTATTCCATGAAGGCCAGATTTTGTATACCTATCTGCATCTGGCCGCGGACAAAACATTGACCCAGGCCATGCTTGACCGGAAAATCTACGGGGTTGCTTATGAAACGCTCACTGAACGCGACGGTTCATTGCCGCTGCTGATTCCGATGTCGCAGATTGCCGGACGCATGGCGGTGCAGGAAGGCGCGAAATATCTGGAAAAGACTTTCGGCGGCAGAGGCATAATTCTCGGCGGCGTTCCCGGCATCAAAAAAGGCAAAGTGCTGATTCTCGGCGGCGGCATTGCCGGAACCAACGCCTGCAAGATTGCCGTCGGCATGGGCGCGGATGTGACCATTATGGACATCTCCGCCAAACGTCTTTCCGAACTGGAGAACATCTTCGATAACTCCGTAAAAACGCTTTACTCCAATTCCTATAATATTGATGAAATGATCCGCGAGGCCGACCTGGTTATCGGCGCGGTGCTGATTCCCGGCGCAACCGCCCCGAAACTGGTTAAGCGCGAAGATTTGAAGAAAATGAAGCACGGCGCGGTGATGGTGGATATCGCCATTGACCAGGGCGGATGTTTTGAAACCTCCCGGCCGACTTACCACTCCGATCCGATTTTTATTATTGACGGCATTGTTCATTATTGCGTCGCCAACATGCCGGGCGCGGTCGGGCTCAGTTCCACCAGCGCCCTGACCAGCGTCACCAACCGTTACGGCCTGATTATTGCCAATGAAGGCATTGAAAAAGCCCTGAAACATCAGCCGATCCGTTCCGGTTTGAACTGCATGTTGGGAAAATTAACCAATCAGGCGGTTGCGGAAGCGCACGGCATGAGCTATTGTAACCTGTAACGCAGTTGAACTTGATTTTGTTCCGCAGTTGAATCATGCCGTAAAAATGCGTTTTTCAACCGCGGAGCCAATTGCGGAATTTATGTTGTACAGGAATTCAGCAGCTTCAATTCGGAACTGAATTTGAATTGAATCCCGGATTTATTCTGACTCCTGACTCCTGAATTCTAATATTCGGTACAGGTTTATGTTATAATGGATGAGATAGATAAAAAAATCGTGCAAATGCTGAACGCCGACGGGCGGATCAACAGTATTGAAATGGCCAGGAAACTGGACATTTCCGAAGGCACTGTCAGGAACC
>JBAWXM010000502.1:0-3150 GCA_037144075.1 Lentisphaerota bacterium | reverse complement strand
ATTTGGCTTTCCTCAGTGCGCTCTGCGTCCTCTGTGGTAAAACTGTATTGGCTTTATTTCGTGAATTTTCGTGCTTTTCGTGGTTAAGGTGTATTTTTTGGTTGCGGCTATGCCGCGCTAAGAACTTCATGGTGAAAATGGCTGTTATCTGTGTTCTCTGTGGTAAAACAGGCTGTTCTTTAGTGTCTTTGCAGAGCTGAGTATAAAATGCAGAATGTTGCGCTCTTATCACCGGAACAGTTGAAAAAGCGCTTAAAAATGCGATATTAAATGTTTCTGATTTATAAATTATATTAAGGCAAATACAATGATACGGTTTCTGATATATCTTTTTCCGGCTATGATGGATATGGTGGTGGGCGCAGTTTTTTTTGTAACCGCGGTCAGGTACTCTGAAAGCGGAGCCAGTTCCCTGACTGTGACCGGGGTAATGGCAACCTGGGCTTTTATCTATTCTTTCTGCTCGCTCATCGCCGGCCGGCTTGTAAACCATAAAAATGCCGCACAGATTATCATGATATCAGGCGGCGCGATTACCCTGATCTCAACCGGCTATATTGCAGTTGCCTCGCTCGGGATGCAATACCTCTGGACAGCCTTGATTGGCGTGTCCACCGCATTTTTCTTCACCCCTTTCCAGGTGTTTATGAAATCACTGGAACACGGAGAAGACGGCAGCGTGGTCAGATCAACCGCGCTTTATACGTTCTCCTGGAGTTTCGGCATGGCGTGCGGGCCTTTTGTCTGCGGCTACGTCTGGCAGAATTCCGGCAACTGGCAATGGTGCCATGTATTGAATGCCATCATGGGACTGTCGATAGTATTCGGAATATGGAAACTCAATAAATATACGCGTCAGCATCACGAAACTGTCGCCGCCGCCGGAAAACCGTCACGAACAGAAGATTATTCTAAAATGCCTGACCTGGCCTGGCTGGGCTGGCTGGCCGCAGGCGTCGGCTGCATTACCGTAGCCGTGGTAAGATCGCTGTTTCCGGTGAAATCCGCACTTCTGGAACTGTCCAAGACGGATCAGGGCGTGATTCTGGCCATCGTCAGCTTCACCCAGGCATTCGTAGGGCTGGCTTTCATACGCAGCAAGTTCTGGATGTACAAACCGTTACCGGTAGCGCTTCTTTCGCTGTCAGGACTTTTGGGATTGCTGCTTTTCGGCCTTGGAGCCAAGCCTGGAACATTTTATGCGGCGGCGTTCTTCTACGGCATATATTCAGGAATGTTTTTCTTTTATCTGGTATTCCATTCCCTGGTGCATCCGACAAAAAGTTCAAAATATGTCGCAACGAATGAAGCCGTCGTCGGCATTACCTCAATCATCGGACCGCTTGCCGGCGGAATCATAGCCGACAAAACCAATTCCAGTGTGCCTTTCTACGTGGCCGGCATTCTGGTCTTGCTGGTCATGGCGGTACAGGCCAGAGTGCATTATCTGAAACCGGTAAAATCGTAAAATTAACAATAAGAGAGGCGAAGGAATCATGAATAAAAATCAATCAGGCAGAGAGTGGATCAAAGATGCAGTGCTGTACCAGATATATCCGCAGAGTTATTATGACTCCAACGGTGACGGTATCGGCGACTTACCGGGAATAATTAAAAAACTCGATTATATCGCATCGCTTGGCGTCAATCTGATCTGGCTGTGCCCATGCTTCGATTCGCCGTTCAACGACGCCGGCTACGATGTCCGTAATTTCTATAAAATCGCGCCGCGCTACGGCACGAACAAGGACATGGAGCGTCTCTGCGCGGAAGCCCACAAACGCGGTCTGCGCATTTGTCTTGACCTGGTGGCCGGGCATACTTCACTGGATTGCGAATGGTTCAAACAGTCCGGGAAGCCGGAATCCAACCAATATTCCCAATATTATCTCTGGACAGACCACTGGGGCAATATTCCGGAATACGGCAAATGGGTTAATGGTTATGCCCGGAGAAACGGCAACTTCATGATCAATTTTTTCTGGAGCCAGCCGGCATTGAACTACGGCTTCGCCAAGCCTGATCCGAGTAAGCCCTGGGAGGAACCGGTCGACGGCAAAGGCCCGAAAGCTGTAATCGCCGAATTGAAAAACATTATGAAATTCTGGCTGGATACAGGGTGCGACGGCTTCAGGGTGGACATGGCGTCTTCACTGATTAAGAACGACCCCGGTTCCAAGTCTGTCATTAAACTTTGGCACGACAATCTGCAGCCATGGATCAGAGAAAATTATCCTCATGCCGTTACCATTGCTGAATGGGGCAATCCCGCTGATGCAGTCGGCAGAGCCGGATTTGATATCGACTTCATACTGCATTTCGGCATTCCCGGATACGGCGAAATGTTATTCAAGCATCCAGCCGTCTGCGGCCGTCCCACTGACGGGATCTGCTTCTTCGATGAAGCCGGCAAAGGTTCGCCGAAGTTGTTTATAAAAGAATACATGAAAGCGTTTAAGAAAACCGACGGCAAGGGATTCATCTCTGTTCCCAGCGCCAATCATGACTACCAGCGACTCAACTATTATCGCTCAGACGCTGAAATGAAAGCTGCATTCGCATTTATCCTTACCTGGCCGGGTGTGCCGTCAATTTATTACGGGGATGAGATCGGAATGCGTTTCCAGCCGGAACTGCCGTCCAAAGAAGGCGGTTATACCCGTACCGGCACCCGCACCCCCATGCAGTGGAATGACAAAACCAATGCCGGCTTCTCATCAGCCAAACCGGATAAACTTTATCTGCCGTTAGATCCGGATGCCGACCGTCCGACTGTCGCGGCACAGGATGAAAACCCTGATTCCGTGCTGAACCATGTCCGCAAGCTGCTTGAACTGCGGAAAAGCATCCCGGAATTACGCAATGACGGCAAAGTCAAAGTACTGTCAGACGAGAACTCCTATCCGCTGATATATCAGCGCGGCGGGAAAGGCATGGATAAATATTTGATTGCAATCAACCCTTCGGACAAACCAGTTAAAACGTCATTGAAACTGAATATTGCAGGCGCGGAGCCGGTAATGGTTTCCGGAGTTGATATCAATATCAAAAGCAAAGAAACCGTAATTAAACTGAGCGGCGTATCCTGGGGTATCTTCAAGCTGATACAGGCATAAATACGCTAAGGAGCCGTAAAGAAATAACCTTTAC
>JBAWXM010000501.1:0-3160 GCA_037144075.1 Lentisphaerota bacterium | reverse complement strand
CAGTCCTGATCGAAACAATAAATATTCTCAGCGATATTAATTAATGCCATACAGACGCACCCTCTTAACTTTAAGATATAAATTAAGATACACCAGCAAGGATAAATTCAAAACGGCTGAATCAAATTATTCCAGCGCTATGGACTGCGGAAAAGCATTTTGTCCAATTATATCAATCACACGCCGTGCCGCTTTTCAAAAAAATGGCGCTGATTATCCGGTTTATAGCTGTAATAATCAGAAAACTGTGATAGATTAACTGCAATAATTTGCAGCTTTTTTATTTAATGAAAGATAGAGATGGAAACTGGAGACGATATACTGGCTATTGAAGAAGATGAAATTTCTTCAGGCAAAAGCGCCAAAGGACTTTTAAAAAAGATTTTCTGGTTTGTTTTAAGGATCGGACTGGCGGCGGCGATCATCGGCTGGCTGGTTAGCAGAAATTCCGATAAATTTGTCCAAAGCCTCGCCAATTTCAATTACTACTGGCTGATTCCGGCATGTTTGTGTTATTTTCTGCATATGGTGATCTGCGCTTGGCGCTGGTATAAACTGGCTAAAGTGCTGGATATCCAGATCACCATGTTCGACGCGTTCTCCCTGACCATGAAATCCTATTTCTTCTCGCTGGTCATTCCCGGCGGCGCGATCGGCGGCGACCTGGCTAAAATCGGCTTTCTCTCCTCCAGAACTCCCAAAGGCACGAAAGTAGAAGGCGCGTTCACAATCCTGATGGACCGGATCGTGGGAATGGTGGCATTGTTCTCGACCGCTATTGTTATCATCCTGTTTACGCTGCCGACATTGATGAGCATTGATCTGACTGTACTCGGACTGCAAACTAAAATAATGCATGTCGCGGCCATCGCCGGCTTGCTGGGAATGTGTTTTTTCGGACTGATCGCAATGTTCGCCATATTTTATCATAAAACGCTGGAAAAATTCAAACCCATCGGCAGCTTGATGAAAATGGGCGACCGGTACACCAACAGCGCCGTCAGCCGCATGACTGCCGCCACCGACATTTACCGCAACCAGTTGAAACTCTTCGCCGAAATGACCATCGTCAGCATTCTCCTGGTCCACCTGAATATGGTGGTGGTGGTATTCTTCATCATGAAGGGACTGGGAGTCGAACACGTCAACCTGATCACGGTGACCTCGGCAGTTATCATCGGCAATATTGCCGGCCTGATCCCGCTGACCGTTTCCGGAGTTGGACTGCGCGATGTGACTATTGCCACTATCCTTTATGCCGGCGGCGTTGATAACGCCACCACGATCCCGATTATTTTTACCGCGCTGATTCTTGCTTTTAATATTTTGTCAGGACTGTTTTTCGTATTCGACAACGACAAAAAGAATAAAGTCAGAAGTCAGAAGTCAGGAGTCAGAATAAATCCTGAAAAATGAAGAATAAAGCCCGTAGCCGGGATAAGGCATAAATTTAGCATAAATAACACCAAAGATATTTTAAATTTAATGATTATAAGTATAAAGTAGAAAAGCTCCGTAGATAGAGCACAGGATGCAGAATATAATGAAAACATTCGGTAATCATATTTCAGGATTTGAGAATTTAGGAATTTCATTCTGACTTCTGACTCTTGAATTTGTTTTGTTTTTTGTTTTTTGTTTTTAGTTTTTAGTTTTTAGGTTTCAGGTTTCAGGTTTCAGGTTTCAGGTTTCAGGTTTCAGGTTTCAGGTTTTAGGTTTCAGGTTTTATCCTGACTCCTGAATTCTGACTTCTGGATTTATTAAGGATTTAATATGGCTATAAGCAGTGACGGTTTTCAATTAGAGATGAATTTTGACAGCAGCATCAACCGCTTCAGGCACTGCCTGGATAACGGGGTGTTTGTCATGCTGATCGAACTTAACACTCCGGCACGGGATACCGATCTCTCAGCGGCCGGTGCCAGACTGCAGGAAATCGAATACGCTATTTCAAACATCAACGAAATGCCGATCGGGCTGGCGTTCACCGATAAATACGCCAATGCCGCCTCCTGGAAAGTAGCCGACTACGCCACCTGTCTCTCCAAAGACCGCCGCGACCGCCACGTCATTTACATCAGCGGACGCGACACCACCAGCGAATCCCAGATTGATACTCTCAACATGTGCGCCGCCAACGGATTTTTCAATGTCGTTCCGGTTTCCGGCGACAGTTTTCCCGGCGAAAACGCCAAAGACACCCGCAAACGGTCATTTACGGAAAGCATTCATCTGCTCCACCATATTAAAAATATGAAGGACTCGCCGTTCTTTCCGGGCTGCGCGGTCAATCCGTTTAAATATACCCCGGACGACTCTTTCACCCAGTATTTCAAACTAGTGAAAAAGCTCAATTTCGGCGCGGAATTCATGGTCACCAACTTCGGCTGGGACATGATGAAACATCATGAACTGAGGTGGTATCTGAGCAGCAGAAACCTGCATTACCCGTCCATCGCCAGGCTGTCCGTCCTGACGCCGGAAAAAGTGGAAAAAATCATTGCCGGCGATCTGCCCGGCGTGCACATTTCTCCGGATTTTAAAATTATTCTGGAGAATGAACTGAAATATTCCTATAACCAGTTCGAGTCCGCGCAATGGCGCCGCCTTCAGCTCCAGGCCGTCGGCAGCAAACTGCTCGGTTACAGCGGCATTCAGATCGCCGGGCTCGATTCGCCGGATAAAATCAAAATCGCCGCCAGGCGCATTACCGAAGCCATGGGCGAATTCCAGTCTTTCACCGACTGGACCAACGAATATTTTGAACACCTCGGACGCGCAGAAATGGCTCCATACCCTTACCGGTTCTACACCTTCGGGCGCGGCTTCAGCAAACCATGTGCCGAGGGCATCCCTAAAATGGCTTCCATCAAAGAACCGGAAAGTTCTTCCAGCGAAAAATTCAGCTACAAACTGCGTAAATTCATGTTCCCGCATGCCGACAAACAGAATCCGCATGAACATCTGCTGACCAAAAAACTGCTGGCAGGATGCCGCGAATGTTCATACTGCCGGCTGCCCATGACCCAGTATGTCTGTCCCGAACACTGTCCTAAAGGCTTAGCCAACGGTCCATGCGGCGGCACCCGTGCCAGCGGGGAATGTGAACTCGGCGGCATTGAATGCATTCATTCACAAATCATGCGACTGGCCGTATGGA
>JBAWXM010000500.1:0-3162 GCA_037144075.1 Lentisphaerota bacterium | reverse complement strand
TCGGCGGGTCGCGCTCGGGCAAGACTTTGATTCTGCTCTTCTCCATTGTGCTGCGCCTCCAGCAAAGCAACATATTGTTCTCGGTAGTCAAGCAGCGGAAACACAAAAACTAAAGTTTTGCCCCACCTATTTCCAAGAAGCATTTTTTCAGCTGTTTTATGTGTCATTGATCCGTCGGTGACTTACTGTAATAAAACATAAAATAAAATCATTTTAACAGCTTTTTCAGTTCAAGGATTGCTGTCATATCCCAGTCTCGGATTATATGGCGACGTTCCAGCGCTGAACCAGTTCGCGTCGTAACATTTATTTACGGCATCGTAACATTTCATCAGCCATTGCCGCGCATGGCCGTCGACATACAGGGAATTCATTTGAACATATTGATCCACTGGAGTGTTAATCTGATTAAGCACATAACGTTTTCCATGCCACGCGGTCCTTTCATGTAAAATAACCTGCTGTGACGGATACTTGAACATGCCGGTTTTTAAAGAGCCATTTATAACATTCTCCGCCGCATATCCCAGGCAATAGCGGTACTGATACGAGACAGGATAATCTGGAACGGAATTTGGATTTTCAGGCCTTCCTTCATTTTTCTGATCAAGAGGGCAAAAATATATTTCAGTGTTTGCAAGATAGCGGAACAGGTATTTCGGCCATGTCATCATCTTATAGCCGTTAATGTGACTATCAGTGCCATCGGCGGTGATTACCGGATAAGGATAATTCCCGACGGACGCATCAACATACATCCCCAGTGCCAGATTGATATTCCGCAGATGGGAAATGCAGGCGGTTTGCCGTGCGCTTTCCCGCGCCTTGCCAAGCACGGGCAAAAGCAAGCCGGCGAGAATCGCTATGATCACAATCACAACCAGGAGTTCGATGAGTGTAAAATTTATTCGCAAGGCCTTAACTCCCGCTTCTATTCTGACTACTGAAAATTTCCACATTTTCTGCACAGGTCGATAACCCGCATAACTTCCATTGTTTCTTCAACCGGCATAAAATGCCCGATATATTTATTTAGCAATTACATGGATGACTGTTGAACAGCAGTGTCCGGCGGCTGATAATGCGTGTGACCTCCCAGCGCCAGAAATTTACGGTAAACTATTATTGTGGTCACTAATCCTAATATCGCGAATATTGCTCCCATAATGTATGTCCATTGATAAGCATGATTGGTCAAATCCAGAATCTTGCCGATGACCGGCGATATGATCATCATGGCAACGGCCACAATAATACCGCAGGCAGACGCGAATTGTGCAAATCTGTCTTTCGGATAGAGCCGCTGCCCGAGAGATGCCGTGCTGGTGAAAAATATGCCGGAGATAACGCAATGGCTTATCAGAGCGGCGCCAAAAGTAAGTCTGCCCTGAATGAAAATACCGCTCAGCAGTGCTCCGACCGCATAAAGCAGCAATGACGCCATACACATACGCAACGGGTGAAAGCGGTCTGCCAGCGCCCCCAGAAACCAGGAAAGTATCAGAGAGAGGACAAACGTTATCGCGATGAACCTTCCATAGTCATCCATGCTGATGTTGAGGCTTTTGGCATAAAATACGCTGAACAGATTAACCGGAGCAAAGGATAATGTCGAAATCGTGAAGGCAATGAAAACCCAGCGGTAGTACGGATTGGAGAAACATTCCTTGAAATAAGTAGCGATACCCTCGAAAGGAGTATCCTTTTCACGCCCGGGCGGAACAGGCTGATACTCGCCTTCTTTTACTTTCAGACACATTATTAAAAAACCGGCGCCGTATATGAAGCCAATGCCGATGAATATCCACATATAATGCTGTTCAGCCTTGCCCAGCAGCCACAGATTGAAAATAATTCCGGCAATCAGGCTGAAAGCTCGGAACAATCCGTAAAAGCGTCCGAGGAATTGATGCGGCACCACATCATTGATCAGCGCTCCGAAAATGGCATTGGCGGCGATAGTTCCGACTTCAAATATTATCCAGAAAATTCCCAGCAATGTGATTGTTATGGCATTGGTTCCTGGAGAATAAATCCCGAATAAATCATGCAGCATCCGGCCCAGCATCGGACTGAATGCCAGTCCCACCATTGCCAGCGAGGCAATTGGAGTGGTAATGATTAGATAAGGGATGCGCCTGCCCCGGGAGCCGCGATGCCGGTCTGACCGGTAGCTGATGGCAGGCCCCAGAAAAAGGCTGATCGCGCTGGGAAGCGATCCCATGAACAGAGAGTTTAAAGTATCGGATGTTCCGAATTTTTTGAACAGCAATTGTACTACGGTATATACTGATCGTTCCTTCATTGCCCAGGCGAAATCTCCCATCAGCAGCCAGCAGAACAAGACTACCAGTCCGCCCATGGAATAAGTGAGCGTTCCGGCTTTCCAGCGTTTGAGTTCCGGGACTGACGGAGCCTGATTTTTCACCTTTTCCTCTTCACAAGTATTAACATCCGTATTCACAATATCTCCTGTCAGTAACTTAGTGCGGGTATTGGCGCGCCCTGGCGGCAGCGTTCGAGAATATTCATTACTTCCATGGTGCTCTCGACTGGAATCAGCGGGGCTTCATCCAGCGCAAAATAACTGTAACAATAATCATAAAAGTTATTTGACTGCGCGGTTGCAACGGAAATGCTTTTTTCCGTCCAGGCGATATCCTGCTCCGATGGATACAGACGACCTTCCGCTGCCAGCCCCGGCTGTATTGTGCGTGATTTTAAATGCGCCGGGTCAAAGTACCGCAGCTGCCAGCCGGAACCATTGCGCCATACAGCAGCGCCGCAAGTTCCGCAAACCTGCCATTCCTGCCCGGCAAAAGCCGCGCTCATATTTATTTCGAGATCGAAAGTAATGTCCAGGTTGTTGACGGCAAGTAATTTAACAAAATCCTCGGCATCACCTCAACTTATTATCCTGCGGGTAACGGCATCGACTGATTTAAAATTGCCGCCGAACAAGTAAATAAACTGGTCAAGAAAATGCGAACCGTAATTATTCAGCATCCCGCCGCCATAGGAGGTGAAAGCCTGCCAGTCGTTACGGCGGCTGAAATTGCAGCAGGTTCTACGTACCATGAAAACTCTGCCAAGCACCCCGGACTCCAGAATATTTTTGAGGCTTACCGCTTCCGGAGTCAGCCGGTGCGGCTGGTAAACCAT
>JBAWXM010000499.1:0-3172 GCA_037144075.1 Lentisphaerota bacterium | reverse complement strand
TCCAATCCGCAATCTAACTAGTCTATGCGAAATTTTTAGGTTTACAGAGTACTAGTGATGGTTGTTCCGCAGTCGCAAAACCCGCAGTACCGAACTTTAAAACTTCTCCATGGACTGTCCGGAATGCCTAACTCAGATTTCTGCCGGAGACGAAGACATCCATTTCCGGAAAATCCAGACGCATGGCGGCGGCAACTTTTTCGGCATGGTCGAAATTCCCGCAAATGGCAAAAACCGTGGGGCCGCTGCCAGTCATCTCCGCGCCCAGCGCGCCGTGCGCCACCAGACGGTCTTTAAGGATTTGCAGGACAGGGAATTTATGGATAACCGCCGGAGCCAGATCGTTGTGCAGCAGGCCGGCGCAGGTCTTGAAACTTCCGGCGCGCGCGGCACCGAGCAGCGCATTGAAACGGTCTCTGTCGGCCGGTCCGATCAAAGCCGGGTTCATATTTTCGTATGCCCATTGAGCGCTTACGGGAAAACCGGGATTGACCAGCACGATAGGAATTTCCGGCAGTCCGGGTGGCAGAAATTCGAGTCTTTCGCCGATGCCGGAAGCTATCGCCGGACGCGATTCCATGAAAAACGGCACATCCGCGCCGACAAACTGCGCGGCCCTGGCCAGCACCGGCAGCGGAAGCTGTTTGTAATGTTTCTGGAGCATTTGCAGCACAGCGGCGGCGTCGCTGCTGCCGCCGCCCATGCCGGCGGCGACTGGAATCTTTTTATCTATCTCAATGCGCCATTTGGCCGGCAGTCCGGTCATGGCGGCATATCTGGTGGCGGCTTTGTGGCAGATATTGCTTTCATCAGCCGGAACCCGTTTGTCGCGGCAGATGATTTCGATGCCGTAAAGCACAGTCAGGTCATCAACAGTCAGGACGATATTATCCGCAGGGGAAGTCAACGGCAGAAAGAATGACAGTATTTCATGATAGCCGTCCTGTCTTTTACCGGTAACTTTGAGGAACAAATTAATCTTGGAATAAGCAATTGATCGGATTTTCATTGAATCAGTTCTCCATTATTCCGGCACTGCAAACTTGAAGCCGTAATGTTCGTTATACTCCGCAATCTGCTTAGTAATATCCACAGCCAGCCGGAGCGCCCGCATGCCGTCTTCGCCGGTAACTTTCGGATCTTTGACTTTACCGGTCTGCTGAGTAGTTTTCACGGCCAGCAGAAAGTCTTCAAGTTCCGCAGCCAGGGCATTTTTCTCATCCAGGTTAATTTCCTTTTTAGCCAGTCCGATCCGGTTTTTCTTGATGATCAGTCCGGAATGGGTGGCGTAGTCCATTGAGATATAACAGTCTTCCTGGAACACCCGGAAACGGCGCATCGGTTCCATGCTGACGCGGCTGGCGGTGATATTGGCGGCGCTGCCGTTGACAAACTTTATCCGGACACTGACAATATCCTCAGTTTTGCTGAGCACGGGAATGCCGATGGCGTCAATACGCTCAATCTCTGAATCCACCATAGTCAGGATCAAATCCAGATCATGGATCATCAGGTCAAGCACAACACTGACCTCAGTGCCGCGGCGATGCTGTCCGGGACGCGCCGGCGGATACTGCGCCAGGCGGTGAGCTTCGATAAAGCGGGTGTCCGCCGCATGTTTTTCCAGAAAATCCATCGCCGGATTAAAGCGTTCAACGTGGCCGATGGCCAGCACCAGATTGCGCATTCTAGCTTCTTTCACGATATCTTCGGCTTCTTCCACGGTCACCGCGATCGGCTTCTCGATCAGCAGATGCTTGTTCATCTTCAACAGCGGCATGGATGTGGCGTGATGCAGGGTGGCGGGAACGGCAACGCTCAGTGCATCGCACTGAGCGGCTAGTTCTTCCACGTCCGTAAAGACTTTCAGTCCGAACTCCTGGCCGACTTTTTCGGCAGTCTCGCCGCTGACGTCATAGATACCGACGACTTCGGCGTTCCCGCTGAGACTATACAGTCTGGCATGATGCCTGCCGAGCGCTCCGACTCCGACCACTCCGACTTTCACTTTAGCGCCTTGATCCATAGTTAATATCCTTAAAATGAGATATAAAATTTTATCCGCCATACTTAGCTGAAAATGTTTTCAGCAGTATATGATGGCTATTGCAGAATTTTAACAAACAACTAGACCGGTTACAAAATACAGCATGTTGGCGAATAAATCAATTCCGATGGGGGAATTTCTTCAGTCAGAGTCTTGCCCGCAAACATAAAATAAGACTGCTTTCACCGGATTGCAGGAATAGACTTTATGATTGTTTTTCCAGCAGCATATTAAAGTAGAGACAGCAGCGGTCAGGCAGAAATGACGGCAGCCGTTTATAATTTTTAAGCGTAAAATATTGCTTTGCCGACTTCAATACTGACCTGTGATTGGTGATGTGGTGGTCGTCAATATTGTTGAACCCGATAGCTTTGAAAAGCCATGGCATGACTCTGTTTACGCTGGGCATGCCGATAAGCAGTTGACCGCCGGGCTTCATGATGCGATGCATTTCTTTAAGGATCGGGTCACAGTCGCGGATATGCTCAAAAACTGAAAAGGCGGTAATCAGGTCGAAGTAATTGTCCGGATATCCAGCCTTCAGAATGTCTTCCTGTTTCAGCATCGCCCGGATGTGCTGGCGGTCAAGTATTTCCGCGAGCGTCACTGCATCGGACAGAATATCAATGCCGTGGAGTTCTTTGCCGATTTCCGCGAGGGTATTGAACAGCAATCCGCTGCCGTAGCCGAAATCCAGCGCGCGTTCATACGGCGGCGTCAGCATGGACAAACCATCCTGAATTCGCTTTACATAAAGCCTGCCGATTACTGGTTTGTAATAATAGCGCAAGGGATCGTCATAGCGCGTCACCGGCGCATAGATATGTTCTTCCGGAAGTTTGAATAAAACTGACTTCTCTGTCATAGCTTTTTCCTGTGTGCTTAATGCTTTTACTCAAAATATATGGCAAATGCCGTATTTTCAAGCGCCGGGTATCCTGATTTGCCTGAAACTGCCGCCGGCCGCGACAACATTTGCTGCAGCAACGCCGTTGAGTGCGCTTTGCTGGAAATTCAGCTTTCTGTTAAAAATATTGCTTCCCGAATTTGATTTTAAGCCGTCTGACCGATTATACTCTGCGCGGTTGAAAATTCAACATAGATGAATAGGATTGTGGATTGGAT
>JBAWXM010000498.1:0-3174 GCA_037144075.1 Lentisphaerota bacterium | reverse complement strand
TAGAATTTCATTCTGAATTCTGGATTCTGTCTTCTGAATTCCCGCAAAACGCGAGCTTTGCAATTGGCTCTATTGATTCACTGTAATTTCGCGATAGCGCCTTGCTTATTCCTGCGCGAAGCGGACATTGAGACAGAGAATGGTTTCTGAAATTACAGCGGTTTCGGCAGCAGCATGAAGAGTTCCGGACGGATCGCTACCTGGCCGTGGCATAGCGCCAGCGAAAGAGCGTCTGTCGAATCCAGCGGTATATCGGCAACATTCAGCCTGAATGACGCCGCCATCATCGCGGCTACCTGTTCTTTTGACGCCGCTCCATTGCCGACAGCGGCGCGCTTGGCATTTTTGGGCGAATAGGCGTAAACAGGAATGTTATTTTCGGCTAGAACGGTCAGAATTGCCCCGCGCGCCATCCCCAGAATAATCAGGGTATTGACGTTTTTACCGTAGAACGGCTGTTCGATGGAGGCGACCTGGGGTTTAAAAGTTGAAACCAGTTCGCGAATGCCGCCCACCAGACGGAGCAGACATTCGCAGTGAGTCAGTTTCGGACTGTTCCGTATGACTCCGCAATCAATAATAGATGCCTTGTCGGCGGAAGTCATGTCAATCACGCCGTAGCCGGTGCATCTGATGGCAGGGTCTATGCCTAGAATTATCATCCGTTAAATTAATTGCCTTCGGCGTCAAGCTGTTCGAGAATTTCCGGGTCAATCTCGCTATTGTAGGTGACGTTCTGAACGTCATCCAGGTCTTCGAGTTTGTCTATCATCCGTAGCACCTGACGGGCGACATTGATGTCCTTGATTTCGACAACGTTTTCCGGTTTCTGCATGAGCTCGGCTTCTTCGGTCTTGATTCCGGCGTCAGCGAGGGCTTTGGTAACGGCTTCAAAACAGTCGGTCGGGCCCCAGATTTCGGCGACGTCTTCATCCACTTCAATGTCTTCGGCGCCGGCGTCTAACACAATATCCATCAGTTTGTTCTCATCGGCGTCGGGACCGGTGATGACGAAATGAGCTTTGCGGTGAAACATCCAGCTAACCGCGCCGGAGCCGGCCATGTTGCCGTTGCAGCGGTCGAAAACCATGCGGACTTCGCTGGCGGAACGGTTCCGGTTGTCGGTCAGACATTCAACTTTGAATGCGACGCCGCCCGGGCCGTAGCCTTCATATACCAGTTCTTCGTAATTGACGTCGCCGAGTTCGCCGCAGCCTTTCTTGATGGCGCGGTCAATATTGACGTTCGGCATGTTGGAGGCTTTGGCTGCCAGCAGTGCGGCGCGCAGCCGCGGATTGGCGTTGGCGTCGCCGCCGCCAAGTTTGGCGGCAACCATGATTTCCTTGCCGATCCGGGAGAAAATCTTGCCCTTCTTCTTGTCGGTAGCGGCCTTCTTATGCTTGATGTTTGCCCACTTGCTGTGTCCTGACATATCTGCCTCATTTTTGATGATTTATAAAAATATATAAACCATAATTTAATTGCATTTCATTAACAGTTCAAATGAAATGCGTTAAAACTGCAATGAGAAAATTGATTTTCAGCAAGCCGCCGGCCGATTTCTGACGCCACCCTGATCCGGATTTTAGTTCGAGTTTCATTCGGCCTCCTGAGTTACTGTAAATCGCGGGTTTTGCAACTGGTTCACTTGAATAATTTAATTCAAGGCTGTATAATAAAACTATATAGTTGTTTTTTTATAACTGGAGGAACACGATGAAGTTTCCTGAAACAATAGACAGCGAAACGTTGCTGGAAGACATGCTTTCAGAGCCCGGAACCGGTCTGGTAGAAATGATGAAACGGCTGGACGGAGATATTATGATCCTGGGCATCGGCGGCAAAATGGGCATCACGCTGGGGCGGCAGGCGGTCAACGCGATCAAAGCCGCCGGAGTCGGCAAAAAGGTGATCGGGGTTTCCCGTTTCAGCGATATCGAAGGCAGAAAGAAACTTGAGCGATGGGGTATTGAAACGATTTCCTGCGACCTGCTGGATCAGGACGCGGCAAAAGCCCTGCCCGAAGTAAAAAACGTTATATTCATGGCCGGGCGGAAATTCGGAACGGAAGGTTCTGAAGAACTGACCTGGGCCATGAATACCATCGTGCCGGGTTACGTCGGCAACCATTTCCGCAAGAGCCGGATAGTGGTTTTTTCCACCGGCTGCGTCTATCCGCTGGTAAACGCCGGAACTTGCGGATGCACCGAGCATGTATCCCCTGCTCCGGTCGGAGAATATTCCCAGTCCTGTCTCGGACGGGAACGCGTTTTCGGGCACTTCGCCAAAGCCTGCGGAGTGGAAACGCTGCTGTTGCGCCTGAACTATGCGATTGACTTGCGATATGGCGTCCTGCATGATATCGGCAGTCAGGTCTGGAACAGCCAGCCGGTCAACAATACCGTCGGACACTTCAATGTGCTGTGGCAGGGCGACGCCAACTGTTACGCGCTGCTGGCATTGGAACTTTGCGCCTCTCCGGCGGCGATACTGAACATTACCGGTCCGGAGATCGTATCCGTGGAATATATCGCCGAAACCTTCGGACGGTTAATGAATAAAGCCATCAGTTACACCGGAGTTTCCGCCGGCAAATGTTACCTGAATAATGCCGCCAAAGCCTTCCGGCTGCTGGGCTATCCGCGGATTTCGCTGGAGCAGATGATCCTCTGGCAGGCACAATGGCTGATGCAGGGCGGCGGCTCGCTGGGCAAACCTACACACTTTGAAGTAAATAACGGGAAATTTTAACAGCAGGGTATAATTATGAAAAGAATCAACGATATTGATCCGCAGGCGCTGGCGCCGGTGAGAGCAGGAACCGTCATCCCGGCGCAACCGCTGGCGCTGGACGCCAACCGCAAGTTTGCGCCGCAATATCAGCGGGCGCTTTGCAGATACTACATAGACGCCGGGGCCGGCGGGATCGCGGTGGGAGTGCATTCCACCCAGTTTGAAATCCGCAACCCGGAGATCGGGCTGTTCGAGCCGGTACTGGCGCAGACCTCGCAGTTTATTGACGAATGGTGCGTCAGGTCCGGGCGTAAAATCCTTAAAATAGCCGGGGTGTGCGGCAAAACTCCGCAAGCCGGATATGAAGCGGAGTTCGCATTAAGGCATGGTTACGACGCCTGCCTGCTTAGCCTGTCGGCGCTGAAAGACTCAACCATTAAT
>JBAWXM010000497.1:0-3176 GCA_037144075.1 Lentisphaerota bacterium | reverse complement strand
GATAAGGAACGTGTTTTAGCAGTTGCTCAAGGCGAACAACTGCCGGAAAAACCAACAGACATTATCAAAGATCCCATGTATCTGGAATTTCTAGGATTAAAGCGGGAAGCAGCCTACTATGAAAAAGATATTGAGCAGGCAATCATTACGCATTTGCAGGAATTTCTGCTGGAGATAGGCAACGGATTTACATTTGTGGCCCGCCAGCAGAGAATCCATCTGGATGGCGACGATTTTTTTGCCGATCTTGTTTTTTACAACCGGCTTTTACGCTGTTTCGTGATTATCGAATTAAAAACCCATAAATTAACCCATCAGGATTTGGGGCAGTTGCAAATGTATGTTAATTATTATGACCGAACTCAAAAGCTGCCGGATGAAAATCCGACTATTGGAATTTTGCTTTCTGCTGAAAAAAACAATGCCGTGGTTAAATTTACATTGCCTGAAAACAATAAAACAATCCTGGCAAGTCAATATAAACTTTATCTCCCAAGTGCAGAGGTTCTTAAATTGGAACTGGTTAAGGAGTTGAATGAGTTCAAAAAAAGTTCGTTAGAATAAATACGAATTTTATGTAAGTATCATTCATTTAACCCCAAACAAGAGTGTTTCTGAACGGGGGCGTGTATGGAGTGTTAAAAAGAGAGATTCTTCGTAACGGGGGCTTACCCCGACCCCCAACTTGAAAGAAAACCCCAAAGCTAAAATTTGATGCCGATTTTCATAAAATCATTATTTTAAAATCTTGCGGTTAAAAATATTAAAATAAGAAGTGTAAATAGAATTAAATAAATGAATATATGCACAAAAAATAAAAGTTAAGTGGACAGAGCACGATAAGAACCACAAATACAATAGACACTTCTACTGTGTAAGAATACTGACAAGTATTTTATTGACATCTGGTTGCTCAAGGTCGTACGATTTCCAATTTTCCGAGATGTTTTTTAGAAACTGGACAAACTTTTGTTTATCCACTGTTCCGGTTGGAATCCAGGACGGATAGCAAACACTAAATCCATATATATCATCATAGAACATTGGCTCATCAATGAGCGTGGAGTCAATGTCACGGTATTCCTGAGAGAAATATTCGAGTTTTTTCAGTTTTGCTTTGATTGGTGCGTTGTGATCTTGAATTCGCTTGAGCATTGACCGCGAATACCGGGGCATTACTTGGATGCTTATAGTCAGCCGTTGTTTTGTTATTCCCGGACCGCCGTTGCTACGCATAGAGCCGGTGGTATCGATTTCATCAGTTAGCACATTGACAAAGCATTTGCCATTGAATGCGCTGAGCTTTACAGACCAGCCCACAGGCAGATTTTTTGAGACTTTAGCAACAATATCCCCTGCGTTGTTCTCAACCGCATAAATAAAAGGACATGCTGATAGAATGAACAGCAACAGTAATCTCTTCATATTGTTTCCTTTGGAATTAAGATTATATCTTAGATCAATATCACCGAGCGGGTTTATCCGAGCGGGGGAGTACCTTATCTTTTGTACATTTTGTGTATAGAAACTCCTATGTTTCATCATAAAACTGCCGTTAAACAGATTTTTTGCCGCCAGAAAATTGATTTAACGACTCCTATGTATTATTTCAGCATGCCGGTGATGTATTTTCAGAGTGGAATATAGCCGGATGGGAGCATTATGCAAGCAGCGGAAACAAAAAGTCAGCACAGGATATTAGCCGCGCTTCCAGAATCAACAGGGACTATGCGATATTTTTGCGCCATTAAAATTAACGTTAGTAGCTTATTATTAATGATTTAACTGCATTTGTATTGACACTTTTACTATATGTGGATACACGATACTTTGGCAAAATGTTAAAAAACGGAGATGAAAAATGTCGAAACTGAAGTATGATGAGAGTTTTCCGGCGCAGGCGGAGGAATACGCGTCCAAAGGCATGCGCGATATTCAAATCGCGCGGGAGCTTGATATTTCCAGGGATACATTCTATGATTATCTGCGTAAATACCAGGAATTCGCGGATGCCGTTGCGCACGGGCGGCAGTATGCCGCCGACACAGTCGAGGAAAGCGGGATATGGCGGATGCTGGGCTACTGCCGGGCCGCCACCGTCAAAGACGTCCGGGGACACGAAATCAAAACCGAACGGCAGCTTCCGCCCGATGTTTCAGCCATCATCCGCTGGCTGGAACGGCATAAGCATTACGCTGACTGTCAGGAAGATCCGGCGGAAGCGGAGCCGGACAGCAGTGCGGATGGCGGCAAATATGACGCGAAATTTCTGGAGGACGCCGAACGTTACGCCGCCGAAGGGTATCCGGATCTGATGATTGCCCGCCGGTTGCGCATCGCGTCATCAACCTTCTACAGTTACAGGAAACAGTATCCGGTATTCAAAACGGCGCTGGAACGCGGCAAACGGGAGAGCTACGGACGGATACGGCAGAAGTTGCTGGACCTGGCGCTGGGCAAATGCGCCGTCATCACCGGCGTCAGCCGGGACGGCAACCTCCGCAAAACCACCGAACGCCAGTTGCCGCCCAATGTGAAAGCCATCAGGTACTGGCTGGAAAACCTAGCGTCCACTGCTGTTCAACAGCCCTCCGAATTGTCGGGGTGCGGCAAGAGAGAAGTCAGTAGTCAGAAGTCAGTAGTCAGAATGGGAACCGGAAAATCAGAAGGCAAAAAACAAAAGCATTGTGCTCAAGGACTCTCCGAATTGTCGGGGAGCGGACGGTTGTCCGGTTCATTATGCCCGCCGCATGGGCTGGGAACAATGGAAGACTCCTCTGCTCAAGGACTCTCCGAATTGTCGGAGTGCGGACAGTTGTCCGGTTCATCATGTCCGCCGCATGGGCAGGAAACAATTGCCGGAAAGGACTTTGATAAGCGTTTTGCCGGAATGTCGCGGAAAGAACGTCAGCGGCTGCTGAAGATCCGGCGGCAGATGTATGAAAAATGACGCCGATTATGTTCGGCGGTTCTCCGATTCACGGAGCGTTGGTATTCAATTTTCAACATTTTTTCTTTATTTATCAATAAAAAATTGGTATTTTCTGAATTTTAGCTGGTATTTCCGGCAATTCAAACTATTAAATTGTTCTTGTAATATACTCTGCGCGGTTGAAAATTTAACTATAGATGAATAGGATTGTGGACTGGATTTTTTCGATCCGACTGACAGGCGA
>JBAWXM010000496.1:0-3180 GCA_037144075.1 Lentisphaerota bacterium | reverse complement strand
TCTCCGAGCGCAAATGGCTTTTCGTTTCATGCGTTCGGAGAACGCATACTACTGCTCAAAGTTCCGTTAGACACGATGTCTGGTTTGAGAATGCCGCCAGTAGCTTGCGCTCTCCGAGCGCAAATAGCTTTTCGTTTCATGCGTTCGGAGAACGCATACTACTGGAAGAGCGCAATAAGCATTTCGTTTCATGCGTTCGGAGAACGCATACTACTGGAAGAGCGCAATAGGCATTTCGTTTCATGCGTTCGGAGAACGCATACTACTCGTAAAAAGATTTTGTTTCAATTGCGCGGCGAATTCACCCATCCGAAAATATTACCATATTTACAGGTCTTATCAGGCCCGGACGCAGTATTCCAGTCTATTTTCTTCCATAGAGCAGATCCGTCTGCGGCAAAAACGTTTATTCCTGCAAATGAGTGAGCTCCTCTGATTGATGGACTATCGTCAGGAGCAGTAGTAAGACAGGATAAAATAGCATAATTAGGTGTTTTAATTAAACGAACATCAACAGGCAAATACGCTCCAAATTTTATACTGGAACAACTTTCACCCGCTGATGAAAGATTGCCTGAAAACCAATAATAAGGCAACGTATAGTTAGAATACACCGTTTTCCCTGAGACTTTCCAATTTTTCCATCCAGACATAAAAGCAGAGTTATCAAATTGATAAAAACCTCCGTATTCATTATTGGAAAACGGCTCAGTGCATCCCCATAACAATTTATAATCCTTTAATTCTCCTGATTCATATAGCAGTCCCAAACTGCAGATGTTACCATCAGCACTCCAGATATTACCGCTACCAAGACCATATCTGCTATAGTCGCTGAAAGATTCTCTGGCATAACATGGCAACCAGCCACTATAGCTATTCATATACGACAGTACGGCGGTGCCGAGCTGTTTTTGATTAGACAAGCAGTTGATGCGTCTTGCTTTTACACGCGCCGCATTCAGCGTTGGCAGCAGCATTCCCGCGAGAATTGCGATGATCCCGATCACCACGAGGAGTTCTATGAGCGTAAAATTCTTTTTCATATTTTTTAAATCCATTTCTATGCTATGTGAGAAATTTCGCCGGAACAGTATCCGGTTCCGGCGAAATAGGTTTACTTGTTTAACGTGCGCCAACGACGGCTTTAGCTGCCGGCGTTGTTTTAGACACTTGAACATATACGGCGCCCCCGGAGCCATCCGGCCCAATTCCAACCCCAACGCCGCCATTGGCCTGACTGACCGGTTTGCCGTTTTTCAAGCAGGCATTGAGCCCGCCGTTGACGTAAACTTTGGCCCCGGCGCCAGCGCTTACTCCCGCGCATTTTGTTACGCTTTTATCCCATCCTCTGGTTACAGACGCGCCGGATTGAAATCCAACTCCCTTGCTGGAGCCAACCGTTATTCCCCCGGTTCCAATACATACCTTGCCGGTTGTTCCGGCTGCTCCTGCTTTGGCGCAAACGGCTACACCTAATGTGCTTTTTTTCTGCTGATTTTGCGCTGCCGCATGAGTCTTTGCAAATCCTTCAAATCCGAAAAACATGATTCCCGCTATCATAACCATTGTGATTGTACTTTTCATCCTCTTTTTCCTTAATTTATTTAGTCTAATTTAATTTTCAAACATAAAACCCGATTTTTAAAATTTATATTTACCTCCCTGGTAATTTTGAAAATATTATGTCAATCTGAAGCTATGCAAATAAGCATCAGCCCGACCATTGCAATACAAAAAAGTGTCATCATATTTCTACCTCTATTGTCTGAATTTATATATATAATTCGTATAATGTCGCTGAATCTCACGCCGGATATTAGGAAACTTTGCGGTTTTTTTTCATGCTGCTTGAATAAACCGGAGTTAGCACAATAGTAAAATGGGAAAAAATATGGAGATATGAGCATGGAGTTTGTCAGGACAACCCGCCAGACATTGATACAACGGCTGAAAGATCCTAAAGATGATGCAGCCTGGGCGGATTTTTACCAGTTTTACTGGGAGATTATCAGCGGCTGGGCGCGGCAGCAGGGTTGCACCCGGACTCAGGCGCAGGACATCTTTCAGGAAACCATGATTTGTCTGCTGCGCCGGATGCAGAGTTTTGACTACGATCCGGCAAGAGGCAGTTTCAAGGCGTTTCTCAAGTCAATTGTCCGCAGCAGGGTTATTGATTACTTCCGCAAGGAAGGTCGGTATGTCGCGGCCAGTGTTGATGATGAAGGCAACGATCAGATTGGCCGGCTGCGCGATGAAGACGCGGGCAGTTCATCCGGGCCTGAATTGTCTGAAGACAGAATATGGGTAAAATCCATTTTAAACCAGGCGCTGCGTCAGGCGTACAAGAAAATAGACCAGGTCACTTATAAGTCGTTCTGCCTTTATGTGCTGGACGGATTGCCGGTGGAGGAAGTAAGCCGACGCCTGGACAATCTGCGTCCCGGAACCATCTATCAGCAGAAAAGCCGCTTCTTAAAACTGGTTGAAAAGGAGTTCACCGATCTGCTTGCGGAACTCGAGGAGGCGGAAGCCAACCCGGTCCGCAGCGGCCCTGCTTTTATCAAAGTGGTGGTGGAAATGGTTCAGAACAAACCGGAATATCGTGAGACTATCATTCTCGACTTTGCGGATAAACAGGATTTCAGCAATATCGAACTGTGCCGCCACGCTTTGCAAATTTCTCCATGGGTTACAGACAGGACGTCGCTGCTGGTGGTTGATGCTGAGAATGTCAGGCAGGCGTATCGGATTGAACCTGTCAGCCAACTGGCCATCGGGAAAAATGAAAAATGTGATATTGTGCTTGACAGCGACAAGATTTCCGGCCTTCACGCCACGCTGTTATGCAATAACTCCGGCTGTTCGATCAAAGATGAAAACAGCGCCAACGGGATATTCGTTAATTCCCGCCGCATCAACGGGCAGCATGAGTTGAATGACGGCGACATAATCAGTTTTTCCGGGCGTCATCTGGTATTATTCAGTCATGCGCCAGAGTAAAAAGCTCAGTTCAGACACGATGTCTGGTTTCAGAACGCCGCCAGTAGCTTGCGCTCTCCGAGCGCAAATAGCTTTTCGTTTCATGCGTTCGGAGAACGCATACTACTGCGCATAGTCAGTTCAGACACGATGTCTGGTTTGAGAATGCCGCCAGTAGCTTGCGCTCTCCGAGCGCAA
>JBAWXM010000495.1:0-3185 GCA_037144075.1 Lentisphaerota bacterium | reverse complement strand
AGTTCTAAAGTTCTTCTGCGGCAAAACCGGCTGTTTGGCCGGGTGACTGGATATAACGATTTCCGGGATTAATGGCTTGCCGCCTTTAAATTCCGGAAATCAGGATTATCTTATGGAGGTTTTCGAATATTAATTATGGAACAGAATTCAATGGCTTTAAAATATAGTTTACTCCGCAGAAGTTTTGTTTTACTGTCCGCCGTCATGGCGCTGGCAGGCGCTGCCGGATGCGGCAAAAAAGAAGTCCCCGATCCGCCGCTGAGCCGGAACCGTTTGACTATAGAGATGTTCAAAAATCTTGAAGAAAACAAGCCGGAACAGGCAATTGAAAAAATCATCAAGCTGAAAGCGCTGGATACTGAAAATATCTTTCTGGCCGAACTTGAAGAAAGTGAAGTCAGCAACATTTATATGAGTACTGTCCAGCAGCAGCTTAATGCCGGGGATATTGATGCCGCGATCAAAACCGTGGATGCGGCCCGCAAGCGCCACGGTCTCTACCGCAGCCTTATCCAGGCTGACGCCGAACTGAAGAAGCTCAGAAGTCTGAAGGAATCGGTAACCGGCATGCTGCAGGCTGAATCCTCCGAGCAGGCGTTTGCTGAAATAGAATTGTCCGGTAAGATTGCCGGCGAATACCCGCCGGCCAAAGCGCTGGAACCGATGCTGGCCGCCAAGTCCGCCGAAGCGACGCGCATGGCCCGCCAGGAAAGCATCCGCACCCGGTTCAGCATGCTTTGCGATACTGCGGCCATGCGCAGCGACAAGAACAAATGCGCTGACACCATAGCCGCCGAATTTGAGATTGAAAACAATCTGCCGGAAAATAAAAATTCGCGCATCCCCGCAACCCTCATTTCTTCAGGGCAGTAACGGAGCATTGTCATGCCTGAACTACGCCGGGTAAAATCTTATGCCGCCGCCGCGATTACAGCGTTTTTTCTGACTGTCCAGGCTCTGCCGGCACAGGATTACAACGCCGACTCCGCCGGCAACCGCCAGTTCATGTTTCTGCCGGCGGTAGTGGCCGAAATCAACGGACGTAAAATCACCAGCGATGAGGCTATTCAAACGCTTAAACAGAAATTGCCGCTCGAACGGATGATGGAACTTCCGGCATCCAGGGTCAGGACTTTAATCAGAGAGAATATCAATGACTCGATAGATCGTTCGATCATTGAGCAGAAACTCAAAGCCGGTAATATCAAACCGTCGCCGGAAATGGTGCTGACCGAATTCCGCCGCATGTTCAACAGCCTGACGCCGGATAAAAAAGCTTTTCTGGTCAATGAACTTGCCGGGAAAAATCTCACCCTGGAACAGTATCAGGCCCGGACATCGCTTGATCCGCGGGAACAGTTCCGGATTGCGTTCAACAAATGGATTGAACTCAGCTTTGCCGATAAATTGACGATACAGGACGATGAAATCGAGAATTTTTACCGCAAAAACCAGGGAACTTTTGCGGTGCCGGCCACAGTCACTGTTTCGCAGATACTCATTAAAAAGGGTAACTCAAAAGAAGCCGCCGGCGCCATGGACAAAGCGCAAACCGTCCTGGCCAGACTGCTGCAGGGGGAGGATTTCGGCAAGCTGGCGGAACAGTTCAGCGACTGCTCTGTCAGCAAAAGCAGAAAAGGGCTGCTCGGCACATTCCGCGCCGACGGAGAACTGCCGCCAGAGGTTGAAAAAGCCGCCTTTGCCTTGAAAGCCGGAGAATTCAGCGAGATCATTGATGACCAGATCGGCCTTTTTATCATCAAGGTCAATTCCCGGACTGAACCATGTTATCTGCCTTATGAAACCATGAAGGAGGTTCTCAGAATCCGGTTGCGCGATGATAAAATCAGAGCGATGGTGCAGGAAGTGCTGCAGCAGGAACGCGCCAGAATGCAGATCAACATTAATATTTGAGGAGTCAGTCAGAATTTAGAATAAGACCATAACTTAACACCTAACACCTATGGACATACTCGAAACAATTAAAAACCGCACCAGCTGCCGCAGTTATCTGGACAAGCCGGTGCCTGATGATGCGCTGGAACGCTGCCTGGAAGCGGCCCGCTGGGCGCCTTCAGCCTGCAACAAGCAGCCGTGGCGGTTTGTCGTTATCAAAGACCGGGAACTCCGCGAGCGCATCTGCGCCGAATGTTTTCTGCCCGGCGTACCCATGCCGTGGGCGAAACAGGCCCCGGTGATCATCGTCCTCTGCTCGAAAAAGTCGGTTGTCACCCACTTGCTGGCCCCGCTGCTCTCCGGCATCAATTATCATCTGCTTGACCTCGGCATTGCCGGTGAACATCTGGTGCTGGAAGCTCAGGAACAGGGTCTGGGTTCATGCTGGATCGGCTGGATACAGCCTAAAAAAATCCGAAAAGTGCTCAAACTCCCTCCGGGCATAACCCCGGTGTCGCTGATTACCCTGGGCTATCCGCGGGATATCACCCTGCCCGGCAGACGCCTGGAAATGAGCGAGATAGTCATTGGGAAGTTCTAAAGTTCTGAAGTTCTAAAGTTCTGAAGTTCGGTCCCACCACTGCTGGATCTAAAGTTCTAAGGTGCACGTTGCCCGCAACCAAAAAGACAGGGAAGTCTGCCAGAATGGGAACCGGAAATTAAGAAAACAGCATCATAATGGCGCATTCTCAAAATCTTCATTGTCCCGAGTATATTTTTGATAGCTAATTAAGGTCCCGCCGCAGCCGGTTAAGTTTAATGCAGATTCTGGCCGGTGGAGCTCATGGTCAGGTCGCAATGCAGGACGCCGCGCTGCCGGCGGAGAGAGTCCGCCAGGTGGCGGATGTTTTCAGCGCTGCCTTTCACCATGATCATTTCAGCGCAGATGTCGTGGCTCAGATGCACATGCGTGGCGGCCAGCACGTTGTCATGGCTGTGGTGCTGGATATGGGTGATCTTTTCGCTCAGTTCGCGCTGATGATGATTATAGACCAGGGTGATCGTACCAAGCACTTCGGCGGCTTCCTCCCATTGTTCTGCGACGATTTTATCCCGGATCAGGTCTCTGATGTATTCCGACCTGTTTTTATACTTCGACTTCCGAACCATTTCCTCCAGGCTTTTACATAAAGAGTCTTCAAGCGAGATACTCAGTCTTACCAGTTCACACATTACAAACCTCCTGAAAATTAAGTTAACAACAGCCCGAAAGCCGATATTTTACCACA
>JBAWXM010000494.1:0-3187 GCA_037144075.1 Lentisphaerota bacterium | reverse complement strand
GTGACTGGAGACTGGAGACTGGTGAATAGTAAAACAATTGGAAACGGTTCTGCATAAGTGTGTCCAGACTGTCCAAAATGTGCAGTTCCGCGTCCCGCGTTCAACTTTCTTAAATGTCTACAAAGAATGTTTATAATGAAAATAGGGATTTTATTTTTATGTGCTGTTGACATTTAAAAAATATCATATACTATACTTGTATTATAAACAATTTAATGGTGAGGTTATGAATTTTTCAACTAAAACACGTTACGGGTTGAGGATATTGATTCAACTGGCGGAATGTTATGGGGAAAATGTCGCGGTGAAGGGCAAAGATATTGCGGCTGAACAAAATTTTACGGAAGCTTATCTGGAACAGATCATGATCAAGCTGAAGGAAGCGGGTTATGTCCGTACTGAACGCGGCTGCAACGGCGGGTATATACTTGCCAAGTCGCCGGATAAGGTTACAATTCTGGATGTGATTGAATTGTTTGAGGGCAGACTGGATCTGGTAAAATGTAAAGACGACAAGAAGATATGTCCGCGAGTGCTTCAGTGTAAGACCACCCGGGTATGGAAAAAACTTTCCGACATATTCAGGGCTGAAACTGGTAAGTTCACTTTGACGAAAATATTGGAAATGAACAAACAGGAATTGGAGTATATGATATGAAAATTTATAAGAATATTGCAGAAGCCGTCGGCAACACTCCGCTGGTAAAATATCTGGGCGCGCCGGAGCTGGATGCGGAAATCCTGGCAAAGCTGGAATTTTACAATCCGACATCGAGCATCAAAGACCGTATTGCTGTAAACATGGTGGACGACGCTGAAAAGAGCGGACAGTTAAAACCAGGCGGCGTGATTATTGAACCAACCAGCGGGAATACCGGGCTGGGCCTGGCGATGGTCGCCGCCGCCCGCGGCTACAAGCTGATAATTGTCATGCCGGAGTCCATGTCGCTGGAACGCCGCATTCTGCTGCTGCATCTTGGAGCCAAACTGGAGCTTTCACCAGGAGCCGAAGGCATGGCCGGCGCGGTGAGGAAAGCGGAGGAACTGCTGAGTGAAACTCCTGACGCTTATATGCCCCAGCAATTCAACAACCCGGCGAACACCGAAGCGCATTATAAACATACCGGCGTAGAAATCTGGCAGGAAACCGATGGCAACGTAGATATTTTTGTGGCAGGCGTCGGCACCGGCGGCACGTTGACCGGAGTCGGGCATTACCTGAAACAGCAGAACCCGAAGATCAAGATCGTCGCGGTCGAACCGGATAAATCGGCGGTGCTTTCCGGAGATGCCCCGGGCAGACACGCCATCCAGGGCATCGGCGCCGGTTTTGTGCCTTCGATTCTGGACTTGAATGTGATCGACGAGGTCATCAAGATATCGGATGAAGAATCAATTGACGCCGCCAGAGACGCCGCCATGAAAAAAGGCATTCTCTGCGGAATCAGTTCAGGCGCTGCAGCAGCGGCGGCGATCATTCTGGCAAAGAGGCCGGAAAATCGCGGTAAAGTTATCGTTACAGTGTTTCCGGACACGGCTGAACGCTATTTGTCAGCCGGATTATTTCAAAAAATAGGAGCTCAATAATTATGTCAAAACAAGGTGTTTCAACAATCTCGATCCATGCCGGCCAGCAGGCTGATCCGACCACCGGAGCCTGCGCGGTTCCAATTTATCAGACTGCCAGTTATGTGTTTAAATCCTCCGAACACGCGGCCAATCTTTTCGCGCTGAAAGAATTCGGCAACATCTACACCCGTCTGATGAATCCGACGACCGATATTCTGGAAAAAAGGCTCGCCGCGCTCGAAGGCGGCACCGGAGCGCTGGCGACTTCCAGCGGGATGGCGGCGATTTTCCTGGCGATCACAAATATTGCCCAGGCCGGCGACCATATCATCAGTTCGTCATCGCTTTACGGCGGAACTCAAACCCTGTTTACATACACGCTGCCCCGCTTCGGCATCGAAGTCACTTTTGTGGATGAACTGACTCCGGACACTATCAGCAAAAACGTCAAGCCCAACACCAAGCTGGTGTATGGCGAAATCATCGGCAATCCCAAAGGCGATGTGCCGGATTTGAAAGCGGTAACCGCCGCCGCACATTCGTTCGGACTGCCGGTATTTCTGGACAATACTTTCGCGCCGGTGCTATGCCGCCCGTTTGAACACGGCGTGGACGTGATTGTCTATTCCTGCACCAAGTGGATCGGCGGCCACGGCACGACTCTCGGCGGCGCCATTATTGACAGCGGCAAGTTCGACTGGTCTACCGGCCGCTTCCCTGAATTCACCACTCCCGACCCCAGCTATCACGGCGTTGTATACTGGGATGCGTTGAAAAACGTTCCCGGCGCCGGCAATATTGCCTTTATCATCAAGGCGCGGGTGCAGGGAATGAGGAATATCGGGCCATGCCCGAGCCCGATCAGCGAATTCCTGCTGCTGCAGGGCGTGGAAACACTGCCGCTGCGGATGAAAGCGCATTGCACCAACGCTATGGCTCTGGCTAAATATCTCAAGAATCATCCGCTGGTAAGCTGGGTCAATTACCTTGGACTGGAAGATCATCCGTCGCACCAGATTGCGCAGAAGTATCTGAAAGGCGGCTTCGGCTCGGTATTCGGTTTCGGCATCAAAGGCGGCGCTGACGCGGCGGTGAAATTCATCGATTCCGTCAAGCTGGCAAAACACCTGGCGAACGTCGGCGATGCGAAGACCCTGGTGATTCATCCCTGGTCAACCACCCATCAGCAGCTTACTGATGAGTTCAAAACCGCCGCCGGAATCAATCCGGAGTTCGTCCGGGTTTCAGTCGGCATTGAAGACATTGAAGACATCATGGCTGACTTTGATCAGGCATTAGAGTCCGGCCGGTAGTTAATCGACTTATGCGGGTTAAGCCCGCGTAAATCGAGAAGTCAGGATAAAACTGAAGACTGAAAGTCAGAATAAATACAAAGAAACAGCGAGTAATACATAACTGGAATCAGGAGAATAGACAGCATAGGTCAGGACAAAATGCAGAACAATGAGGTAATTGCAAAAGGAGTCAGAATAAATCCGGATTTTAATTCGAATTTCATTCTGAATTTTAGATTCTAAATTCTGAATTCATGCAAAACATGAGTTTTGCAATTGGCTCTAATGATTTGATTTTATGCATTCCATTCTGACTCCTGACT
>JBAWXM010000493.1:0-3187 GCA_037144075.1 Lentisphaerota bacterium | reverse complement strand
AAATATTCATAAATTTTATGAGGAATAGTAATTTAACAGGGATGCACAGGATATACAGGATAAGAAAAGACAGCTTCACCATGAAGAACATGAAGGTAATGAAGAAAACACATGTAGTCAGTGAATGCATGCGGCGTAACCGCATTCATCCGCTGACTCTGTTTTTTGTTCCTATTTCGTGTCTTTTCGTGTTTTTCGTGGTAAAAAATGGATTTCTCTGTACCTTGCTAACTCTCGGGTTAGTCCCGCGACTGCGGGATGTTTTTGTGGTTAAAGTTCCGGCGCGACCGGTTAAGTTCACAGGATGCACAGGATATACAGGATAAGAAAAGGCAGTCTCACCATGAAGAGCATGAAGGTAATGAAGAGAAGACATGGAAGTCAGAGTATTGCTGCATACATCGCAGTAATACTCTGGCTTCCGTTTTTTTCTTTACTTCCTCTTTCGAGTCTTTTTGTGTGTTTTGTGGACAAAATGTTTTATCGTCTTTATTGCTCTTGACTTTTTGCCGGAAATGATATATAATTATTGTTGTAACAAGTTTCAGTAATTTAACGGAGTGTTTCATTCATGAAGGTTAATTCAGTCACAGATTACAGACCGGCGCCTTTCTGGTTTCTGAACCATAAATTGGAAAAGGAAGAGATCTGTCGGCAGATAACATTAATGCATGAGGCGGGTGTAAACGGTTTTTTCATGCATCCGCGCGCCGGCTTGAAAACGCCTTATGGTTCGGACGAATGGTTTAACATGATCGGGGTTATGGTGGATGAAGCGGAAAAGCTGGGGATGAAAGCCTGGCTTTATGATGAAGACCCGTTTCCGTCCGGTCCAGCCGGCGGCAGGGTTTTTTTTGAAAACCCGGAATTCGCCGCCCGGCAGGTCAAGTTTTATGAACTTATTCCGGACAGCAATGGAAGGGTTGAAGCCGATGTCGGCGCCGGTAAGATACTGGAGGCGCTGGCGGTTAAAACGGATGCTTCCGGCAAGATTGTGGAAATTAAAGATGTTGCAGGTGATATCGGGGTAATCCGGTCTGATTATTTCATGTCGGCGTGGAACAGTTCATATTATATACAGCTTTTCGGCAAAACTAAATTCCCGCATTTCAGAGCCGAGACATTCAACCCGCATCTGCGGCTGGAATGTCAGTTGAACGGCGGAAACTGGAAAATTTACGTCTCCAGCGCGGAAATGAGAATCGGAGACGAAAAATACAGCGGTTTGCTGCCGGATAATCTCAATCCGGAATGCGTAAAGCTGTTCATGGAATTGACACATGAACAATACCGGAAACGTTTTGGTGATAAATTCAGCAATACCATTCCCGGGATCTTCACCGATGAAACTTCCAGCGGCGGTGTTCTGCCCTGGACGCCGAAGTTCAACCAGACGTTCGCTGCGATGCATGGTTACGAACTGCCGGGGAATTATTATCACTTATTCCGTGCCTATGGACAGAAATCGCGCAAGGTGCGCCGTGATTTCTGGGCGACAGTTCATCAGCTTTTCGCTGAAAGCTTCTTTAAGCCGGTGGAAAAATGGTGCCGTGAAAATTCACTTGAACTCTGCGGGCATCTCATCTGCGAGGAAGACCCGCTGGTCATGGTCAATGTTTATGATTTGCAGCAGCACTTCGGGATTCCTGGTTTCGATCATATTACGTTCAATATTCCCAATGGCGAATTTTCATCGTTGAATTTAGGCGGTAAACTGGTTTCATCCGCCGCCTTGCAACAGGGGAAAAAACAGGTATTGAGTGAATGTTTCGGCTGCAATCCGTTCAATTTCGGCCCCGGCGGCATGAAAAAAATAGCCAACTGGCTGTATTCGCTCGGCATAACCTGGCTGGTGCCGCACGGGTTCTACTATTCCTATGACGGCTACCGGAAGTATGACGCGGGGAAATCTTTCTTTTTTCAGGATGAAGAATTTGCCGATTTCAAACAATTCGCGACGTATGCGCAGAATACCGGGTATAAGCTTGGCGAGTCAAAGTCTTTAAATCATGTGTGCATTTTATTTCCGATTACCGCGTTAAGAAGCCTGTTTCCTGCGGAGCGCGAACTCGCGGAAAAACTCCGGGGGCAGCTTTACGACTGCGTTCAAGCGCTTTTAAATAATCAGGTGCAATTCGACCTGGCGGATGAAGCGACGCTTTGCGGCAGCCGCATTGAGGCGGGTAAAATTCATTGCGGCAGGCAGCAATACGATACTGTAATCAATTTATCGTCCATGAACGGACTGTTCGCTCCGGAAATCCAGTCGGAATTTATTGCAATCAAAGGGCAGGGGATTAGAATTATTGAAGCGCTCGAAGAAATCGCCGCCTTGCCGCAAGGCGCGGGAATTATTGATCTGAGCGAAAGCAGTAATAATATTTACGGTTATAAATCGCCGTTGAAGTTTCAATGGATGACGGTAAAAGAAAATTATGACGGCATCATCGTTTATATTTTTAACAACACAGCTGAACCGGGGATGTTCGACATAAAATTCAAACGTGAATGTGCTGGTGTATATATTTATGATGCATCGGCGGATGCTTATTCGGAAATTATTATGAAGAACGGCTCATGCAGTTATGCCGTCGGCGGATTTGACGCGGTAATCCTGGAATTTAGAAAAGAAAGAATTGCCTGTCCGGAATATCAAATGCCGGAAGACCTGAAACGCCGGGAATATGCATTTGAGACCGCGCCCCAGTGGGACTATTCGCCGCCTGGCGGCGGTTGGCTCGCGGCACTGCACCGCTGGAATATCAGAATCAAAGGCGAGTATATATCCAAAGATATCAATGAGCAGCCGTTTGCCATAATGAGAGATATTATCGGAACCGAATTGCCGCACATGAAGAATCAGCGTCCGCGTCCGATCTTTGATTGTTCCCCGACGGTTCCTTCGATTTATCCGCTGCATGCGGAGTTTTCCGCCGGCTTCAATTTATCACAGGACGCTCCCGATAAAAATCTGCTGCTGGTTTTTGAAAATGATACATTCAGCGGCGAATACCGGATCTTCGTCAATGATAAAGAATTGAATAAGGACGAAATCAAAAGGGCTTTAGTTTACGACGCCTGGAACTTGACGGCAAATGTAACCAAACTTTGCGTTGCCGGGAAGAATATTATCCGCATCGTCTGGGAGCAGGCCGGAGAATTCGACGGCATGCGGAGTTCAATCTAC
>JBAWXM010000492.1:0-3233 GCA_037144075.1 Lentisphaerota bacterium | reverse complement strand
AGCACGAAAATTCACAAAAAAAAGCCAATACAGTTTTACCACAGAGGACGCAGAGTACACGGAGGGAAGCCAAATACACTTCACCATGAAGAACATGAAGGTAATGAAGTAAACCCCGGGATCGCCGGTCGCCTGACCGGCTTTATGCATTTCGCCTTTGGCGACCAACGCCTCGCCGTTGGATCACGCCCGGCGAGCCGCCGGTGGCGAGTAAGGGAAACAATTTTTTGTTTGCAGGGGAAACCTTGACAGTTCAAGGTTCCCCCTTGCATCCCTCCTCCAAAACTTTCTTTGACGGATGAAATGACGGAAATTCTCCTCTGCATCGCTGAACATTTTAAATGTTGTGAGTTATAAACTTATGAAAATGGCTGCATGAAAATCTTTCTAAAAAAACAAGAAGATGACGGATAGTAGTACGGAGGGCGCAGAGTTAAAACCGCAGTCAGCGAATTACTACGGGAATTTCCGCAGTAATTCGCCGACTCTCCTGTATTATCTTTCTCCGTTTTCTCTGTGAACTCTGTGGTAAATATGTATTGGTTTTTTCTTTCGTGCGTTTTGTTCTTCATGGTGAAACGGTTTTTTCTTATCCTGCATATCCTGTCTATCCACGCCTACGGCGGGCAAGCCCTGTTAAAATACAAATTCCTATACGATTAAATTATTCGGGAAAATTCAGGCGTAACGGGCGTGTGAAAATGCTGGCATTGAACGACCCTGTTTAAAAATAGACGAGCTGGATTATGGATTGGATTTTTTAATCCGACTGACCGGCGATATTAATATCGCCTGAAGAAGGAACGGAAAAAGCCGGACGCAGGACACCCGTCCGCCATTGCGGTATTGCGGTATTTTGAGTCTGGATTCGCACTCTTCGAGGACTTCGAGACTCCGGTACCGGCAGCCTCTAAGAATACGAACCAATGCTCAAAAAAATTCGCAATCTATTGGGCCAATTGCAAAACTCGCGGTTTGCGGGAATTCAGAAGACAGAATCCAGAATTCAGAATGAAATTCTAACTAAAATCCAGTTCATTTTCCAATTATTCTGACTCCTGACGACTTTTTAAATTACCTCTATTATTACATTTTCAGCCGTGCAGAGTATAGCGACGGCGTTACTCGGTAATAATATTTTTGTAGCTTTTGCCGGGCGGGATCATCGGCAGCACATGCTCTTCATAACCGGTATGGATGTCCAGCAGAAACGGCCCTTTAGTTTCCAGCATTTCCTTCAACGCCGGAACCAGGTCTTTTTCCTCATACACTTCCCTGCCGGGGATCATGTAGCCTTTGGCAATCGTGACAAAATCAGGATACGGGCGCTGAACATAATTGCTCTTCAGTTCAGTGTTGCCGCGGCAGCTCCCGTAGAAGCGGTCCTCCCACTGCGCCACCATGCCGAGATGCTGATTGTTGAGGATAATCATTTTTACATCAATATCCTCATTATGGATGGTTCCCAGCTCCTGAATGTTCATCTGGAAACTGCCGTCGCCGTCAATATTGATGACCAGTTTTTCCGGACAGGCGATTTTGGCGCCCATTGCGGCAGGCAGGCCGAACCCCATGCTGCCGAGTCCGCCGGAGGTCAGGTGGTGGCGTGGATGTTTATGCACATAATACTGTGCAGCCCACATCTGGTGCTGTCCGACGCCGGGAACTATAATGGCTTCGCCGCCGGTAAGTTCGCACAGCATCTGGATTACCGCCTGCGGCTGAATCTTGTCTTTCTTTTTCTTGAAAGTCAGCGGATATTTATCTTTCCACTCTTTAATCTGCTGATGCCATTCAGTGTAATCCTGGCGTACCGGTTCTTTGTTCAGCATTTCCAGCACGTCTTTGATATTGGCGACGATGCCGATATCAGCCGGCTTGTTCTTGTTTATTTCCGACAAGTCAATATCAACATGAACGATCACGGCATTTTCCGCAAAGGTCTTCGGGTTGCCGGTGACGCGGTCGTCGAAGCGTACGCCGAAAGCCAGCAGCAGATCGCACTCGTTTGCCGCGTAATTGGCGTAAACCGTGCCGTGCATGCCCAGCCAGCGCAGGCAGAGCGGATGATCGCCGGGAATGGCGCCGATCCCCATCAATGTGGTCGTGACGGGAATATTATAGGATTCCGCAAACTTTATGAGTTCCGCGGAAGCTTCGGCGGTAATGATACCGCCGCCGATGTACAGGCACGGGCGCCCGGACTTCCTGATGGCTTCCCGGATCCGCCCGATGTCTTCAGGGTTCGGCGCACCGGCTATTTTGTAATAAGGCAGCTGCATCGGCGCGTCATAGTCGGGAACGCACAACTGCTGCTGCACGTTTTTCGGAACATCAACCATTACCGGTCCGGGACGGCCGCTGTTGGCAATATAAAAGGCTTCTTTCATAATCCGCGGCAGATCCCTGGCGTCCAGCACCAGATAACTGTGTTTGACAATCGGACGGGTGATGCCGATGATATCGGTTTCCTGGAAAGCATTCTTGCCGATCAAGGCTGCCGGGACCTGTCCGGTGATGAAAACCACCGGAACGGAATCCATATAGGCGTCCGCGATACCGGTAATCAGATTGGTTGCTCCCGGGCCGCTGGTGGCCATGCAGACGCCGGTGACGCCGCTGGCCCGCGCAAAACCGTCGGCGGCAAAAGCGCCGCCCTGTTCATGCCGCGGCAGAATCACGCGGATGCTGGATTTCTGAAGCGCCTGATGCAGTTCAAGCGACTGCCCGCCGGGATAGGCGAAAATGGTTTCAACCCCCTGCCGCTCCAGGCATTTTACAACAATTTCACAACCTTTCAACATCCTGCCTTGTTCTGTTTCTTTAGTCATTGCTTCTCCATCCCGTTTTGATACAATTACCCCTTTGAATATTTTTTGCGGGGAAATCTACTGTTAACACCTTGCAGAAAAATCAGAAAATATCGGAGTCCCGGCTTCAAAGCGCCGGGCGACGCACAGCAACTAAAATTTTCTGAACTTTTGTATTCATTATCAGCGGTCTATTTAATATTTTAAGACTCATAAACAAAAGCCGGAATGACTTTTGTCGACATTATAAATTTTACTATAGACCGGATTTGAGAAAAATACAATCTGATTTTTAAGCGAAATTCCAGGAAAGTGCAGATTTTGCAGCTATCGCCGCCGCCGGCGCAAAGCACCTCCGGCATAAACACTTTAACCACGAAAAACTTAGCGCGGCATAGCCGCAACCAAAAAATACACCTTAAC
>JBAWXM010000491.1:0-3236 GCA_037144075.1 Lentisphaerota bacterium | reverse complement strand
TATTCCTTGTTGGCTATTGGATATTGAGTATTTGGCTGTTATGTTGGATATTGGACATTCTCCCGCTTGGCTGGATCCCGCTTTGCGCCTTTGTGTCTTCGTGCGAGAATACGTTCAACGCCAGGAGCCTGGCAAAAGGACTAATCCGCTGGAAAAATTACTGCTGTCTGGAGATTATTCTTTGAATGCCCGGTTTGACATCCAGCAGGATGAAATCCAGCGCGGCGAAAACCGTCAGGATTACTAGCGCGGCCAGGAGCAGCCAGGGGCTGTTCAAATAATACAGCAGCATGAAAACTCCGGCGTACAGCATGAATTTGCGCTCATGCATGAAACATAAAATAATCCCGGCGCACAGCACAAGCGCAATTATGCCGCAAAGGTAATTTCCCGGAACCTGCGACGGCAGAACGATCCACTTGAAATATAGCGGCTGATAGAAAAATATACTGATGGCAAAAATGACGGTCAGCCATGAAACTTGAACCCGATTCAAGGCTTTCCATGGTCCGGCGCAGACGAATGCCGCGAGAAACGGCAGGTAAACGCTTAAAATGTAACGCACCGGATCGCTGGCGGTAGTGGAATGTCCGCAGAAGTAAATAGCGGTCGGGGCAGCCATCAGGATAAGAAAGTTACGGCAGTATCTGTCTTTGCAGAAAATCATCCCCCAGACGGCCAGGACAAAAAACAGGAAGTTGCAGCCGATTAAGAATCTCGTATGCAGCGGTAGTAATTCCAGGACGAAGCCTCTCTCCGTGCCGTTTCCGACCAGCACATACGGAAAGGTCAGAAAGGATCCGACATGCAGTTTGTTGAAAACGAACTGGATGCCGAACGCAAGCATAAAACAGATCAGGCTGCCGCCAATATAACGCGCTATCTGCGGCCAGGTTTTCCAGCAGAAATTCAATCTGTGCCAGAAAATGAGGGCGATCAGCGGCGCGAAAAAAACGTTATTCAGCCGTATCAGGCAAGCGAGTCCGAACAATACAGAAACCACCACGGTCATGCGCCGGCGCGGCGGCATATACAATGCCGCAAAGACAGTCAAAAACAGAGAAAATGTTGAAAACGCGTCAATCAGATTGTTGTAATTGAACGCCTGATGCAGCGAGTAAAGCTGCCAGCCGAAATGAAGTTGCGGCAGACCGATAAGCGAACCAAATATATCTTTATCAAAATCCTGAATGTTAAAATAAAAGAACGGGATGATTATCCAGAGCAGCACCGCCAGAAAGGCTTTAAACTCCGAGCCGCAGACTTTGCGGATGATAAAAAATCCCATGCCGAAGCACAACGGCATCAGCACAAAGCCGTTGAAGGCGGAAAGCTGCGGGGCGACATCCAGGAATGATTTGGCCGCCGGCAGCAGCCAGATGAACGGGATGTAAACGAAACAGGTGCCGATGGTCCGGTCCCACGGATTGTTGAAATTAAGATTTACGATGTCTCCGGCCATGTTGAAGTAAGTATTGCCGTCCGGGCACAGCGAGACCAGACTGCTGTCGCAGGCCAGCATGAGAAACAGCTGGAGATATCTGGTCAGGATCAGCAGCGCCAGCAGGCCGATGGTTTGCTCCGCCGGTGAAATCTTTTTCAAGCCGAGTCTCAGCGTTTGCTGCGGAAAAAAATTATCGCCAATGAAATAAAGAGCGATGAGCAGAATAATCAGGGCGCAGATTACCGCGGCGGCTTTATAATTAAAATTATCCGGCGGAATCCGGTTTATTATCTTTTTCCCGTCTTTATTGACTATCCTGAGTTCCTCGCATATCCAGCCCTGCTGTCCGCCGGCGAGCTTTATTTTGCTGAAATCGAAGTACCGTCCGAAAGGATGCTGCCTGAACATATAGCGCTGAACCGCGATGATGTCATATTCAGCATTGCCTTCTGTCAATGCGATGACTCCGGCGCCGATTTCAGGCGCGGCAAGGACAGGAATGCCCGGCTCCGGGTATAACGTCGCCCCGGCGGCGGCGCAGGCGAAAATCAGCAAGGATATTATGCCTGTCAAAAACTTGTTCATTAATACTTTTACCAGAATTAAGATGGTTAATGCCGGGTATAACATTAGTCTTGGAAATTTATTTTTAAATGGCGTGAATGGAAAAATAAGCGATTTCTATTCCATAATTTAAAGGCTATATTAAGCTGTGATTTTAACACAGGTGATTCAAATGAAAGAGCAGAACTTTAAATTTGTCATAATCGGAACCGGCAATATCTCCGCCACTTATTATAAAGCGGCCGGCAATGTCGAAGGCGCGGAAATCGTCGCCGCGGTTTCGCGCAGCGGCCGGACGCCGGCCTGGGCGCCGCCGGGCTTTGAAGTCGCGCCGGATCTGGAAAGCATTAAGGCTGATTATGACGCGGTGATTATTGCCGCGCCCAATGCGATGCACCATGTCTGGGCAGTCGCCGCCGCCGGGCTCGGCAAGCACGTTTTGACCGAAAAACCGCTGGATATCACTATTCCGGCAATGGATGAGATGATCGCCGCCTGCAAAAAATGCGGCGTGAAACTGGCGGTTGCCTATCAGCGCAGGCTCAGCCCGGACAACATGATCGTCAAGGAACTGCTGGAGCAGGGCGCGTTCGGCAGGGTTTTCGCCGCTGATTTAAGCGTCAAATGCTATCGCGACCAGGCCTATTATGACAGCGCGCCGTACCGGGGCAGCAAGGAACTGGACGGCGGCGGCCCGTTTATTCAGCAGGCTTCGCATAGTATTGATATCTATGCCTGGTTTTTCGGGAAGCCGGTGAAGACGGTCAGCATGCTGTCCACTTTCATGCACCGGATGGAGAGCGAAGATCACGGCGTGGCGATTTTGAAACATGCCGACGGCATGATCGGCTCCATTATCGCCTCGACCGCGGCATATCCCGGCTTTCCGCCGGAAATGGCCATCCATACCGAAAAAGGTTCGCTGGTATTAAAGAACGACATTATTTCCACCTGGGAAATCAAAGGGATGAACAACCCCGGCATTTCCACCGGAAAAGAAATCCACAGCGGCGCTTCCGGCCCGGTAGTCAGCAATACCGGCGGCCACGAAGCTATCATTGCCGACTTTATCGAAGCGGTGAGGCTGGATAACAAGCCGGCGGTCTCCGGCGAAGACGCCAGGACGGCAACCGAGATAATTCTGAATATCTACAACAATAATCTGTATTGAGGATTAAGGAGCCGTAAAGAAATAACCTTTACATCTTCGCGCTTCTCCCGAATGCCT
>JBAWXM010000490.1:0-3239 GCA_037144075.1 Lentisphaerota bacterium | reverse complement strand
AGAATTATAAAATGTAGCGCAGGCATTCCTGCATGTGAAAAAGAATAATGTAGCGCAGGCATTCCTGCCTGCTAAGTCAGACAAGAATGTCCGACCTACATTTAAAATACATTTAAAATGGAAAGCGAAAGTAATGCCTATTGTTTTTTCTTATGATGGAATCAGCAGAACACAAAGACACTTACCTCATTGGACAAAAAAAGGCGTTACTTATTGGATTACCTTCCGTTTACGCGACTCTCTGCCGCAGGAAAAGCTAAATAGATGGCGCACAGAAAGAGATTTATGGCTAGAAGCCAATCCAGAGCCCTGGACGGATATACAATGGAACGAATATAATCAGCGGTTTGGATTGAGGTTAAATGAATGGTTGGATGCCGGAGCTGGTTCTTGTATTCTTGCCCGGTCTGATGTCAGGGGAAAGGTCTGTGAATGCTTGACCGTTTTCAATAATGACCGTTACCGTATAATAGCATCTGTCATTATGCCCAATCATGTGCATATGTTGCTGGAGACAACCGATGCTCATTTATTGTCTAATATTCTCAAGGGAATGAAAGGCGCGAGCGCAAGAAAAGTAAACCAATTGTTGAATGAATCAGGATCATTTTGGGCTGATGAGTCATTCGACCATATTGTCAGGAGTGAAACTCAACTTCACTTTCTTATTGAATATGTGAAAAACAATCCAATCAAAGCTGGCTTGAAACCAGATCAGTATTGGCTTCAATTATAATAATGCAGCGCAGGCATTCCTGCATGCGAAAATTTAAGAAATGTCAGACAGGAATGTCTGACTTACATTCATAATAAAAACTAAGGATATTGATTCATGATGAAAGCTAAAGCAATAAACATTTTAATATCTTTTTATAATTTTATCCGGCAGCATCTGCTCCTGCGCCGGATGTTAATCGTGTCTGGACACATTATTGGTTCGGCGATATGTTATTACGCGTCATTTCTGCTGCGTTTCGATGGCAGCATTCCTTCCGGAATATCTATACTGATGCTTGAAACTCTTCCCATATACATACTGATTACCGTATTGGCGCTGGCGCTGTTCAGACTTCATTCCGGCTTATGGTCATACTTCAGTATTGACGATTTACTGCGGGCGGTTTATGCTTCATTATCGGCAAATATCGTTTTTGCATTTTTCGTGCTTCTCTTGAATCATTTGTCTTTCAGAGACTTTCCGCGATCTGTTTTTGTATTGAATTTCATTCTGTTGACGCTATGGATAGCCAGCGGCAGATTGCTCGTGCGGTATCTGCGGGAATACATGCTGCGCAAGAAGATGTCCGGGCGCGGAAAAAGTGAGGAACGGATATTGATCGTCGGCAACATCGACGATACGGATTTGATTCTGCGCCTTTCCAAAACAATGCCGCTTGGGCGGTTCGTCGGCGTGGTGACCGAAAATAAGGATATGGATCAGACTAAAATACACGGGGTTCCGGTCTGTTACTGCAAACTGCGGAATATCGGCGAGGTTGCAAAACAATTCCGGGTGGACAGCATCCTTATTCTTGCTCCGTTTCGCAAACCCAGATATATGAATTTGATTATTGAGAGTTGCGCCCGTGCAGGCATGGCCTGCCGGTTCCGGCAGATTCCATCCATCTCGGATCTGACGCTCGGCAATGTCTCGGTTTCAATGTTTAAAAAGGTGAATATTGAAGATCTGCTGAACCGGAATGTGCAAAAACTAGACCGGAAGATAGTCCGGGAAAGCCTGCAGCATAAAAAAGTGATCGTGACCGGCGCCGGCGGCAGCATCGGCTCTGAACTGTGCCGCCAGATCGCACACTATAACCCGTCGGTTCTGGTATTGTTTGAATTTTCTGAAATCGCGCTGTATTCACTGGAGGCTGAACTAAGTTCAAGTTTCCCGCACTTGAGGATTATTCCGGTAGCCGGCGACATCAGACATCCTGAAGAAATAAAAAATGCAATTGCCATGGCTGGCGGGATTGACATTATCTATCATGCCGCAGCCTATAAACATGTCCCGCTCATGGAGGAAAATGTTCCTGCATGTTTCCGGAACAATGTCATCGGCACCAGTCGGCTTATTGAAGCCGCGGAGCAATGCAAGGTTAAGCGTTTCGTCATGATTTCATCCGACAAGGCGGTGCGTCCCAGCAACATCATGGGCGCCACCAAGCGGATTGCAGAACGGCTGTTAATAGAACGGCCGCAGAACGGCACCGAATTTATGGCGGTCAGGTTCGGCAATGTGCTTGGCAGCAGCGGCAGCGTAATACCGTTATTCAAAAAACAGATTGAAGACGGCGGTCCGGTTACTGTGACCAGTCCTGAAGTACGCCGTTATTTCATGACCATCCCGGAAGCAGTTGACCTGGTGCTGCAAGCCGGGGCGATTGGACGGAACGGCAAAATATTTGTTCTGGAAATGGGCGAATGTGTGAAAATCGTGGATCTGGCCAGACGGATGATTGAACTTTCGGGATTGATTCCGGACAGAGATATTAAAATCAAGTTTACGGGGTTGCGGCCCGGCGAGAAGGAATATGAAGAACTGATTACAGAAGACGAAGATGTCGAAAAGTCAGAATACGATAAAATCAGAGTACTCAAAAAGAATAGTTCTTGCATAGAAAATCGTGTAAACACAGATAAAATAGAGAAACTAATTTCCAATAACGATGAAAGTGGATTGCGGCTTATCGCTAAAGAGTATGTTCCGGAAAATACTTTTTCAAAATAACCAGCTGAACACATGAGTTTTTAAAATGCATTTTTAGCACTCTTTGAGTGAGAATATTCAGATGGAGTTGACAAAATCACTATATGTGTAAAGACAAGTGAGAATTGAAATTTGAAAGTGGAAAATGATAAAACAAAATAGAGTTAAGCTCAACGGCTCTCTAAAGACGCGGAGTCGAGTGTCTAAAATGGAAAGGATTGTGAATAGTGATTGGGGGACGGCTAAGTGTTATGTGTTACGTATTATGGTTTTGTTGTAGCGCCGTCCGTCTCGGACGGGAGATCGGAATCTCTCGCAGAGCGAGAGTGCTACACCGAACACATTCTGCATGGGGGGCTCCCGCGAATCCGGGATCCAAAATGGATTTATTGTAGTGCCGTCAGTCTCGGACGGGGGATTTTATTACTTTAGAACTTGCACATAGTGTCCAGAATGTCCAAAATGTGGTTGAGGTGTAGTGCCGTCCGTCTCGGACGGAGGATTTTATTACTGATGTATTACTTTA
>JBAWXM010000489.1:0-3258 GCA_037144075.1 Lentisphaerota bacterium | reverse complement strand
ATTTTCATCTCAATTTGTTATTTTAAAATATATAAATATATTATAGTCCAGATTATTTGAACTGTAAATGTCTTAACACGGCAATCTATTTGTACTTTTATGATATTTGATGAAAAAAGCATGGTGCGTATCAATTCACTGGGGAAAGTCTTCTGTAAGGCGGACTGGGTATGGGATTTGCACAATTATCCGTTCAAGGATTTCGATCTGTGGTTCCTGATTGACGGCAAAGGGCGTTTGACGCTCGGCGGACAGGAATATAAACTGCATGGCGGCGACTGCTTTTTATTCCGACCCGGCATGACGCTGTACGCAGACAACGATCACGATGAGCCGCTGGTAGCGATTTATGCTCATTTTGACGTGACAGACATTGCTGGCAATATCGTCAGGCCTGATACCATGCCGCTTCCTGTGCTGTTCCGGAAAATGTCCGATCCGGTCTTTTTCGTCAATATTCTGCACCGCATGCTGGATTGTTTTTATCGTAATGACAGGACTGACGCCGGAAACTGGCTGACGGCGGCGCTGCTGGAAATCAGGCATCTTGATTCGAATGATTCGCAGTCGAATGCGTTCAGTCGTGTTTCCGAATATATCCGCGAACTTTATACCAGAATCAATGAGCATCCGGAGAAAGACTATTTACTGCGGAAACTGGCATCGAAAGCCGGATATTCGCCTGAACATTTCTCCCGGCTGTTCAAACAGCATACCGGAATTTCTTTCAGGGAAAGCGTTACCCGCGCACGGATAAACCAGTCTGAATATCTGTTGTCATCAACGGAATATTCAATCGGCCAGATCGCCGGAATCGTCGGCTGTCCGGATATCTTTCTGTTCAGCAAACTGTTCAGGAAACATACCGGAACTTCTCCATCCGAATATCGCAGAACTGTACGTGGTGAAAAAACTCAAAAGGATAGTTTCGCGACCGGGCGTTTTCAGCACATTCTATCGCGTCCAGAGGATTTTTCGGCGCTGAAATGACCATTCAGCCGGCAGGCATTCTGCGGTTTAACTGATATTGATGACCTGCCAACTGCTTTCCGGATCTTTTCCGGACATTTCCAGTCCGGCATAAACCTCCCACAAATGCCGCGCGAACCTGCCGTTGAATGAAGGCTGGCTGTCTTCCGGAACTGTAAAGGAATACTCCCATTCATACTCTTCGCTGGCTTCAAGCCGCTGCGGGCCGTCAACGGTATAGTCTTTCACATAGCTGTCGTAGTTGTGTTCAATATCAACGCAATCCAGTTGCTGCGTGGACATATTTTGGAATTGATACTGCGGAATTTCCACTTCTTCAAAAGATCTGACTTTCAGATAAACCCGGTCTATGTCAATCGGTTCCGCCCCGACAAATGCCCGGACGACAACCTTAATCTCATCGCCACGCAGGCCGCCGTCACATTCGATTTTAATTTTTGCCCAGCCGCCCGTCAGAGTATTCTTAAGTTTTGTAAAAAATCCCATAACCAGACTCCTTTTTTATATTCTCCAATATATACTCTGCACGGTTGAAAATTCAACACAGATTGCGAAGATTTTGAGAATTGGTTCGTATTCTGAGAGGCTGCCGATACCGGAGTATCGAAGGCCTCGAAGAGTGCGAATCCAAAATCAAAAGATCGCAATCCCGCAGTTGCGGGATGAATTTTCAACCGCGCAGAGTATAATATGAATATCATCATGTCGCCTGTTTTCAATATGGCGAATTACTATTTTCATTACAAGATAACTTCAAAATCAACGATTGTGCTTGACTTTTCTGCAAACTGGTACAAATTTAATATCAGTATTCAAAAGCGAAAGTATCAAAACAATCAAATACCTGGAGGGGTACAATGAAAAAAATGTTATTAATGTGCGTTCTGATAGGTCTTTGTTTTGTCCTGCCGGCGGAAGAAAAACAGGCCGTAAAAACAGCGGGAACCGGGGCGGCAAAGGTTCAGGCCGCGCCTGAAGCGGCAAAAACGGTTGCGGCTGAAAAATGGGATTCCGTTCAGTTCGGATTCTGGTTCGGCTGTCCGCCTTCAACGCAGAGAAACAATGTCTGCGGGATCAAAATCGGCGCTCCGTTCTGCGACGGGCCGCTCAAAGTCAGCGGACTTGAAGCCGCGCTTTTCTGCGGCGCTACAGATAACATTGAAGGAGTGCAGGCCAGTGTGCTGGTCGCGGTCAGCAAAAAGCTTGACGGGTTGCAGTTCAGCATCGTGAACATCGGGAAAGTAGTCAAAGGACTTCAGCTTGGCGTTGTCAACTGCGCGAAGAGCGAATCTTTTCAGATCGGCATAGTCAATTATATAGAAGGCAATTCAATACCATTGCTTCCAATAGTTAATTTTAAGTTTTGAACAATCAATAAAGGAGTTTAAGAGCCATGAAGAAGTTATTAATCGCTGCAATCATATTAGCCGGGGTATCCTGCATGCCGCTTCAAGCTGCTGATGCCGCGGCAAAAGATCAGAAAGACCCGTTGAATGAATGGACTTTTTTCCAGCTGGGTTTCTGGTTTGATGCTCCATCCTACACCAAAACCTCCAATGTTTACTTCCTGAAGCTGGGATGTCCGACCTGTTCCGGCCTTGGCCGGGTGAAGGGGAATGAACTGGCGATTTTCTGGGCGGGCACAGACTATGTCGAAGGGCTGCAAAGCAGCTTTATCGTCTGCGAAAACCGTAAGATTGACGGAGTTCAGGCTTCTGCCGGGTTCTGTCAAAGCCGTGAAACCATGAACGGTCTTCAGGCTTGCGGCGGAGTCAATATGTCCGGAACCACCAACGGTTTCCAACCCGGAGCGCTGAATATAGCGGGCGATGTCAATGGACTTCAGATGGCGGCCACCACCACCATCTGCAAGGATATCAACGGTGCGCAGTTCAGTTTCGTCAACTATTCCAAAAAGTTGAACGGTTTTCAGGCCAGCGTTGTAAATATGGCTGACGGCGGCAACGGCGTTCAGCTCGGCGTGGTCAACATTACCAATAAGCGCGGAATTCAATTCGGCCTCGTCAACTACATCAAGGACGGCTGGGTGCCATTCATACCGCTATTCAATATTTCCTGGAAATAAACGGCAGACTGGTTGAGATTTACAACCGGCGTCCTTCGGGATGCCGGTTTTTTGCTTTTATGGAGCAGAGGTTGCAGAAAATTCAGGAATATTGAGGTAATTTCAAAAGTAGTCAGAATTCAGGAGCCAGGAGCCAGGAGTCAGAATAATAGGAGAACGAACTGGATTTGAGTTAGAATTTC
>JBAWXM010000488.1:0-3265 GCA_037144075.1 Lentisphaerota bacterium | reverse complement strand
CGGAGCCAATCTCAACGACGTCAACCTTCTGCACTGGATGACGTATTAATTCAGAGAGGTAATTTCAAAAGTAGTCAGAATTCAGGCGTCAGGAGTCAGAGGAGTCAGAATAAAGCGGTATTACGGCATTACAGCTTAACGGTATTACAGTCAAACCGTAAAACCGTGAAACCGGAAAGCATGGATATCTCTGTGCCTATGTGCCTATGTGCCTCTGTGCCTCTGTGCCTCTGTGGTTAAGCTTCAAAAGAATAAAACTATAAAAACCATTTATTTAAAATTAAAAAAAGGATAATATATGTTCAGACGATTTTTTGGGGTACTGTCCATCGCCGGGTTGTTTGCATCCGGACTATCAGCAACTGCGGAAAATATTGAGACCGGCAGTCCTCCCGCAAAATTGCAACTCATTTGGTCGGGGTTGCGGTCTGAACGTTACGGCAGTCTCTACATTTCCGGAGAAACAGTTAAATTCATTGCAGGCAAACCGCTCCCCGAAACGTTGCAAAGTCTCACCGGAACAATCTACTCCGCTGAAGGCGTCAAAATTGATGAGAAAACCGTTGCCGGCGCGGATTTCAAGGCGAACGGCTGGACATGGATTCCCTCCTCGCCGGGATTTTATGAGATAGAATTCCGCGGCCGCACCGCCGATGGTAAAAATGTTAATTTCCAGGAACAGTTCTCCATAAAAGCCGATAAGGACAAAGAAACCATTATTCGCGGCAGATATGCGGCAGGGGTGGTTCCGCGCCCGCTTCCAATGAAAGAGCGTTCGCCGCTGTTCGGGTTCAGCAATCAGCTTGATGAACTGAACATTTATCTGCTGGCCGATATGCTGGGGTTAAGTTTTGCCCGGATGCATGCCATCGGCTGGGGCAGCCAGTTTACCAATACGGCACTGGCGCTGGAACCGGAACAGGGCAAGTATAACTGGACTGAGCTGGATAAACATGTCAATGAAATGAAAAAATACGGTTTCACCATGGTCGGCAACATTCTTTATACGCCGAAGTGGGCTTCGCCGCATCCGGAAAAGACCAATGTCAATATCTGCGTTCTGGAATACAGCAGTTACGCCCCGGTGAAAATGAGCTATCTGGAAGACTTTCTCAAAGCGCTGATCGCCCATTACGGCAACGATATCAAAATCTGGGAAATCTGGAATGAACCCAGCATCAAAGGCGGAAGCTGCTTCTGGGCAGACACGCCGGAGAACTATGTTCTGATGCTGAAAACGGCCAGCGAAACGCTCCGGCGGGAACAGCCCGGGACCGAATTATGGCTGGGCGGAGTCGGCAACAGGCCGCCCTATTACCGGTTTTACCGAATTATTGCCAAACTCGGCGCTGCGCAATATTATGACAAGCTGGCATTACACGGACGGTATTCCGATCCGCAGGAATACCTGAAAATTGATCAGGATCTGGGCCTGAAGACCAGGCCGCTGGTAAGTTCGGAAAGCCATGATCTCCTGCAACGCGAAGGGCCGGTTGAAAAAAATGAAACGGAGCTTGCCGCGCTGCTCCTGCAGAGCATGCTGATAAAAATCAAGGCCGGGCATGAACGCATTGCCATATTTGAATTCCGCAATCAGGCGGAAATCGAGGCGCTGCCGTTTTACGGCAGACACAGCCGCATCACTCATGCCGCCGGGCTGTTTCGCAGCCATCCGCTTACCGAACCGCGTCTCGCCGCCGTCGTCTACGCCAATCTGATCAATCAGTTCAAATCCGGCGCCAGGATTACTGGCGAATACCGGCTGGAGAAAGAATCGTTCAACCTGGCGCAGGTCGATATTCCGGGACAGCCGCCAATGCTGATAATATGGAATACCGGCAAGCAAACAGCGGCAATGCCGGAACAGTTGCGCAAGGCTATGACCGGCGCATCCGCCATTACCGACTGGGAAGGCAAGTCCATGGCAAAAGACAGTATTGCGTTTGCTCCGGGAAAAGCCTATTATCTTTCCGCGCTGAATCCTCAGATGCTGAAGCTGCTGCCGAGCAAGGAAATTCTCGTCTCTGATGAAACCGTCAGTGCCGTCCAGACCGGACAGCCGTCGGCAACCGGCGGCAAAGTAAGTCTGTTTGATCCCGCGGCCGGGCAGTTGAATCCCGCCAAGATCAACTGGATCGATTCAGGCTGGAAGTTTGTCGGCATCAACGGCGCGGCCCGTCCGGATGACTTCCAGGCAAAATACGCGATCAGCAGTTCGGCGCAAGGCCTTGATCTGTTAGTCAGCGTTAAAGACCGCAAGGTGCAGTTTGCCAAACCGGGGGATGCGGAATTATGGAATTACGACTCTATCCAGTTTGCCATTGACACCCGCGGCAAGCATTCTGCCATCGACACCATGGAGATTGCCGTTTCTTCAGTAAACGGCGAACCGCTGATCATTAAGACCACAGCTCCGCTGGACGGCGATCTGCCGGCAGGTTTTACTCCGGTCGGCAGACAGATTAAAAACGCGGTCGTGAAAATCAGCCAGGCCGGCGGCGAGACGCAGTACCGGATTCATCTGGAGTGGAGCGAACTGTTCCCGTATATATACAGTCCGGAAAAAGCGCTGCCGTTCTCCCTGCTGGTGAACAACAATAACGGCGCCGGACGGCTGGGCTGGCTGGAATGGGGCGGCGGCATCGGCAAAGACAAGAACGCCGGAGCATACGGCAATGTTTACTTTGTCAATCAATCGGTCAATCTGCTGGGTTCGGCGCAGTTCCTTGACGGCAGAGGCTGGTACAGCTATGTTGCCGCTGAAGCGAAGGCAAAATCATCGATCGCAATGGTTGACGGCAAAGCTGTTGTAACTGCTGGCGGACCGGACGCGAATGGAGCCTCCAATGTCAACAATCTTCAGCTCATCCGGAATATCACGCTGAAAAATGATCAAACATATCTTCTCCGGTTCACTGCTGACACGGTAAAAGCCGGCAATATTTCGGTTGAATATCTGATTGGAAAAGCGCCATGGACCCGTTTCGCGTCATCGATGTGTGATCTCAGCGCCGGGAAACATGAATATCTGGTGACAATCAGACCGCGCAATGCCCAGTCGCTCAGCGCTGATGCGCCGATGTCGCTGAGGCTGTTTTTCGGCGAACTTCCGGCTGATATTGTGACTATTAGCAATGTGGAATTATATATTCTCGACGAACAATAGTTGCCCGAGCCAGACATAAAAAATAACGCAAAAGAGCTAAGAACATGAATCTTGGAGTACAATACTACCGTGCGCCGTTTCCCGAATCAAAATATTGGG
>JBAWXM010000487.1:0-3297 GCA_037144075.1 Lentisphaerota bacterium | reverse complement strand
ACTGGTCGCTGCCGGAAAATAGAGCAAAGCAGGAATCCTGGACGGATGATTATTTTATGGTGAGATTCGGACTGTCCGACGGAATTAGAATATTGGAAATCCAGACTGAAAATGAGAAGATGCATGAGAACCATTGATACTCGTTACATGCCGGCAGTCGGCGGAATTGACTTGGAGCAATCTTTGAATTATATCGCGCTGGCGGATGTTTCTTTAGATTTTATCTACGACAAATATACCAGCGGACGTTTGATTTATGCCGCAGGCAGCAGGCCAGTTCTCGAAGCTATAGCAGCAGGCTTAGTAGGAGGTATTGCCGATGAACTGGAAAAAATTGATAAGTTGACAACGTTCGTTGCCGAAAAAGTTCCGTGGGCAGGTTATTATCATCTGGCGATGGGACATAAATTGGCCTGTAATCGCAATCTTAACGAAGAAGATTTAATCGCCAGCGGCTTTGGATGGTGCAATGAGCAGGCCAGACTGCTCTGTGCTTTGACCCAGGTTGTTGGAATCCCATCCCGTCTGGTTTTTGCAGCGGCGCGTAAAGGCGGCGGGCATGTGGTGGTTGAGGCATTGACCTCTAATGGCTGGTTGCTGATTGATCAATCTTTTTGTTATCTTTTCATCAATAACGGCAAAATTGTCGATGCTTACAACGTCTGGCACAATAAGCAGAATCGCAATTACTTTGAATCTGGCTATAAGAATTTATGTGCTAAATTAACCAAAGACTTGGGAGAAGCTATACTCAAAGATGAATTCAGCATGAGTCAGATGTCGAATCCGCTGGACGGTTTTGAGATTTTAGGCTACCATAATTATTTTATTTTGTAATTTACATGAAAATGCGGCGGTAAATCATATAACGGACTAAACGTTTTTAAGGAGGAACAGGTTATGACAACAACTAATCAAGATAAATTATTACCTGCCAAAGAGTTTATACAACAGGCCCGGTGGATTTGGACAGACGATGATCCAGGAGAAGCGCATGTGTGGATTTACGCACAGCGTTCGTTTGATGTGGCAGATTCAAAACAGGGCTGGATCGAAATTACTGCAGATTTGCGGTATTTCTTATGGATTAACGGTAAGCCTGTCGGTTTCGGTCCGCCGAAGTTTCATTGGGAAACGCCGACGGTGGACCGTTACGAAATCAGCCAGTGGCTGCACATCGGCGCCAATGTTGTTACAGTGCAGGTCTACAGCTATGGTTCCGCATGTGACTTGAGCTCCTGCATGCCCAGACGCGGCGCATTGCGCGCGGTAATCTGGGTGGATGGCAGTGCGATTCCTACTGACAGAATCTGGAAAGTATGCCGCGAAAACGCCTATGCAACAAAGACCGCGCGGCGCGGTGAGGCGCAGCCGCCGGCAGAGTGCTTTGATGCAAGGAAATGTTTGGGCATGCCCTGGACAAACGGGTATGACGATACGGATTGGAAGCAGGCAACAGAACTTCCTGAACTGGAACCGGTACAGTGCTTTGAACTGAGAGATATTCCGTTATTTAGCTGGCGTGAGCATGAGGCTGATCGCTGTCTGGAAACCGGAATTGCGCATTTCGGCAGTTCTCTGGCCTCCGCCGGCGTTCAGCATCCGGCTGAAGACATCTGGAAAGCGGAACGTTATCCTGACCGTGATCGACGGATATCCTTCAGGCGCGGAATGGGAGGCGCGGCGGACATTTGCGTCATGGATGCTTCCACTATGCCGGATACGGATGGAGTTTATACTATATGGGATTGCGGACGGATATGGACTGGTTATCCGTACCTGAGACTGCAAGGTGTTCCGGGAACGGTTGTTGATATCAGTTATGGCGAATGTTTGCAGGAAGGGCGCATCAACCCGACAAAGCACGGACTGCATTATGCGGACAGGATTATTATAGGCGCTGAGTCTTTGGAACACCGTATAACCTGGCCTAAATGCTGCCGCTATATTCAAGTTGATGTCAGAGGCGGAAGGATTGAGCTGGAACCTCCTTTACTGGGCCGCAGTTCATATCCCGTCGAGCGGAAAGGTTCATTCGCATGCAGTGATCCGGCGCTGGAACAGGCCTGGGAGATCAGCGCCCACACTGTCCAGTTGTGCATGGAGGACGGATATATGGATACTCCGTGGCGCGAACGCGGTTCATGGCTTGGAGATGACGTGCCGAAGACGCTTGCGAATTATGCGGTTTTCGGGGATTACGCGCTGGCACGGCGTTTTCTGCTTCAGCACACCAGAGGACAGTTGCAGTCCGGACAGATGGCTGGAAAATATCCCGGTTGCAAAACGTCCTATGTCTCCACCTGGACATTGACCTTCCCTGTGAGCGTGGAGGAATACATCCGGCACAGCGGGGATCATGATTTTGCCAACGAAATGCTGCCAGCTATTGAACAGGTTATTGGATGGATGGAGCAGTATCGCCTGCCGGACGGAGTGTATGGAAACCTGCCGCTTAAGGTAACTGCAGAAACCAATATCTATAATTTTATAGATTGGGCGCCGGTGGATACTACTGGAGCCAATACCGCCTGGAATGCCCATGCTTACAACTGCTTGCTTGCAGCAGCGGCGGTGGCAGGCATTGCCGGCAATGATGCACAAGCCAATATCTGGGTGGCTGCTGCTGAAACGTTGCGAGAAGCTTTTAGCCGACTGTTCTGGAACGAAGAGCGCGGGGTATATATGAATGGCCGTCATAACGGTGAACTGCTAAAACGATGGGGCTGTCAGGAAAATTATCTTGCGGTTGTTTTTGGACTAGCCGGCAACCGGCAGTGCGAACGGATAATCGACAACTTGAAAAAAGAAAATCTGCTGTCTGTCTTCAAGGCAAAAAAAGGTGACTATGACGAAATTATTTCAGGTCATGATGGTAATCATATGGTGGCCATTGCCATCAATTGTTACCGCTGGGATGAAATGAAGATGGTTCCGCTTGGAACTCCGTATTTTGCGTGGTTTGCACTGGAAGCGCTGTTTAAGCTGGGCATGACGGATAATGCATTGGAAATAATTGGCAAGCATTGGGGGGAATACTCCCGTCAGGGCGGCACCACCACCTGGGAAACCTGGGATCGTGATCAGGGTTCGCTTTCACACGGCTGGGGCTGCGCTCCGGCCATAGTCCTGCAAAAATATATTCTTGGAGTAAGTCTCTCGGATGAAAACGGTATTGACGTGGAAATCATGCCGCAAAGAGGCTCTCTGCGCTGGGCATCCGGACGGGTGCAAACACATTATGGAACCATCCAGGTCGCATGGCGTTATGATAAAAGCTGGACTCTGTCTGTGGAT
>JBAWXM010000486.1:0-3304 GCA_037144075.1 Lentisphaerota bacterium | reverse complement strand
GTTTCCAGCCCGGCGAAGTCTTTGACTTTCAGGATGCCGCGCAGATCGCTGTAATTGTAAGCGGCCTGCCGTCCGGCTTTGTCATGCAGGACAACGACATTTTTTTCAGGATAGCTGTAAGTATAAAATTCATCTTTCAGGATGCGTCCGGCCAGCTTGTCGGGAATGGTATAGACAGTGTTCTGTTTCTTTTCTTTCATCTCCTGGATTTTCTTGATAAAGGCATGGCGCTCCTGTTCGGTTTCATGCTGAACGGCGAGCTTTTCCGAGAACCCGCCCTGGGCGATTCCGGCCAGATAGCCGTCGGCGTCATAGTTGAAAACAACCGGGTTCAGATTGCCGCGGGTGACAGACGCCAGCATCAGATTGTTGGCGCGGACGGCGGGTTCGATTTTATTCTTATCCAGCGACAGGCTGGACTGCTGACTGTAGGTTAAAGCAAAATCTACGCCGTTGATCGTGAGTTTGTCCGGAGTAAAAGCGTTCGGGCTGTAGCTGAGGGTGATGAGCGCGACATTGTTTTCGGCTACGGCGGCAAGTTTGTCCTGAATATACTGATATTGCAGAAATCTGCCGGTGGGGGCGGTGATTTTCAGCAGCCGTCCGTCATGGTATTCAAAGCTCCACCCTGCTTTAGTATCTTTGCCGGTGACGACCCAGTTGCCGTTCTTGGATCCTTCAGCCTCGAAGTCGGCATAAGGGGTGAAGCAGCCGGAGCCCTGCATCAGTTCCTTATAGAGCTCGATCATTTTTTCATTATTCTTGTGCTGCTTATTGAAGAAGGTGATCTTTTCACCCCAGGGGGTGATCCAGTCCGCGCCGTCAGGTTTCGGGAAAAGTTTGGATTCAAGCTGCGGGCAGCGCCAGGCATAGCCGAAAATGCTGAATTTAGTGTTGGCTGAATCATAAACCAGTTCAACCGGCATCTGGAATTCCGGCGAGAAATTGGCGGCGTCAAGGATGCGGGAAACAATGAATCCGTCCACCGTCAGGCTGGCTTTTCCGGCGGTCAGCGTCTTGCTCTGCCAGTTGATTTTTTCGTAAGCTCCCGCTGAAAATGCCATGAACAACGCCAGAACCGAAAACACACCTCGCTTGACAAAACGCATAAAACACCCTTTTTTTTAAGTTTATAAAACAAAAATTAATTTTCTTTATGGAAACGCAATCCCGCAATTTCTTTTTAGATTATAATTCCTGCTTTGTATACTGTCAAGAGACAAATAAGATTTTTTCACTTTTTTTCTGTTACTGAAAATATGTTTTGCTATTTGCTTTTATAGACAAAAAGTATATATTGTAAATTTTATCAAGGGGGAAAATTAAAAGATGTTTAAGGCATTATTACTATCTGTTTTCATAGCGCAATTTATGCTTGTTTCAGCGTTTGCCGGAGTGGAAAGCGTCAATGTGAAAACGCTGGCGCCGAACAATAAGTCGGTGGAGATTTATTACCGGGTTCCAGCTAATTATAATCCGCAGTCGAAACAGCTTTGCCGGGTGCTGGTGATTTTCGGCGGCCGGAATTGTTCGGGCAAAGGCGAAGCGTCCGGGGCATTCGGTTTTGCCCAGTGGGCTGACCGGAATGACATTTTTCTGGTAGGTCCAGGCTTCAAGGACGATAAATACTGGGAGCCGGAAGCGTGGTCAGGCAAAGCTTTGTTCGACGGCTTGAAACTCATCAGGAAAAAATACAATATCTGCGACAGGAAGATTATGTATTACGGTTATTCCGGCGGTTCGCAGGCGTCGAATCTGTTTCCGGCCTGGAAGCCGGAAGCCAGCCTGGCCTGGGTTTCCCACGCCTGCGGCGTATTTCATCAACCATCCCGGAAAATGATGAACTGCCCAGGCCTGATAACCTGCGGCGACGCGGATATCGGCAGGTATATTATTTCCCGCCACTTTGTGTCGGAATACCGCAAGCTGGGGTTGAATGTTTTATGGAAATCCTATCCGAATCTGCCGCATGAAGTGCCGAAGGAATCATCCGATCTGGCCCGCGAGTTTCTGATTTATTATCATGAACAGAACCCCGGCGATTTGCAGACCGGATTGAACACTGTCAGTTCAAGAAACAAAAAACTGCTGTATGTCGGCGATGACCAGGAGGGGAAGTTCTGGACTGCCGACAGCCGGGCTGTCAAAAATATAGAACCGGAAGACCGGGTGGAATTCTATACCCGTGAACTGGCGATGGCCTGGGGCAAAGAAGCCATGTCAAAATGAATAGAATCATAATCTCTCTACTGTTACTGATGTTCTCTGCCTGGCCGGTATGGTCAGATGAATTGCTGACGCTTACTGTTAAAACTTCCGCTCCGTCTAACCGAAAGTTGGAATGGCGGGTACGGCAACCGGCAAAATATACTCCTGACAGCCGGATCATGGTGCTGTTCGGGGGGCGTAACTGGGATGGGGCAAAGGCTATTGACGCTTACGGGTTCGGCAAGCTGGCGGACAGGTATGGAATTTTTCTGGTTTCGCCGTCGTTCAGGGATGACGACTACTGGGAGCCGGAAAAATGGTCTGGCGCTGCCATGCTGGAAGCGCTGGCACTGCTGCGCCAAAGATTCGGCTTGAAAGGTGACTCGAAATTATTCTATTACGGATATTCGGCGGGAGGACAGTGCGCCAATTTGTTTTATCACTGGAAACCGGAAATCGTGGAAGCCTGGGGTGCTCATGCCTGCGGCGTGTGGTTCAAGCCTGAAACTGTCGCCGTTTCGTGTCCGGCATTGATAACCTGCGGCGAAAATGATGAAGGCCGCTTCCTGCTTAGTTCAAAATTTGTCCGCGACGCCAGGGAGAAAGGCTATCCGTTTATCTGGAGAAGCTATCCGGGAGAACATGAACTTAACGCCGGAAGTCTAAGGCTGGCTGAACTGTTTTTCGAGGACATTGCCGCCGGAAGACGGACAGCAGTGTATGTCGGCGACGACCAGACAATGAATTACTATCCGGCGGCTTCGAGAAATGCCGCAGACATTGAACCTGAATACCGGAATAATTTCTTTTCATTGAAGCTGGCGGAATGCTGGAAAACCGGGAAGCAGGATTAAGAGGCGTATGGAATTCACTTATCATGGGATGATCAGATACGGATTCGGGTTCTTCAATCCGAACCATGCGGCGGCGCTGATCACCTGTCTGCTGCCGTTTTGCTGGAGCATAAGACTCTTGCTGAAAAACAAAGCGGCAGTATATCCGGCGGTTGCCGCAGAGATACTGTTATATCTTGCCTTGATCTTTACTTATTCCAGAACCGGATTTATTGCCGTTCTGGTTGAAGGCCTGATTTTTC
>JBAWXM010000485.1:0-3362 GCA_037144075.1 Lentisphaerota bacterium | reverse complement strand
CCTTTCGTGGTTAAATATGTATTCCATTCATGGTGAAACGGTTTTTCTTATCCTGTCTATCCCTGTTTAAATACAAATTCCTATACGATGCTCCTAAAATAAAACTCCCGGTTTGCGCCGGGAGTTTTATTGTTTTACAGATAATACGTTGATTTACAGAAAAATCAGCGTTTCAACAGTTCACGGAAAGTGTTGAACAGATAGTGCGGATCGTGCGGGCCTGGGGATGCTTCCGGATGGTATTGCACGGCAAACATCGGTTCAGTGCGGTGCTTGAAGCCTTCAACGGTATTATCGTTCAGATTCATATGGGTTATTTCCAGGCAGTCCGGAATAGAATCCTGCACGATACCGAAGTTATGGTTCTGAGAAGTGATCTCAACTTTGCCGGTCGCCAGATTCTTGACCGGATGATTGCAGCCGTGATGTCCGAATTTCAGCCTGAAACGGTCTCCTCCGCAGGCAATCCCCAGTATCTGGTGGCCAAGACAGATGCCCATAACCGGCACTTTGCCGATAAGTTTCCGTGCGGCTTCAATCGCATAAGTCACGGCGGCGGGATCGGCGGGGCCGTTGGACAGGAACACGCCGTCCGGCTTCATTTTCAGCACTTCTTCCGCAGTCGTTTTTGCAGGAACCACGGTCACGTCCATGCCTTGAAGTCTCAAGTTGCGCAGGATGTTCCATTTGATCCCGAAGTCATATGCGACGACCTTGAATTCCACCGGCGGCAGTTCCGTGGCGATCCCCCAGCTTATGGTCAGCGAACCGTCGGGATCCCATTGATAAGGTTTATCGCAGCAGACTTTGGAGGCATAGTCCTGATTGTCCAGCCCGCACCAGGCGCGGGCTTTTGCAACGCCCTGTTCCGGGGTTATATCCGTCTTTGAACAGTGCAGATAACCCTTCAGAGTGCCAGTATCCCGGATTTTGGCGGTAAGGGCACGGGTATCGATGCCGGCAATCGCCGGGACTTTGTGCTCGATCAGAAAATCGGTGAGCGATTTCTCCGCGCGCCAGCTGCTCGGTTCATTCATATTGTGAACGATAAAGCCGTTGAGGAACAGCTTGCGTGATTCCATATCTGCGGCGTTAACCCCGTAGTTGCCGATCTCAGTATAAGTCATAGTGACAAACTGTCCGGCATAGGACGGGTCGCTGATGATTTCCTGATATCCGGTCATGCCGGTGTTGAAGACGACCTCGCCTTCGCTGTCAACTTCCGCTCCGACGGAGTAACCGCGCATTACGGTACCGTCCTCCAGCGCCAGAAATGCCTTCTTCGCTCTTTTTGTCTTCCAATCGTAGTTATGTTCCATAAAATAAAAACCTCACTGGTTATGATTAATATGCTCTTGCATTATTGCCCTGTACAAAGTTCACCAGGGCTTGATTGACCACTCTGTTACCGCCGGGAGTCGGATAATCGCCGGTGAAATACCAGTCGCCGAGATGATCCGGACATGACCTGTGCAGGTCTTTAATCGACTGATAGATGAACTTGACTTCAGCTTTTATCGTATTCGGCGTCAGCAATTCGCCGATTTTATCGGAAATCTGTTCCGCGGTAAAAGGCTTGTACAATCTTTGAACACAGTTTGTCATTTCGTCCGCCGGGAGTTTCAGCATGGCTTTGGCTTCGTGGTAGACTTCATCCAGCAGCGACTCCATTTTGTTGTCGCTTAACAGCGCCACGGCGGCTTCAAAGGCCACGAAATTGCCCAGTTTGCACATGTCAATGCCGTAACAGTCCGGATAGCGGATTTGCGGAGCAGAGGAGACCACGATGATTTTTCTGGGGCCGGTCCGGTCAAGAATCTTCAGGATGCTTTCCCGCATGGTGGTGCCGCGGACGATGGAATCGTCAATGACCACCAGCGAGTCAATGCCGTGGCGAATCACGCCGTAAGTAATATCGTAAACGTGCGCCGCAAGTTCGTTGCGCTGGGAATCGTCTGTAATAAAAGTGCGGAGTTTGGCGTCTTTTACGGCAACTTTTTCAATCCGCGGACGGAAACTCAAGATTTTATCCAGATCTTCTTCATTCCAGCTGGAATTTTCCATCAGGCGGCCTATCTGGACTTTTTTGCAGAACTCCTTGAGTTCATCGATCATGCCGTAAAAACAGGTTTCAGCCGTATTCGGAATAAACGAGAATACGGTATTCTCAATATCTTCATTGATCGCCTTCAGCACCGGCGGAACCAGGCATCTCCCCAGCATTTTGCGTTCCTGATAAATATCCTTGTCGGAACCGCGCGAAAAATAAATACGCTCAAAAGAACAGGCTTTTTTGACCCTTGGCTCAATATAACGCTCCAGGCAGACCTGTCCGTCTTTTTTGACGATGAAAGCATGGCCGGGAGGAAGTTCCTTGACTGCTTCATACGGGACATTGAACGCAGTCTGAATCGGCGGACGTTCGGAGGTGACTACCGCGACTTCATCATCGTGGTAATAATAAGCAGGCCTGATTCCGGACGGGTCGCGCAGCGCAAACGCGTCTCCATGACCGACGATGCCGCTGATGACATAACCGCCGTCCCATTTCTGACAGGCGTGTTTAAGAATATTCAGGACATCGAGGTTTTTAGCAATCAACTGGGAGATTTCATGGCGCGGATAGCCGTCGCTCTTGTATTTCTTGACCAGCACATCATTTTCCTCGTCGAGGTAGAAACCGATAGTCTCTAGGATGGTGACCGAATCCGAATATTGTTTCGGGTGCTGCCCGATGCCGATAAGTACATTGAAGAGTGTTTCAACATTGGTCAGATTGAAATTGCCGGCGATAATCAGAGCGCGGGTAAGCCAGTTGCTCTCACGGACAAACGGATGGCAGGACTCGATATTGTTCTTGCCGAAGGTGCCGTAGCGGAGATGGCCCATATACAGCTCTCCGCAAAATCTGGCGTTCTGCTTCAGCCATTGCGGATCGCCGACTCTGCCAGGATTCCTGTCCAGCAGATCTTTCATTTCCATATTGATTTTGGAGAAAATGTCCTTGATCGCGGCGCCCTGGTTGGACCTTTCGCAACCAACGGAACGCTGGCCTGGTTCCGGGTCCAGTTTCAGAACGGCAACGCCGGCGCCATCCTGTCCCCGGTTATGCTGTTTCTCCATCAATAAACATAATTTATTTAATCCGTAGAAGGCGGAACCGTATTTTTCACGATAAAAACTAAGCGGTTTCAGCAGCCTGATCAGTGCTATGCCGCATTCATGTTTGATTTCTTCACTCATTATAATAGACTTTTAGGTGATGATGATTCAATTCAGAATTAAGCCTTTAATACTATAGCCTGAACGGCGATTTTTCAACCGGAAATAGATACTATTTTGCGACTTTCTGCCGATTCCTG
>JBAWXM010000484.1:0-3365 GCA_037144075.1 Lentisphaerota bacterium | reverse complement strand
GGCATTCGGGAGAAGCGCGAAGATGTAAAGGTTATTTCTTTACGGCTCCTTAGTCAAATGATTTCGTCGATTTAACCGGCAAAAAAACCGGATAATATTCCGGAACAGCCTGCTCCTAAGCTGAAATGACAAGAGCCTGTAAGCCGCATCAGGCTTACAAGCTACAATATGCTCATTCAGCATAAGTTAGATTTATTCCACGTCAAGGAACTTGGCTTTTTTCTTCTTCTTTTTCGCCGGTTCGGCTACAGCTGGAGCAACTGCCTTTTCGGATTTTTTCACTACTGGTTTATCTTCCTTGGCCAGTTCTACCAGTGATTGACGGCCGTTGGCTCTGCGGCGGAATGCCTCCATGATTATCTCCGCTTCGGAGAACGGCACCGTGACAAAGGTGAAAGAATCGAAACACTGTATGTTTTCCACTTTATAGCCTTTGACTTTGGCAGCATCCCAGATCATATCGGCAATCTTGCGCGGGTTGTAACCGTCCTGTTTGCCGCGGGCGACAAACAAACGGGTCCTGCCTTTAGAGTCAACGGCGTTTCTACCGCCGCCGGAAGAATAGCCGCCGGAAGAGGCGTTGCCGCCAATAACCGTACCGCCGCCGGAATGACTGCCAAGATCGGAATAACTGACGGCCATTAAGTCTTCCTTGAAGGTGAACTTCAACATTGCAGCCAGCACGGCTTCAGGTTCAGCATCTTTCAGCAGCTCGCCTGCCAGCGACAGATAATCGAGATGTTTTTCGGTTACCAGCAGGTTGGTGATAGCCTCTTTGAATTTTACCTTCTTGTTGGCGATAATGTCTTTAGGAGTCGGCAGACGTTCACGCCGGATTTCGGTATTGGTTAGTTTCTGAATGAAAGTCAATTTGCGGTATTCCGAAGGGGTGACGAAAGTAATGGCGGTGCCGGTTTTGCCGGCGCGCCCGGTGCGTCCGATACGGTGAATATATGATTCGGCTTCCTGCGGGATCGAGAAGTTGATCACATGGGTTAGATTATTAATGTCAATGCCGCGCGCCGCAACGTCGGTGGCGATCAGGATATTGAATTTTTTGCGTTTAAAACGGTCAATCACTTTAATGCGCTGCGCCTGGGAAATGTCGCCATGCAGCGCTTCGGCGGCGTAACCGCGGTAATTCAGTTTCTCGGTAATTTCGTCCACATCATTTTTAGTGCGGCAGAAAACCAGCGCATAAAAATCGTCTTCGATGTCGATAATTCTCGTCAGCGCCTCCAGCTTGTCCTCGCGCCTGACTTCAAAATAAATCTGGTCGGTCAGCGCGGTGGTGAGCTGCTGCTTTTTGACGGTTACGACTTCGTATTCGCGCATAAACTTTTCAGCAATGGCGATGATCTGGTGGGGCATGGTTGCCGAAAACATCAGCATCCGCTTGTCCGGCCCGGTCTTGGACAGGATTTCTTCAATGTCCTCAATGAATCCCATGTTCAGCATTTCGTCGGCTTCGTCCAGCACGGCAAAAGTTACTTTGTCCAGAACCAGGCTGCCGCGGTGAATCATATCCAGCACGCGTCCCGGGGTGCCTACCACAATATCCACGCCTCTTTGCAGACGGCTGAGCTGCATGTCAATGGACTGGCCGCCGTAGATCGGCACGATTTCCAGCACTTTTTCGCCTTTCAGCGAATTCATTTCCTCGGCAATCTGGATTGCCAGTTCACGGGTGGGGGCAAGGATGATGGCCTGAACGTTTTTCTTGCCGTGATGCAGTTTCTCGATAATCGGGATACCGAACGCGGCAGTCTTGCCGGTACCGGTCTGGGCCTGGCCCATGATGTCTTTTTCGCCGCTCAGGAGCAGCGGGATGGTTATTGCCTGGATCGGGGACGGCTCTTCAAAACCCTTTTTGGCCAATGCTTTCAAGGTTTGTTCCGAAATGCCCAGCTGTCTGAATTTCTCTAAATCACTCATTTGTTTCCTTTGCTGCACGAACAAAGTGATTCCAGTTCCGCCTGCGGCGGATCGATTATAAGGTAAAACAAAGTGAGATTGTACAAATCATAAAACTTAAGCGCCGCTGCCATGCGGCATTCGATGATGACTTAGCCCGTTCTCTGCTTCGTAATCAAGTAACTAAGTCATCCTGACAATGCATTAAATGCAAGATTTTTATCATGCCCGCGCCGGTATCTGACTGCCGGCCGGGTTTTCCCGGCTCTCATAAATCCGGAATAAGGATTGTCCGCGTTACTTCTTAATAATCACTGCGTTCAAGTGCGATTATTGTCTAGTTTTTCCTGACCGTCGCTTCAGATTGAAGCAGCGATCCATTCCCGTGGGCGCCCGGCCTGTCCGCTGACTGCCTGCGTTGTGCGCCCCGCGTATTTTTGATAATACTGCGCTGTCCTGGTCCTTTTCGACGACAACTATTTAATTATCAATAATTTCAAACTTTTAATATAGCGCGGAAATGCCTTTTGTCAAGCGCAGAAAATTGCGGGACAATTCCCTGCAATATAAATCATATATATTCCACAGGGCTGTTCAGTACTAGCATTTTTACACCCCCGTTACGCCTCAATTTTTCCGAAGATTTAAATCCTTTGAGCATAATTTGGTATGATACCATGAATATTTTGCCCGTACCGGAATACAGAAGTTCTACAGCAAAGCCCAAGCGGCGCAGGGTCGCCGCAGTCCAAAGTCAGGCCGGAGCTCCTGACAGGAGAAGTCCCGGTGCAGCCGGTTAAGTTCATTAGCATTGAACAGCTCTGATATATTCCAGCCTTTGTGCAATATATTTTAACATAGATGAGCAGGATTTTTGATCAGAAAAAATGGAATCGGAACTTCATAGGGTTGCTCAATGCAGTGATCTTTGACCAGCAGATGTTTGAATGTTTTAATCATCCCGCACTGAAACAAATACAGCTTCACAAATGTTACCCCGTGACATAAGTTAAGAGTTAAGAGTTAAGAGTTAAGAGTTAAGAGTTAATGGTTACCATTCACCAGTCACATTTTGGACAGGCCTTGAACAGAACCATTTTAAACCAATTCTCGCACGAAGGCATCCCGAAGTTGCGGGACTAACCCGAGAGTTAGCAAAGGCACAAGGAACAGCCAGTTTTCACCACAAGGACACGGAGGGCACAGAGTAAAAACCGCAGTCAGCGAATTACTGCGGGTATTCCCGCAGTAATTCGCTGACTCTCCTGTATTATCTTTCTCTGCGTTCTCTGTACTACTATCCGTCATATTTTTGTTTTTTTAGAAAGATTTTCATACAGCAATTTTCATAAGCTTATAACTCACAACATTTAAAATGTTCAGCGATGCAGAGGGTAATTTCCGTCATTTCATCCGTCAAAGAAAGTTTTGGAGGAGGGATGCAAGGGGGA
>JBAWXM010000483.1:0-3391 GCA_037144075.1 Lentisphaerota bacterium | reverse complement strand
AAAATCTTTTGAATTTCACTTGTTTTTCCGCCGATTTCTGATAAAATCTTATATGTGTTCAGTTCGATATTCCAGACCAAAAAAAAATGATTTTTTTTGTTTTGTTTGTTTGAATATTGTTTATAAATGATTAGATTGAGTAACGTTGCCCGCGGGGGTTGTAAATAGCGGCTGTTAATAACCTGTTAATAAGTTATTGACGAGTCTTGAAAATATTTTGTAAGTTTATGGTTTTGTGTAGTCTTATGATAACTTGCGAAAAATCTTTCATAAAAGCTTCTTTTCTCTTTCCCCGCATGACCCGACATGAGTGCTTATTACGCTCAAATATGGTCTGAGGCAAAAGATTGCGGCAGTGTTGCGTTTGAGATTAAATGTTGGTTTTGAACGGCTTATTATTGTCTGAGGATGTTTTTATTGGGGCTTCGGGCAATTATAGATATGTTTGTGTTAATAACTCTGGGGAATTAAGGGGATATTCATGAGGCAGCATGATAAATGCGGGTTACTGCTCACGTGGACAAAAACCTGCGAATTATTGAAAAAACGCCTTCATCAGGCGACTTACGAACAATGGTTTGGCAGCATTGTTCCAGTCCGCTTTGACGGCGAGCAAATAGTACTGGGTGTTTCCGATGACTTCTTTGCCGACTGGCTCAAAGAAAATTTCGGCGATATTCTGACTGAGGCCTTGAACGAGGCCGCCGGTCACCAGATAGCTTTTACTCTGGAAACCGGTCATGTGAATGTTGATGAAGTCAAGGCATCCGCCGAGATTGACGCGGAAGCCGAAGCGGCCAGCCCGGCTGAAGATTTCAGCAGAAACCGCACCAATGCCAACGGATCGGCCAGGCACACTTTCGCGAACTTTGTTGTCGGCGAGGAAAACCGCTATGCGTATGCCGCCGCCAGGACTGCCGCCGATACTCCGGGCGTATATAATCCGCTGTACATCTATGGCGGCACCGGTATCGGCAAAACCCATCTGCTTCAGGCCGTGGCCAATCAGGTGCTGGAAAAAAACAGCCGCGCCATTGTTAAGTACGTCACCTGCGAAGAATTCCTTAATAACTATGTTGATTCTCTCCGCGGCAAACGCCACTCCGAATTCCGCAGTTCCGTCCGCAAAGTCGATGTGATCCTGGTCGATGACGTTCACATGCTGGCGAATAAAACGCAGTTGCAGGAAGAATTTTTCAATACGTTCAACTCCCTTTATAACGAAAATAAACAGATTATTCTGACCTCGGATAAACAGCCTTGCGAAATCGTCGGACTTGAAGACCGGCTGGTCTCCCGTTTCGAATCCGGCGTGACTACTGAAATCAGCGCTCCGGTGTTTGAAACCAGACTGGCGATTCTGAGGATGATGCAGGAAGGCCATATTATCAAGATCGAAGAGGAAGTCCTGGTTTTTCTGGCGAACCGGATTTCGTCCAGCGTGCGCCGCCTGAAAGGCGCGCTGCTGCGCTTGGTGGCATTCGCCTCCGCCATGTCCAACCGCAAGATTACGATTGAAGACGCGGAATCACTGCTGCATAAGGTGATCGAAGAGGAAAGCGCGTCAAAAATAATTTCAATATATTCTATTCAAAAAGCCGTAGCCGATCATTTTGATATCCGCGTCAACGATATTCTCAGTGAAAAACGTCCCAGGAATATTGCCGAACCGCGCATGGTGGCCATGTATCTCTGCCGGAAAATGACCAATCATTCCTTCCCGGAAATCGGGGCGGCGTTCGGCAAAAACCACGCCACGATCATGAACGCGAACAAGAAGATTCCGGAACTCTGCCAGAAGAACGAAAGCATGAAGCGTTCGCTGTCCCTGATCCAGCGCCAGTTGCAGCAGGCATAAAGAGCCTGTTGGGAAACGCATGTTTGGCAGGAATCCAGAGAAATCCTTTTTATCCAAGAATGGCACTAATTGGCACTAATAAAGCAGAAGCACTTGCTGTGAGTTTGATTCTGTGACGCAAAATCAAATTCACAGCAAAATATTCATTCGTGCAATTCGTGGATAAAAACTGTATTTCTCTGTGACCTCTGTGTCCTCTGTGGTAAAATAACGGCTGCTCTCTGTGTCCTTGCCCTCTGTGGTAAACCCTTTGTCTTACCTTCATGCCCTTCATGGTGAAGTTTTTTTGTGCCTTTTTGTGTTCGTTGAGATTGCCGGGATCGGTGGCTTCGGAGATTTCCTTGGTGGAAAGTTCGGCAAGCATATTGAGCACCAGCTCTTTGTTGGTCATGTTGTCGCGCAGATTTTCCTTCTTCAGGTTCTTGAACTTTTTATACTCTTTCGCCGTCTTCTCCGCCCAGGTCTGATAGATGATGTCGGTCAACGCTGCGAAATGGACGCCATCCTGCAAGCCCCGCTTCTTCCATTCGTCGGTCAAATCTTTGCGTATCTCAATTGATTTCAGGCGCTGATTGATCCAGTTGTCGGAGTAGCCCAGACGCTTGTAGTCCGTCATGGCCTGTTCAATGGAGAGTTCAGGATCCTGCATCTGATCCAGACGTTCACTTGCCACCTGCGCCATCCACTGCTTGAACGGCTCAGCTTTGGGCGACGGAATGGATTGAATTAAGCGGAAAAGCTGTTCCGTCGTAGCGCAGTCCGTAAGGCGCTTTTTGCCGTCTGCGGCCTGCATTTTGAAAGCGTGACAATTCGTCACGGTTTCATTTCCTTCTTCTTTAAGCCGCTGTTTTAGCTTGCGCCAATAGGCTGTCGCATCAATACTGCCGGTCAGAACCGCCACCACATCGATAATGGAAAAATACCATTCTTCCGCGTCATCGTCCCAGACGGTTCTCACGGTTTTTTCTTCAAACAGTTTTATCGCTTCATTTTTCGTCATAATTTATCCTTCCGCCGATAAGTTACTATATCGTTATGATGTATTATTCACACATATTCTACAGTTTTTCCCTTTCCGCAATGACGGAAAATATAGATGCGATTCCAGGGAAAACAAATAAAGACGGCGTATTTTCCCCGCCCGGGAGTACCGGTCGCCTGGCCGCTTTGTATTTTAACAGGGATATACAGGATAAAAAAGCAGATTAACCACAGAGTTCACAGAGAACACGGAGGTAAAACTGGGGAATGGTTGTCCACTAATTACACGAATGAACACGAAGCGTTTCTGCTTTATTAGTGCCAATTAGTGCTATTCGTGGATAAAAAATGTATTTCTCTGTGACCTCTGTACTACTATCCGTCATCTTCTTGTTTTTTTAGAAAGATTTTCATGTAGCCATGTTCATAAGTTTCTCATTATTAACATGAAAAATGTTCAGCAATGCAGTGGAGAATTTCCGTCATTCCATCCGTCAAAAAAAAGTTTTGGAGGAGGGATGCAAGGGGGAACCTTGAACTGTCAAGGTTTCC
>JBAWXM010000482.1:0-3401 GCA_037144075.1 Lentisphaerota bacterium | reverse complement strand
CTGGAAGTCAGAATAAATCCTGAAAACTTAATACATCGAATATTTAATAATTTTAGAACTTTAGAATTTTAGAACTTTAGAATTTTAGTACTTTAGTACTTTAAAACAACATCAAGGAGTTGGAAATGGGAAATTATTTCAGTGACCTTGGTCCGGATTTCAAGAAGCGGACCATCAAATTGCAAAGCATTCCGGCCTATCAGTATGATTCTTCGCCGAAGGAAGAACTGGCCGCGAAACGCATCACCAAAGCGGAACTGCTGGAACTCTATGAGTCCATGCTGGTAATCCGTGAATTCGAAGAAATGATCCTGAAGTGCCGTACCGGCGCTTATGAAATCATCAGCGACTATGAATATCGCGGCCCGACCCATCTGTCCATCGGACAGGAAGCCACTGCCGCCGGGGCATGTTCCACACTCAATATCAGCGACCTCATCACCTCCACGCACCGCGGCCACGGCGACTCCATCGCCAAGGGCTTCCACGCCATCCGCCGGATGAATGAAGCCGAACTGAAAGCGCGCTGCCCGGAATACTCCGATCTGAAAGGCGAGGAGCTCCGCGAAGCCGTGATGGAAGACCATGTTTACCGCACAATCGCCGAACTGTTCGGCAAAGAAGCCGGTTACGGCAAAGGCCGCGGCGGCGGTATGCACATCGCGGACTTCCGCGTCGGCCATCTGGGCGCCAATGCAATCGTCGGCGGCGGTATTCCTATCGCCACCGGCGCGGCAATGACCTGCCGGATTGATGAAGAAATGAAAAAACGCATCGTCTGCTGTTTTGCCGGCGACGGCGCTTATTCCAACGGCGTGGTGCTGGAGTCGCTCAACTGGGCGTCACAGGACCAGTTCACCGGTAAAATCGCCCGTACCAAATTCGGTCTGCCGGTCATTTACTGTATTGTCAACAACCACTTCGGCATGACCGGACGCGCTGACGGCGAAGTCAACGGCGTTGACTTCCTGGCCCGCCGCGCCGCCGGATTCGATAATGAAAATATGCATGCGGAAGTCGTCAACGGCATGGACGTGCTGGCAGTCCGCGACGCCATCACCCGCGCCAGAGCAATTCTGGCCAGCGGCAAAGGCCCGGTGCTGCTCGAACTTGACACCTACCGCTATTACGGACATTCACTGTCCGATCCAAGAAATGAATACCGGACGCGCGAAGAGGAAGCCCGCTGGAAAGCGGTTGACCCGGTTGATTCTTTCAAGCAGCGCCTGCTGGACGGCAAAGTTTTCGCTGAAAAGGAACTCGCCGCGATTGAAAAGAAAGTTGCCGACCGCAACGCCCGCGCCGCCCGCCGCGCCGCGGATTCAGCCAATCCCGACCCGAAAGATGTTATCAAATACATGTATGCCGACACATCCTGCGATGTGGTTCCGGCCAAATACGCCAAAGCCGATACATTCAAGCCGGTTCCGGTGGTCAAGCGCGACGCCGACGGCAAGATCAACTACCGCGACGCTATCAAGGAAGGCATCATTGAAGAAATGCTCCGCGACAAACGTGTAGTGCTGTTCGGCGAAGACGTCGCTGATTACGGCGGCGCATTCAAGCTATCCAAGGGACTGCTGGAATCTTTCGGCCGCGACCGGGTGTTCAATACCCCGATCTCCGAAGCGTGTATCTGCGGCACCGCCGTCGGTATGGCGATGACCGGCTACCGTCCGATCGCCGAACTGATGTATATGGACTTCGCCCTGATGGCGTCCGACCAGATATCCAACCAGGCAGCCAAGTGGCACTATATGACCGGCGCTTCGACCAAAGTCCCGCTGGTGATCCGCTGCAGCGTCGGCGGCGGCAAAGGCTACGGCGGCCAGCATTCGCAGTCGCTGGAATCCATGTTCGCCCACATCCCCGGCACTTATGTGGCTTATCCGTCCAATCCGTACGATGCCAAAGGCATGATCAAGACCGCTATCCGCGATGACAATCCGGTAATCTTTGTCGAAGGCCAGCTCCTGTACAATATTAAGGGCGTCGTGCCCGAATCCGAATACCTGATCCCGTTCGGCCAGGCCAACGTGCTCCGCGAAGGCAGCGATGTCACTTTCGTCGCCTGGGGCCCGGCGGTGGTTGACGCGATGAAAGCGGCGGAGATGCTGGAGAAAGACGGCATCAGCGTCGAAGTCATTGACCCGAGAACGCTCGTGCCGTTCGACTGGGAAACCGTGTTCGCCTCCGTCCGCAAGACCGGGCGCTGCGTTGCCATCAGCCAGTGCGTGGATATCGGCAGTTACACCGGCGAAATCGTTTCGCAGATCGTGTCCAACTGTTTCGACTATCTGGATTCGCCGGTGCTGAAAGTCGGAGCGAAGAACGGGATCGCCCCGCAGGCCGATACGCTCGAAAGAGCCTTCCTGCCGACCGCCGAAGACATGGTCCTGGCGGCGAAGTCCCTGATTTGAGCGGCAAACTTTTAAAGAAGGATTTTCAGTCATGGCTGTAAAAGTACCAATTCCGAAACTGGGTCAGTCCGAAGAGACTGTCACCATTGCCAGCTGGCGCGTCAAAGAAGGCGACACCATCAAGAAGGGCGATATCCTTTTTGAAGTGGAAACCGACAAGGCGGTGCTGGAGGTAGAATCGCAATTTGCAGGCAAACTGCTAAAAATATTCATTCCGGCAGGCAAAGTAGTCCCGGTAATGAGCATCTGCGCCGTCATCGGCGAAGCCGGTGAAGCAATTCCGGCGGTCGAAGAAGTCAAGGCCGCGCCGGCTCCGGTTGCGGAGAAGAAAGCGGCGGCCCCCGCTGCCGCCGCCCCTGCCCCCGCCGCGGCACCGGCATCTGTTCCAAAATCAACCGGAAAGGCTCAGCAAGAGGACGTTCGATTCGAACCCGCGTCCTCTTCCGGGCCTTCTCCGGCTGACCATAAACCCAACCCGTCGCCCCGCGCCAGAAAATACGCGGAAGAGTTCCTGATCGACCTGAACAAGGTCCCGGGCACCGGCGGCGATTCCGGCAGAGTCACCGAACAGGATGTGAAAACCTATCTTGAGGCTTCCGGGTATAATGACAAAAAGATCACCCCGGTGGCGTTCAATGTGGCCAAACAGGAAAAGCTGGAACTGCTCTCGCTCGACGGCACCGGCGAAAACGGCCGGATCACCTTGTCCGACGTCAAAGACGCCGTCATGGAGAAACCGCAGGAAATGAACACCATGCGCAAGGTCATCGCCCAGCGCCTGACCGAATCCAAGCAGCGCATCCCGCATTTCTATGTCACCACCAGCATTGATATGTCCGAACTGGCGGCCAAGCGCAGCGAGCTCAAGGAAAGAGGCATCAACCTAAGCGTCAACGTCTTCATCGTCAAGGCGGTTGCGCTGGCGCTCAAGGAATTTCCGCTGGTCAATGCCTCCACCGACGGCAAAAGCGTTGTCCGCAA
>JBAWXM010000481.1:0-3420 GCA_037144075.1 Lentisphaerota bacterium | reverse complement strand
TTCCTCCTTCAGGTGATATTTATATCGCCAATCAGTCGGATCGAAAGAATCCAATCCACAATCCGACTCGTCTATGTTAAGTTTTCAACCTAATAGAGTATATTATTCTGAATCCGTATTCATTTCATCCATTTACCAGGCCGCCGGGAGAAAATTGCAATGCCAGTATTGTAATATCGTCCGACTGCTCCTGTCCGGCAGTGAATTTTGAAACCGCAACCAGGACGTTGTTGGTGATATTCTTAGGGGAAGGATTGGCTGCGCAGTCAGCCAGGACACCCAGCAGCCGGTTTTCACCGAATTCATGATTGTTGACATTCATGGCTTCGGTAACGCCGTCAGTATACAGCACCAGGGTGTCGCCGGGATTTAGGAGCATGGTGTCCAGTCCGTAGTCCAGTTCAGCCACTCCTGCCGGCGGCCCGTGCCGGCCGGATATTTTGGTGATGCCGTCACCGTTTCTAAGAATGAACGGCGGATTGTGTCCGGCATTGGTGTACTGCATCTCGCCGGTTCTGACATTCAGAATCAGCATGAAATAAGTGACAAACATCGAAGTTTCATTGTTATGGCTTAATGATCTGCTGACTTTGCTGACGATTTCGCCGGTATTCATTTTTATATTCGCGATGCCGCGGTGCAGGGTCTGGGTAACCGCCATGAACAGCGAGGCCGGAACGCCTTTGCCGGAAACATCGCCGATAACAATACAGACATGATTTTCATCAAGATGGAAGAAATCATACAGATCGCCGCCAACAGCTTTGGCTGAATTCAAAACCGCAAACAGGGAGAACTCTTTACATTCCGGAAACGGTGGAAGCAGCTGCGGCAGAATACCCAGTTGAATCTCTTTGGCGATTTTCAGTTCACTCTCAATTTTTTCCTTGGCGGCGGTCGTTTCTTTCAGATTTTCAATGTGCTTGAGCAGTGCGGTCTGCATCGAGGAAAACGCCCTGCTGAGTTTGCCGATTTCGTCATTGGCGGTTATTTCAGGCATTGCCGCATGGAAATTGCCGCTGCCGATTTCGCCGGTGGCTCTGGTCAGGATGCGCAGCGGACGGGTGATTTTCAGGGATATCCAGATAATTACTCCCAGCAGCAGCAGCATTCCGATTGCAAACAGGGAGAAAATGGTGATTTCCATTCTGGCGATGGCTTCAAACAACTGGTCTTCTGGATAGATGATCCCCAGCGACCAGCCGTTTGATTGCAGCGGCGTGTAGAACATCCAGGATTTTTTCTGGCTGATTAAATGCTTCTGGTACGGGACTAAGCCGCTTTTGCCGGAAATCATATCTCTGCCGGCGTTCCGCAGAAACTTATCCTGACGTTCTTCGGCCATGCTGAAGACCGTTTCATTCATTATCCGTTCGGTATCGGGATGAGTGATGATTCGTCCGAATCTGGAAATCATGAACGCGTAACCGGAATTATTCAGCTTGATCGTGGACACCGCTTTCTGCAGCCACGACAGCGACAGATCAACGCTGATGACGCCGGAGAACTCGCGCTTTCCGTTCCGTTCGCGGTAAAAAGGCACTGCATAGGAGGACATTACAACGTCGTCAAAATATGGTTCAGTCCAGACCGCGCGTTCCAGCGTTTTCGGCAGCGTGTACCAGTTGTAATAAAAGTACTCATAATCCGGTCCGCCCGCATGTTCCAGCTTGATGCCGCCCTCTTTTCTAGCGGCAAAAACCATGAAATATTCTTTGCTTTTATCAAAATGGCAAGGCGCGTACGCGACGCTCAAACTGTATATTTCCGGGCGGTCGTACTGCATGCTTTCCAGGGTTGTTGTCAGCAGCTTCCCGATTTCCTCGTCACTCATGCTGCTGTTTTCAAATTGAATCGCCAGCTGCTTGCCCAGTCTGGATGCTTCGATGAATATCTGGTCCAGCCGGTTGGCGGTGGATTCCCCGATATGTCTGGTGCTTGTCTCAATGCCTTCCTGCATCATAGCCCATACATAGCATGTGACGTAGGAAAATATACCAAGCGAAACAATAATCACGCTGAACAATATATAGAAACTTTGTTTAAATGCCAGACTTCTATTTTTGAACATTTTCCTCCTTGCCGCCGGTCTTTTTATCCTTGCCGGGCGAGGTATTGCCGTTCAACACATTTTTATAAAAATCATTATAATCCGGGATCGTCCTGATTACGCCGGTGGATTTTAGCTTCCTTGCAGTATCAAGATATACTTTGGGCGAAAGAAAGCCGACAATATGCTCGCCTTCGCCGGGAATCAGAATCAATTGCTCCATCCGGTTCAACATCCAGCTCTGGTGGGCGTTGTTATACGGAATATGATTTTCCCGGCAGTATTTGCGAATGATCTCCAGCGTCATTTTTTTATTTTTAAAAGCTTCCTTCCAGCCCTCAATCGAGGCCCGGACAAAATTTCTGCACATTTCCGGATTCTTTTCGTATGTTTCCTGCAGACAGTAAATGCCGTCTTCAGGAATATCCAGATTGTAATCTTTAAAGAAAAACGTGGTTATTTCGTCTTCATTGATTCCGGAAGACAGCAGTTCATGATATTCATTATACCACATGACTGCAATCACATCAATCCCGCCGTGCAGAAACAGTTCAATCCCGGATACCACCGGAATTATTTCCGCCTTGATTTTATGCTTCTCCAGCAGCGCTTTCGGGATTTCCTGGAAATCCACCATCCAGATTCCGACTTTTTTGCCGTTAATATCTTCAAGTTTTTTGATTCCGGAGCCTTTCCGGGCCACGAATACCAGCGCTGAACGCTGGGAAATCTGTCCGATATCGACAATCTTCGTGCCGGTTGAACGCATCTTGATGCCGGAAGAAAGAAAGTCAGTCACAAAATCGGCATTTTTATCCATCAGCACGGAAATCAGCTTCCGCTGCGGCGGCTTGTGCTGAAAAACAACATCCAGCCCATATTTGTTGTAAATACCCAGTTCCTGCGCCATGTAGTATCCGGCAAACTGTGCTTGAGGAAACCATTGAGGAGTAAAAACGACTTTAGTCAGGGCGGGCGGAACGGCTGCACTCTCCGTTTTCTGCGCAAAGGAGACTGAAGACAGTAAGCCGTAGACGGTGAACAGCAATAAAGCAAAGCATGTTTTAAGAAATTTTAACTTCAAAACAAATTCCCCCCGGCTGCATTATATACATTGGCGCCATTTAAGATCACATCCCGGATTAATATAATTTTTTAAAATTAATATTACAACAGTCAAGACAGGGTTTATCAGCAAAAAAATCCGGAAGAAATCCGGACATATACTCTGCACGGCTGAAAATTAAACTATAGATTGCAAAGATTTTGAGAATTGGTTCGTATTCTGAGAGGCTGCCGATACCGGGGTATCGCTCTCGCTCTGCGAGAGGAGTTCCGATCCCCCGTCCGGCACGGACGGCGCTACAACC
>JBAWXM010000480.1:0-3458 GCA_037144075.1 Lentisphaerota bacterium | reverse complement strand
TTGGAGTTCCGTAGGAACGAAACATATAAGGATTGATATGATTCGAGCCTGCGGCGCTCAAAATGTGCGGGGGGATAGTGGACGGATTAAAATCCGTCCCTGCAACATGATTCGAGCCTGCGACTCTCAAGGGATGCGTCTCAAAAAAGTGTCAATTATCTTTAACCATTATTTGAAACATGCCAAAGATATTGACTAAACTGGATTTGGCAGGTATATTAATAGAAGTTATCTATTAATATAGCTGAATCATTTTTAGGCAGTTGTGCTTAATGCAAGTTTTAATAACACGGAGGTGATTATGGTTTCGGGACAGAACGTGATGGACGGGATTGTCAAACAACATGCGGAAAAGTTGAAATACTGGTACGATTTGCTTCAGGAGATCATGCCGGATTACTTTTTCAAAACGTTTACGCCTTCACAAATTGAACAGATACTGCCGCACTTATTCAATATTGACAGTCAGACCGGGATTCAGCGGATCGAATGCGAAGGCAATATCATTCTAATCTATCTCAAGAGCGCCGAGAATAATCTGCTGGTCACCAGCCGGATGATGCGCGTCCATAATATTGCCGGCGCTGTAGTGCATGAGTCAAAACAGAAGATCGTCATCAATAACGCGCCCCGCACGCTGGTGATCGAATATTACTCCATTGCCGACAAGATTCCGCTGGGCGGAGAACCGGCGATTTCCTTCAAGGAACTGTCCGAAGCCTACAAGAAAAAGTTCAAGAAGATCGATCCTGAGTTCAAGGAAATCTATGAACGCATCAACTGGCGCGGGGTCTCCGACCTTAACGCGGAAAAACTGGCCGAACGCCTGAAATGGGCGCTTGACGCCCAGGACAAAGATTTTATCAATGTCGGAATTGAAAAAGCGAGCGGGCGCGAGTTGCGCCTGACGCTGGCCCGCACCTGCGCGGCGCAGCGCGGCGGATTTCTTTACAAGCTGATTGACGCGGTGCATCTCAGCGGCTTCAATATTGAGCGGGCATATTTCCGCGACCTGACACGTCAGGATGATGTTCATGCATTCACCCGCATGCCGGTGGTGGTGAACACGCTTTATCTGACGTCGGACAAAGATATCTCCCCCGGTTCTAAAAAAGTAACCCAGTTATTGCGCGAACTGAAACTGGTCAACTGGGTCGACATGCTCGATCTGTTTCATCGCGAACTGGTAACCAAGCTCTCTTTTTCGCTGGCGGACACCAACCTGATGCGGTCTGTCGCCGAGTTTGTCCACACCCAGCTTTCCTTCGTTGACCGCAACGCTTACAACAGCAGCGATATTTACCGTTTTATGGCGTTGTATCCGTCTATTCTGACTGATATGGTCGCTTATTTCTACGCTAAATTTGATCCGGAAAGCGAAAAGAGCGACAAAAAAGCAGTCAGCCAGGCGCGCAAGATCGGGAAGGAAATCAGCGATATCAATACCGGCATGTACGAGAAGGATACCAGCGTCAAGACTGTTTTCCGCTGCGCCCTGAATTTCCTGCAGAACATCCGCAAGACAAACTTTTTCGTCGAGGACAAAGCCGCCCTGTCTTTCCGCCTTGACCCCTCATTTATGGCATTCTATGAGAGTATTTCGGAAAAATACCGCAGTTCCTTTCCGCAGGACCGTCCGTTCGGAATTTTCTATTTCTACCGCGAAAATGCAATTGGTTTCCAGGTGCGTTTCTCCGAAATCGCCCGCGGCGGCTGGCGCACGGTTGTGCCGAAAAGCAGCGCCAACGAACTGGAGCAGCGGGATAATTACGAATTTGCCAAGGATGAGATCTTCCGCGAAGGCTTTGTGCTGGCGCACACCCAGCACATGAAGAATAAAGACATTTATGAGGGCGGCTCGAAAATGATCACGCTGCTCAATCTACCCGAAAACCGGCAGTTTGAGCCGACGCTGTTTGAAGCGCAACGCGCCATCTGCGACGCGTTTCTGTCACTGATCAATTATGACAAGCGCGACAAGCTGAAGAATCCAAGAATCGTTGACTATATTGATAACAAGGAAATCATCGAAATCGGGCCGGATGAAAATATGTTCGATGTGATGATCGAATGGATCGGCAATTATGCCGACAGGAACGGCTATACGCTCAAGTCCGGACTGATCTCCGGCAAACCGGACCGCGGCATCAACCATAAGGAATACGGCGTAACCTCGTTCGGCGTGCATCAGTATCTGCTGAAGACATTAAGCGAGCTGAACATCAATCCGGCAAAAGACGCCTTCTCCATCAAGATATCTGGCGGTCCATACGGTGACGTGGCCGGCAATGAACTAAACCTGCTGCTGCAGAAGAAAGACGGCGACTATATTTATCCGAAACTGAAAATTGTGGCGATCACTGACGGCCCTGCCGCATTGTTCGACCCGGATGGAATCAACCGGGATGAGCTTGCGCTACTGGTGCTGAAGTCTAATCTTGACGCTTTCAAGCCGGAAAAACTCAAAGGCGAGGGTGCCTATATTGTCTATTCCAGACCGGAAAAGATCGAAGGAATAGAACGGCACCGGATGATTTCCTGCCGCGGCGGCAGGCTGGTGGAAAAAATGCTGAGCCGCGATGAGTTCATGAAACTGTTCCAGAACAATCTTTACAACTATGCTGATATCTTCATCCCGTGCGGCGGCAGGCCGTCAACCATTGAAATATCCAACTGGCAGGATTACTGCCCGGGCGGAAAAAACAGTTCGCTGGCGATTGTTGAAGGGGCTAATTCATTCATCACGCCTGCGGCCAGGGATAAGCTCCAGGAGGTCGGCGTCTGGATAGTGAAAGACGCATCGGCCAATAAGTGCGGGGTGATTACTTCCTCCTACGAAATCCTGAGCGGACTGATGCTCGATCCGGAAGAATTTAAAAGCGTAAAAAAAGAGCTGGTCGCCGAGATTATGAACAGCCTGAAGAGCAGCGCCTGCCGCGAAGCCGACTGGCTGTTTTCGCAGTTCAAGGTTTCCGGCATCAAGCTGACCGACCTGACCGAGCAGCTCAGCCGCCAGATCAATGCCAAGAATGTCGCCATCTCAAACTATCTGACAGCGCATCCGGAACTTATTCAGGATAAGATAATTCTGGAACATCTGCCGGAGATTTTCAGAAGGAAATTCAGTGACCGGCTTGACCGCATTCCCGCGGAATATAAAAAAGCGATAGTCGCGGTCGAACTGGCTGCCAGAATTGTCTACCGGCAGTCGGACAGCCTGGAGCACGAGATCAAATCGGTGCTCTGAAATCAGGGATTATATACTTGCGCGGTTGAAAATTCAACATAGATGAATAGGATTGTGGATTGGATTTTTTCGATCCGACTGACGGGCGATATAAATATCGCCGGAGGGAGGATCGAAAAAAGACGACCGCAAGGCATTCATCTCGCAACTGCGGGATTGCGATCTTTTGAGTTTGGATTCGCACTCTTCGAGGCCTTCGATACCCCGGTAT
>JBAWXM010000479.1:0-3474 GCA_037144075.1 Lentisphaerota bacterium | reverse complement strand
CGCTTCTCCCGAATGCCTTTGTGTTTGCCGGTTCGTTACATACCTTCAGGTATGCTCCTTACCGGCAATTCCCAAAATCTCTTCGGGATATTTCGCGAGACTTGTCAAGTTTATTTCTTGACAGCTCCTAAGACTTTTAAAAATGGCAATTATGGCTGAAAATGACGCGAGCGCGAATAAAAACTTATTGCCGCCTTCTAATCCTCGGTCGAATCAGAGCGAACTATTTTTCATTCGGAATTGCTGGAATCTGTCGGACTGGTCGGGCCGGACAGGTCGGACAGATTTTACCTTCCGGCGGGCTGGGACATTCTCAGGTTGGCACGTTCCCGCTGACGCTTGAAGTCCTCCTTGGAAATGCCGAGCATCGAGTAGATTACCGGCTCGTGCCCGGTAACAATGGCAAACTGGGCGCTGGAACCGAGTTTAAGTGTTCTGCCCTCCGGGTCAACGATTATTTCGACCGGATATTTCATGCTGTTTGAATTTTTCATTTCCTCCGGAACGTCGCGGATGCGGTCTACTTTACCGTAAAAATTGCCGAATTCAAAACGGTTGAAAACCCCGCTGGAAATGCGCACGTCCTGTCCCTGGCGGACTTTCCTGACAACGCCTTCGTCCACGTATGCAAGACCTTTCAGCATGGTGCCGGTGGCCATCTTTACCGCGACTTTACCCTTCTCGACATACATGGTGTATTTACAGGGCATGTTGACGATCCGGCCGGAGGCGGGAGCAATGATTTTACACTCGGCGATATGCTTGGCGGCGAGATCGCGCGCGGCCTTGCGACCATCCAGCTTCGCCTGGACCAGGTCAATGTCGCGCTGGGCCTTTTCAATATATTTCTCCCCCAGGCCGCTTTTGACCTTGCTCTGATTTTCCAGGGCGCGGGAGAGCGCAGCCAGAGCCTCGATATTCTCAATTTTAGTAGACTCAAAGTCTTTCTGCGAGATCGCGTTGATTTTGAAGAGGCGCATATAGCGTTCGAGCCGGTCTGAGGACATAACCGCCTTCTCCTTGCACTCATTCAAGTTGGTTTCGGCGTACCAGAACTCCTTTGGCAGCGGGTTGCGCTCCAGCGCGGCAAGTTCAGCCTTTTTTACTTCCAGTTCGGCTACAAGTTCCCTGAACGCGGAGTTGCTTGAAACATATTCTTCTTCATATTGGATGGAATCAATTACAGCAATGACATCGCCCTGTTTGACGTCGTCGCCCTCCTGGCAGTTGAGTTTGACGACCCGACCGTCAACGTGACCGACAATGTCGCTGGGCATTTCCGGCATGATTTTGCCGTCGGCATAGATAACATCCTCAATTTCAATAAGGAACAGCGAAATAACTCCGCAAATTATCAGAAAAGCGACGAGAAAACCGAAAATGGCGAAGAGGCGTATTCTCAGATTCAACTTGGATTTATTTCCGGATGCCATAGCTTAAGTCCTTTCCCTGTCCGGCAGATGGCGGGCAATGACGATTTCGTCCCCTTCCAGCCCAAGCGCTGAGGCGTCGGTATCTTTTTCCTTCTGCTCTTTGAGCTGCATGGCGTAAAGTTCGCGGTAAACGCCGTCTTCAAGCAGCAGCTTTTCATGGCTGCCCTGCTGGACCATGCTGCCGTCTTTCAGCACGACAATTATGTCCGCGTTGCGCACGGTGGAGAGGCGGTGCGCAATAATGATGGTGGTGCGCCCCTCCATCAGTTTGTCCAGAGCCTGCTGGACGACCGATTCGGAGACCGTATCCAGCGCGCTGGTGGCTTCGTCAAGGATCAGAACTGCGGGGTTGTGCAGTACCGCGCGGGCAATGGCCATCCGCTGTTTCTGACCGCCGGAGAGGGATACGCCGTTTTCGCCGACCTCGGACTTGAAGCCGCGGGGCAGATCCCGGATGAACTCGTAGGCGTTGGCCATCTTCGCGGCTTCGACGATCTCTTCGAATGTGGCGCTCTGTTTACCGTAACGGATATTTTCCTCAATCGTGCCGCTGAACAGGAAAGACTCCTGAAGAACAATGCCGACATTGCGGCGGAGCGAATCAATGCTGAGGTCGCGGATGTCCACCCCGTCAAGCAGGATTCTGCCGCTGTTCACGTCAAAAAAACGCATGAGCAGGCTGGCGATAGTGGACTTGCCGGATCCGGACGGGCCGACCAGCGCCACTTTCAGGCCGGGAGTGACGTCAAGCGAGAATGCATTCAACACCGGACGGTTCACGGCATAATGAAATCCGACTTTGTCAAAAAGCACATGCCCTTTCGAATGCTCCAGCCGGACGGGATGATCATTCTCCTTGACTTCCGGTACCGCGTTCATGAGTTTGAGCAGGCGTTCAGCGCTTACGGAACCGTCGCTGATCGCGGGCGCGAAGTTGGTCATGGTGGCAACCAGCCCGAAGAACATCTGCATGTAAGAGTAAAAGGCTACCAGGCTCCCGATGGTCAGATTTCCCCTGGAAACCATATAGCCGCCGATGCCGAGCACGGTGACGTGGGTATAGATTGCCAGCTGGTCCATGATGATCGCCAGCGTGGTATTCTTCATGGCCAGGTCAAGCGACATATCAAAAGTGGGCTTTAACATCCCGATGAAATTGCGGTTTTCCGTCCGCTCCTTGCCGAAGGATTTGACCACCTTGATGCCGTTGATGACTTCGGCCAGGTTAGCTGAAACTTCGGACATGTGTTCGCGCAGTACCATGGATCTCTGGTTAAGAACACGCTTGAAGCGGGAAAATACAAAATAAACCACCGGCAGCACGAACAGGCACACCAGCGAAAGCGTCGGACTGAGGAAAATCAGCGCGCAAGTCACGAAAACCAGGGCGAACATGCTGGACGCCATCCCGACGATCACGGTAGAAACCATCCCCTGCAGTACCGAGACGTCGGTCAGGATGTTCGAAATCAGCTTGCCAGTCCGGTACTCCTGATAAAAACGGAGCGAAAGGCTCTGGAGGTGCTTGAAAAGTTTGACGCGGAGGTCGAAAAGCATCCGCAGCACCGGATAATTCGTAAAATAGTTGCTGGTGTACCAGAAGAAAGCCCTGGTCCAGTAGAGTACGACGATACCGCCGAGCAGCACATAAAGCAGACTCAGGTCGGAGCCGCCCAGCGCCTTGTCAATGATGATTTTCATGACCCAGGGCATTAACAGGCCCAAGCAGGTGCTGCACATGTGGAAAACTATGCACACAGCGATAAGACCGCGATAGGGTTTAACGAAGCGGTACAGTTCCTTGTAGCGAACCATGTTCTCTTGCATTTTTATCGTATTGCGTTAATATGCCGTTCATCTGCGGCTTCAACTTCAACGCATATCCTTATATAAACGTAAATAAAGCAGTTAGTAACAATAACAATATAATATAATTCGTCATAACAACATTTTCAGCATAATTATTCAACAAAAATCAAAGATTCTATTCCGTAATCCTGTTTAACGACGCTAAATTTTGTTCATCCCGTGATAAAATCTA
>JBAWXM010000478.1:0-3490 GCA_037144075.1 Lentisphaerota bacterium | reverse complement strand
TGCTGCTGTATCAGCGGCAGATAGCGGGAAAATGAGCCTACTCTTCTTTATTTCCGGAGTACTTATTCGCCATTTTCTTCAACGCGAACAACTGTTTCGGACTCAACGTCCTGCCGCTTTCGGCCTGTTTGGCCAGCGATTCGTAGAAAGTCTTATCGTTGAACGTTCTGCTGCCTTTCTTCGCAGGTTCCTCCCATTCAGTGACGGCGGCGAGAACTTTCAGCAGGTTGCCGGTTTCGTTGTCAGCTTGAGGAGCGGCGGCTTCGCCTTCGCCTTTTTCCGCATCCGGCGCCGCGGCGGCAGTAATGCCCAGCAGGCCGCTCAGGGTTTCAAATGTCGGAACCGCGTCTTTGTATTTTGTCGCGAACCTGGCAATCACATTCAACTGCTTGTCGGAAAGAGTTTTGCCTGAATCAGCCTGTTTTTTCAGGGAATCAAAGAATTTTTTGTCGTCGTAGACTCTGCCGCGGTTCTTCTGCGGCGGCTCCCACTTTACCCCGGAGAATGCGGAGAATATCTGCACATACTTGCTTTTGTCATCGGCGGTGGCGGTATTCTGCAGGCGCCTTTCTTCAGAAACTTTTACTTCTTCGGATTTAGTTGCCAGTTCACTGCTGAAGTTATGTTTGGCCGCAACTGATTGAAGCTCCGGCAGTTGCACGGAATATTTGGCCGCCAGCCCGATCAGCGCGTCCCACTGCCGGGCGGTGATCTTATTATCCGTGGCAAATTTTTCCCGGACTGAATTGAAAAATTTCTTATCGTCATAACTGCGCCGTCCGCTCTTTTCCGCGGGCGCCCATTTGACCTGATTAAGCATGTTTACAAGCGCGGCGGCTTTGCTGACTTCAGGCGAACCCGCATTCTTGGCGGTATCCAGCCATTTGGCGAATTTTGAGTAAAAATCATCCAGCATCCGGGTCCAGCCCAGTTTTCCTTCCTCAACTTCGTCCAGATGCAGTTCCATGCGGGAGGTGAAATCCACTTCAATCAGATCCGGCAGCTTCGCCAGCAGAAAATCGTTGACTCTGAAGCCGAGTTCCGACGGGCAGAGCTTGCCTTTGTCTTTAGCCACATATTCCCTGGTCTGAATGGTCTGAATAATTGTGGCATAGGTTGACGGGCGTCCGATACCGTTGGTTTCAAGTTCCTTGATCAGGGTCGCTTCTGTGAAGCGCGGCGGCGGCTCGGTGAATTTCTGTTCTTTCAGCGCTTTTTCCAATGAGCAGGATTCGCCCTGCTGCAATCTGCCGAGAACTTCTGAAGGACTTTCAGCGGACTCTTCGCCGTCTCCGGCTTTTATCGAATCGTAGACTTTCATGAACCCTGGAAATACCGTGACCAGCGCAGTGGCGCGGAATGTATACTTTTTGCCGTCTGTTCCTTTGGCGTCCGTGTCCACGGTCGTCTGGCGCTGTTCGACCTGAGCCATCTGGCTGGCGACAAAACGCTTCCAGATCAGGGTGTACAGTCTAAGCTGGGTGGCGTCAAGATATTTAGCCAGCGCTTCCGGCGTGCGGGTCACGTCAGTCGGCCGGACCGCTTCATGCGCTTCCTGCGCGCCGGCTTTGCTTTTGAACAGATTCGACTTGCCGGGCAGATATTCCTTGCCGTAAGCGCCTGCGATAAAATCGCGGCAGGCAAGCTGTGCTTCCTTTGCCACGACTACCGAGTCGGTTCTCATATAGGTGATCAAACCGGCGGACACGCCGTCGCCGACGTCCATGCCTTCATAAAGCTGCTGGGCGATGCGCATGGTGTTGCTGGCGGAGAATTTTAACAGGTTGTTCGCCGCCTGCTGCAGTGTGCTGGTAGTGAACGGCGGCGGCGCATTGCGGGTCTTCGGGGTGAATTCCACCGATGCGATTTTAAAATCTTTGCTTTGCTCAATGGCGTTAAACGCCTTCAGGGCGTCGCCTTCATTGCCGATCCTGAATTTATCATCGTTGATCTTAAAGAGCCTGGACTCGAACTCGTCGCCGGTTTTGTTTTTAAGCATCACCGACAGGTTCCAGAATTCTTCGGGCAGAAATGCCAGGATTTCACGTTCGCGTTCGCAAATCAGCCGCAGCGCGACCGATTGCACGCGTCCGGCGCTGGCGCCTTTTTCCACCTGCGACCAGAGCAGCGGGCTGACCATATAGCCGACCAGCCGGTCAAGCACCCGGCGGGCCTGCTGCGAATCAACCAGATTCATATTGACTTCGGAGGTGTTCTGGAACGCCTTTTCGATGGCGCTTTTGGTAATTTCATGGAAAGCCACCCGCCGGAATTCGCCTTTGAATGTCCCTTTGAGCAATTCCTGCAAATGCCAGGCAATGGCTTCTCCCTCGCGGTCAGGGTCGGGCGCCAGATAAACGCTGTCAGCCTTTTTCGCGGCGGCCCTGATTTCTTTCATCACTTTCGCGCTGCGCGGATTTTCCACATAGAGCGGCGTAAAATGATTTTTAATATCCACGCCGATTGAACGCTCCGGAAGGTCGCGCACATGTCCCATCGAAGCCAATATCGTGTATTCGGCGCCAAGCATGCGGCCAATTGTTTTCGCTTTGGTCGGAGACTCGACGATTACCAGTTTGTTTCCAGCCATAATGTTACCATTCCATAATTAGTCATTAAATTTAAGATATGTCATCAGGAGCAAAAAAATTATAATGTATTGATTCCGTGAAACATTCAAGTTATTTTTAAAATTTTCACTAAAAATAAAATTCCCGAAGTCACTGATTTTGATTCTCATCCGGCCATTCAATCAGGGTTTTCCTCCCGTTGTTATCCACTGCGACAAACGTACATTCCGTGCGGAACACTTCCTCGTTTTTAACCACAGCAAAAATATCGAAGGTGACGCTGGTATGCCCTTGTTTTATGTTTTCACAATAAAACTCGATAACATCGTCCTGCTTTACCGGTTTTTTAAAAATAATCTCCGCAAAACGCACGGAGACAACATTCTTTCCGGTTATCTGCTGCGCGAATATTGCCGCCGCTTCATCCATCCATGCCAGCATGTTGCCGCCAAAAAGATTGCCGTTGGTGCCGACATCCTTGGTCATACAAATTTTTGACGTAACCTTCATGCGTATAGCCATCCTTCAATCAATTGCGGCGCACTTTCAACTTTCGCATCCGTTAATTTAACCCGCGTTTGGCTTTTTACAATTTTGATACGCGCTTAACATGGCTTTTATCAGCGTCTAAATGACAGTTTCCGCAGCTTGTTATACCGGATTGCATTCTTAAAGCTAGTAAAAGAGTCTTTGCAAGGATTGGGCTGGATAGTGTTTTCGTTGCTTGAATATCAGGGAAAATGTCGCACCGCCGGTGTTGTTTAGAGTACCTCAAGCGTCCAGCTTGAGAAAGAGAATCGCAAGCACGATATTTGCAGTATTCTTTGGCAGCCCCCAAAATCACTTCGGAATATTTTGCGAAACCTGTCAAGTTTAACGGCTCCATAACGCATGAAAAATTACGGGGTCTTTTTTGTCTG
>JBAWXM010000477.1:0-3510 GCA_037144075.1 Lentisphaerota bacterium | reverse complement strand
CCGCGCCGCGATCTCCCGGTTGTTCAGTCCATTGGCCGCGTATTCCCCTGCCCGCGCCGGAAAATTTTCATCATATTTTGATTTAGCCATAATATATTCTCCATACTTGTTTATTTGTTACTAAAAAACGTTATCTCGCACAAAGGCGCAAAGACACAAAGGAATACTTTTTATCCACGAATGGCACTAATTGGCACTAATAAAACAGAAGCGCTTGCTGTGAGTTTGATTTTGTGACGCAAAATCAAATTCACAGCAAAATATTCATTCGTGTTCATTCGTGTAATTAGTGGACAACCGTTCCCTGTATTTACTTTTCTCATGGTCAAGCATGTTTTTATTCCTTTATCCTTACTTAATTCAGTCAATACTTAATATTATAAATTATAATTAAAACAAAAGCAACCGGTAATTGAAAAAAATACAAAAAATATTATCCGCAGCTAAAAGACAGGAATGTTTAACAGGGATGGACAGGATAGACAGGATAAGAAATTTGGCAGGGTCAGCCGCATAGCTATCAAGCTAAGGAATTTTGAACTGAATATCCAATATCCAACAAGGAATATCCAATATCCAATATCCAACAAGGAATATCCAATATCCAACAAGGAATATCCAATATCCAACAAGGAATATCCAATATCCAACAAGGAATATCCAATGTCCAAGTGGAACAGCCGGAAGTGGGGAGTGAATGGTGAATGGTGAAAACTTTAGAATTTCAGAACTGGTTTGACTGGAGGGTTGTGCTCCGTCACAACCGGGTTTAATTTCATTACCTTCATGTTCTTCATGGTGAAGTGTATTTGTCTTCACTCCGTGTTCTTCGTGACTTCTGTGGTAAATCTGACCCCGATGACACGGATTTTAAAAACTCATGCCCGGACGGAAAAAATATCACTGGCAATTGCCGCGCCATGAATTAGATTATTGTCTATGCAGACGACATGTTCACAGGAGAGAAGAAAATCATGATTACACGAACCGTTCAATTTAAGCAATGCGGGTTTTGCGGCACACTTCAGGAAGTCACGGTTCCGGAATATTCCATGAGATGGGGATATATGGATCTGGATACCCGCCCCGAGCCGGAACAACACGATATCATTGCCGACGAGTTGCAGTTCTGCCGGAATTGCGGTTACTGCCGGATGTACCTCGAGGCCGAAGCATCACCCTCGATTCAAGAAATTCTGAATGAGCCTTGTGATTATAATGTACCGCATCAGCGTTATTGGCGGGCTTATAAAATAGAACGTCACGAGCGCGGCCCTTCCGTGTTCGGGGCATTCCTGGCAATGCGCGCCGCGTGGTGCTGCGATGACGAGGCATTGACGGAGGAAGCCAAAACCTTTCGTCTGATGGCGGTTGATGAAATCAAAGCCTATATGAGCGCAGAGAAATACATGCCGGGGCTAAGTGATTATTTAATGTTAATCGACCTTTACCGGCGGGCCGGAATGTTTCAGGAAGCCCGGCTGAATATTGATACAATCAGCGATATAATCAGCGATATAAAGATGCCGGAGCCGGAACGGCAGATATTGAATTTTGAAAATCATCTTGTCGCAGCCCTGGACTCCGGTTGTTACAATGTCGGCGACGCCATCAATTTCGGCAAGCCGGACAAGCCCCGCCGGAAAACTGAAGTGCTTGCGCCTTCGCCGGACGATAAAGCGCTGGGCCAGATCGTAATTACCGGAACATTTGCCGTCAAAAACTTTGATGAGCTTGCCAGGCGGTTGAAAAATCGCGACCAGGTGCAGCTCTGCCGGGAGCCGGACAATAAATACGACAGCAATGCCATCCGGGTGGATTCCATGGAAGGTTTTAAACTTGGCTATATTTCTAAAGGCAAAAATCCGGTGCCGGCCAGATTAATGGATGACGGTAAACTGCTCTACGGTATTGTATGCAATAAAAGCGACTATGACAACAGTCTAATGCTGGAAATATTTCAATCAGGCAGTTTTGAAAACTCCGCCAAGCTCACCCCCGTTGAAAGCATTCAGGAGCTTGAGTTTGAAGTAAGCTCCTGGGGCAGTGTTCCGTTTAAACTGTACATCAACAGCAGGGAACACAATGTCTCTAAATTGTACTACACCATTGAAGAGACCCATGTCAATTGCAATCTGAAGCTCAAACAGCCTTTCGGGAAAGAAATCCCGAGCGGAGTAATATATAAAGAAATATCGCTGCCGGATGACCGTTTCAAAGAGTTTGTCAATGCGTTGTCCGATTGCCGCATAAACTACTGGGAACCGGATTACGATGATAAAAATACTCTTGACGGCATGCAATGGGACTTGAAAATCAAATACAACGGCGGGCAGTCGATAAAGAGCGGCGGCAGCAATCAATATCCGGCGCAATGGAGCCGTTTCATTAAGGCTCTGTCGGAATATATTGATCCCGCAGCAGACAAGTATTGCGGAATGGGTTAAAATATATAAGGAGCTGGCAATGTATATCCCGCCTAAAAATGTCATAAATATTATGGCTGACTTCGGCAACGGGCCCTACGGCTGGATCAATGATAACAAAGATAATATTCATGTTGGCGGTAATTTTGCCGATGCAATCTGCGGTTTCGGAGACCACCTCGGGGTAAAAATATCGCCCAGCCTGGAAGAAGATTTTGCTGACTGGGTTATTGTTTTTGAAAATTGTTACGATCATGCTGGCTTTAACTGGAAACAGTTTAACGTCTGCGGGGTACAGTTATCAAGACGCCTGAAGCGAGAAGTTCACAACCGTTTTTATGTTCGCTACCACAAGCCATGCGAAGACCCGGATTGGAAAAAGGCCGGAATTGTCTTAATTGAGGAGGATGAGAAAAATGACTGTATCTCCGATGTTGAATAAGTTTGAATTTAGCGTCAATAAAACGAAAACAGAAGAAGGGAAATTGCACTTGAGTGCCGACATTGTTGTTGACGGCGAGGTAATTAACAAAGAACACGCCATTGACTGGAAAGAACTGACGGCATCGTGCAAAAAAACCGGCTCTTATTATGTCCTGACCTGTGGTTGCGGAGATCCAGGCTGTGCTGGAATAGAGGAGCCCACAAGGGTCACGGTATGGGAAAACCGCATCCGCTGGCGGATGCCGTATCCTGAACCGGCAAGGGAATACCAGTTCGACCGCATGACTATGATTAAGCTAATTTATAATGGGATTTTAACCATAAAGCGGGAAGTTGAAGCTGCCGGATTTAAAGATATTTATAAACTGTGGTCTGATTATCCCGTAGGGCCGTTTGGAACAGATCATGCAAAAATAGAAGCGTGTTTAGACATTCTGCATGAAATCATACAGCAGAGTGAAACTGAACCCGGCAGGAATTTAGTACCAAAGATAACTTAATGAATTGGCGTGAATTCGCATTTCGCGCTGCGTCGTCAGCTCAATTCAAGAGTCTTTTAAATTTAATCAAGAAGTCTGATTTTTCGCTCAGCAATTCCGAATGAAAAATAGTTCGCGCTGATTCGACCGAGGATTAGAAG
>JBAWXM010000476.1:0-3532 GCA_037144075.1 Lentisphaerota bacterium | reverse complement strand
TCTGGATTCTGTCTTCTGAATTCCCGCAAAACGCGAGTTTTGCAATTGGCTCTATTATGTACTAATTCGCCGTTAAACCGTTCTGATCCATACCGCCATTTCGGACGGGCCGCGATTCTGCCATAGACAGTAGGGGATCGCGGTAAAGGTTGTTTCTGCTTTTGCCGGAATCCCGCTGAAATAGAGATCGGCGGACGCTTCCGTATTTTCTATAAACGCCCTGCCGGTGATCGCAATAGTGCCGGGGATAAGAGAATCGATGGCTTTAAGCTTAAAATCCTGCTGTTCAGGAATGATTATACTGCCAAGCGGAGCCTTGTTGTCAATGCTTTCCAGACAATATACCAGGGGGCCGCGCTGCAAGGCGATTCTGCCGGAATTGCAACTGACTTCCTGATGGCTATGGAGCGCGGTTACCGGCATCGCCAGTTTTACCTCGATTTCATCGCCTTTCCGCCATTCGCGGCTGATCTTGAGGTAACCGTTTTCGGTCGTGTTATTTGACACTTGTCCATTGACTTTAACCGTAATCTCCGGAGACCAGGCTGGAACGCGCAAACCAAGAGTAAATTTTCCGGCTGCTGCTTCCTGAAGCCGGATGCTGATATCACCGTCCCACGGGTAGTTGCTTTCGACCTGCAGTTTTACTCTGCCGGTTCCGAGGGTGAATTCCGCTTCGCCGGCCGCGTAAATATTGATCATAAATTCGTTTGTGCCGACGGAATATAGGTAACTGCCCATTACCGGCAGAAAACGGCAGAGGTTGGTCGGGCAGCAGGAACAGCCGAACCATGGCTGCCGCACCGCCTTGACGTGGCCGGCTTCGATGAAATGTCCGGTCACCTCCAGCGGATTGGCATAAAAGAACTTATCGCCTTCCAGCGAAATTCCGGCGAGCAGTCCGTTATAAAGCGCCCGTTCCAGGACATCCATGAATTTGCCATTGCCGGTGAGGTTGAACATGCGGGAGGCGAACATCACCAGGCCGATATCGGCACAGGTTTCGGCGTAAGCCGAATCATTCGGCAGGTCATAATCGACAGTGAAGCTTTCACCTGATTTTGTTGAACCGATTCCACCGGTGACATACATGCGTTTTGAGGTAAGATTATCCCATATTTTATTACACGCGTCAAGCAGGCGTCTGTCGCCGGTTTCGGCGGCGATATCAGCCATGGCGCTGTAAAGATAAACCGCCCGCACCGCATGGCCTTCGGCTTTGTCCTGTTCGCGTACCGGTTTATGGGCCTGCAAATTAATCAGCCACTCACGACTGTCGGACTGCTTCTCCAGAAAGTAATTCGGTTCCTGTCCGCGCTGGTCAACAAAATTCTTTGCCAGATTCAAATAGCGCTGATTGCCGGTCACGCGGAAAAGCCGGACCAGTGCCAGTTCTATTTCTTCATGACCGCAATATCCTTTGAGTTTATTTTCCTCCGGCCCGAAAACGGTGTCAATGTAATCGGCGTAACGGCACATCGCGTCCAGCAGTTTCCGCTTGCCGGTAGTTTGAAAGTAGGCAACGGCGGCTTCGATGAGATGTCCGGCGCAATAAAGTTCATGATTAATCGGGAGATTTTTCCAGCGCTGCTCCGGCTGAACAACCGTGAAATAACAATTTAAATATCCGTCCGGCTGCTGCGCGGAAACAATCAGGTCGATCAAGGCGTCCGTGGTTTTCTCCAGTTCCGGATCGGATTTTCCGGCAGTAACATAGGCCATGCCCTCCAGTACTTTCGCCACATCCGAATCCCAGAATATGTGCGGCCGGTTCGGCATGCCTTCTTTCCAGTCAAGCTTGAATGCGTCAATTCTGCCGGTTTCCTGGCAGCGCTTATAAGAATACGGTACCGTCACCTGCCGGTTGGCGGCCATCCGCGGCGACAGGAATTTATCCTGAACTGTCACTTCCTGAATATCAGCATTTCTATATTTTCTCATCGTGCATATCCTTTAAATTAAAGTGAATAACCTGTGATAAGATTATAATTCGTTTGAATTATAATAACAAGGAGACAAATTAATATAAAATAGAGACAATTCATAGGTTGTAAAAATGGCGGCACTGTTTGATGAGCTCAATGGAGGGTTGTTTGTTTCAAGGGGGCAGGGGATTCATCCTGTCCGGAAGATTGATTCTTTTGAGATCATCTTTGTCGTGAGCGGCCAGCTTGGAATATTCGAGGAAAATACAAATTTCATTGTCAACCAGAATGAGCGGCTGTTGCTTTTTCCGGGACGCCGTCATGGCGGAACAATCAATTACTCTCCTGATCTATCTTTCTTCTGGGTGCATTTCCGTTGCGGTTCCGAAGGCCTGGCAGTCATCAATAAACTGCAGCAGTACGATGGAATCGCGCGGCCGGAAAAACTGACCAACTGGTTCCGGTTATTACTGGACGAACAGGAACTGTCAAAGCCCGACAAAACCCAGCTGGATCTGATCATGAATCTGATTGTAATTGAATGCGGCCTGGTCAAAGAGCCCGGAGCCAATGTTCTGCTGGCGCTGGCAACAGAGACCCGCAATTATATTAAATTGTCATTCGCCACCGATATCAGCACCTCCATGATTGCGGATGAACTCGGCTGCAATCCGGATTACCTGGGCCAGATTTTCAAGCAATGCTTCCGCAGGACGATATCCGAAGAACTGAATCAAGTCCGGATTAAACATGCGGAGAAGCTGTTGTTGACCACGAAGAAACATATCAATGAGATAATCCATGAATCCGGCTTTAATGACGCTGCGTATTTCCGCCGCCGATTCCGGCGATATTTTAAAATGACTCCAGGACAATACCGTAAACTTCATGCCGGATACCATCTCAATACGGAGTAATAAGGTAAAATATCCGGGTTAATAAAAAATACTAATTTTAATGAGTAGATAATTTGCATATTCTGAAATTATGGCTAATATTAAATGCTATCGTTTGATTTTTCACATATAAACAAATCAGTGAGGTGTAACTATGGAAATTGATCAGGTTAATCTGCCGGATTTACGGGTTGCGAGCGTCAGGAAAGTCGGACCTTACGGGCCGGATGTCGGACAGGCATTTTGCAAACTGGTGAGCTGGGCGGGAAAGAATCAGCTTTTCAATGATAAAAGCCTGGTAATCGGCGCATACTGGGACTGTCCGGAAAGCACTCCGCCGGAGCAATGCCGGATGGATGCCTGCCTGACCCTGACGCCGGAAATGAATCCGCCGCTGGAAGACGGCATTGTCATTCAGACGCTGCCGGGCGGACTCTGCGCCACTTATCTGTGCAGCGTGTATAATAATGATTTTCACGGAGCCTGGACGGAACTGGTGGACTGGCGCAAGCAAAACAATCTCGAACCGGATTCCCGTCCGTGCTACGAAATTTATTACGGTCCGTGCGCGGAAAATCACCCGCTGAAAAAATGGGTGATCGATTTGGTCATGCCGCTGAAAAAGGCGTTCAAATAAAAAAGGAAATTATACACATGAAAATCCTAACAAAGAATATTATAGGACTGCTGTTGCTTTTTGGCGTAATCGCA
>JBAWXM010000475.1:0-3558 GCA_037144075.1 Lentisphaerota bacterium | reverse complement strand
CACCAGCGCCTTGACTGTGTCCAAAAGATTCCCATGCCGGCTGAACCCCACGGAGTCGAATGCCCAGAGGCCAGACATGTCGAAGTCCGGGATGCAGGGCAGCGTGTAGTAGCCGCCACGGTGCGAATAGCTCGTGAGGTATCCCAGCGACGATAAGGCGCGGAAAACAGTCATCGTAGAGTTCGTTCCAAGCTCCTCCTTCAATTCCAACATGGTCGCTATCTTGTTGGCACACAACACTTCCTGTAGCTTCTTTCCTCGCTGTTCCGCATGTTTCATTTGGTATATTTACCCATATTTTATTGGATATTGGGGGTAACTATACCATCGCCGCACGCATTTTTCAAGTGCCGCAATTCGCTTGATATGAAGATTTTTAACAGTGCTTAATAATGGGCGATAGAACAGATATCCGAGATATGTAGCCCATTAACGGATATTCTTTTGTAACTTTATGGTTAACATGCTTATTAAAAATCACTTAAATCATGATTAAAATAAAGCAATACTGGCTACTTCAATTTTACATTTAACAGTTCAAGAATTTTCTTTTGCTCCTCATCTGGTTTTGAGACACAATTTTTTACCACAATACCGCCGATAAGAGTTTCAGTCAGCCGTATTGACTTCAACCGTTCAACCACAATTTCAAATGTCCAGCGCTTATCTTCATACTTGCCATCTGCTTCAAACAACGGCTTCAGTCGTTGTGTCGCATGCCATTGGATGTAATACGCGAGCGATACCATAAATATATGAGCTTTGAGCCGGTCATCCGTCTTGTGGTACATCGGGCGCAGTTCAAGCATCACGGTCTTCATATTTTTGAACTCCTGCTCAACTTTTTGCAGATTCCTGTACATTTCAAGGACTTCGAGTTTATTGAACTTATTTTCCGGAACGTCTGTCCTGATGACATAGCAGCCGTCCCGGCGTTCTTCCTGCTTGACAATTTCATCTTTCAGCGACCATGTCAATTCGCCTTTGTCGCCGACCCGCCATGCAAAAAACTTTTCAACTTTGCGCTTCTCAAACAACCTGCCGATGCTTGCCGCCACTTTCAGTTTATCTCTGGTTTTCGCAACGCCGGCTTTTTGCGCGAGATCCTGCTTAACTTTTTCAATCAGGCCGTTCCGTGTTGCCCGCTCATCCCGCATGGTATTTTCATTCTTGCAGAGGATGTATCTGATGTTTTTATTGTCGCAATCGAGAACTTCGATGATATTTTTTTCATCGAACAGATCCGGTTGAATGTTATCTTTCTCGAACAATGATTTAATTTGAGGATGAGTTAAGGCGGTTACAGTTTTGTACTCGCTTTCGCTGACCTCGTCAATGCGCTTCTGAGTCAGCATGCCACGGTCGCCGGTAAAAATAATATCTTTCAATCCGTATGTTGTGGAAAGTTTTTTCACTTCATCCAGAACCGTGGTCTGATCAGAAGTGGAACCTTTGAAAATTTCAACTCCGACCGGACAGCCGTATCTATCCGTTAATAATCCAACTGCAATCTGCTTGTAGCCGGTTTTTCCGCCTTTCGCCTTGCCGAATGAGACATATTCTGAATCTGCATATTCGCCTTCGAGCCAGCAATTGGTCATGTCGTATAAAACCACGCAGCCATCCTGCAAGTGTTTCTGGACGAGCCTGCATTCTATTTTAGCTTTTCTTTTTAACAGTTCATCCATTGCCGCGTAGCAATGTTTTTCAATATCAGGACGGACTCCAGGTTCGTGTCCGGCGAAAGACCACAAAACCGTGTCGGCGTACATATTAGTCAAGCTTAATTTGCTGCCCTGATAAGTCAGCCTGCCGACTATCATTGCCAGAACATCTTCCCGCCATTGTTCCTTTTGGGAAAAAATCATTTTGTCAAGCTCCAGCTCCCTGGCCAGCTGCATGAACGCATAACTTGCCCCGTATTCATAACTTCTGCCGTGTTCCAGATCGTCAATGCTGATATTCCCATTTTTGCCCGCCAGGTTGTTTTTCAGTTGACGCAAATGCTCGGACGGCAGATTGGAAACGTTGCTGACGGTCCGATGCTTGATTTTGCCGCCCTCGCGGAAGGTCTCGCGGACGAGGTGGGTGAAATAAATTTTGCCGTTACGAACTGATTTTATGCTTTCCAGGTACATGCTGGCTACATCCTGTTTTTAGTTTTTAGCATAATATGCATCCGTAAAATAATATTACAAGCATCAGATTAAAAATATCAATAATATATTACTGGCTACGTTTTTAAGAAAAAATGTGCCTTATGTATCTTATATTAAACAGGTTATATGCAAAAACTCAAAAGAATATCCGTTTATAGAGCGCGGAATAGCAGGTTTTCCATATTTCAAAAAATTCCTTCAGAATGCGTTTTATCTGTTCGGGATTATCCATGATTTCCATACACAGCGCTTCCGGCCCGATTATATTCGATATCAGATCCGCGCCGGTTCCCAGATCGCAAATGCCGACAATGAATTTGCCGGCGGCGAGACGGCTGATGAATTTATTGATTTCCAGGGTCTTTGCCCATAATCCGTCCGCCTGCAATTGGGGGTGATAATCCTCCAGCGCCAGCACGGAATGCTCCTGCCATGATGTGCCTTTATTCACGTCATAAAAAATTCTGCTGCCGGTAAAAGCGGTCAGGACGCCCGGCCCGAGATTCGGATACCACATCGGATAGGCGTCTCCGGCAAAGTAAAGATTATCGAACAGCTGTTCCATTTTAACGGCAGCGGTTTCAATATTGTTCTGCGCTTCCTCTTCCAGAATTCTGCACCAGCCCGGCGGAAATGATTTCTCTTTCGGCGCCATCGCCAGAACTACCGCGCGGTCTACAATCTCATGTTCCCAGAACGCGGTAAACCGCGCCTGTGATTTGTTCCGGCCAACTTTATATTTAAGATTCATAGCATCTCCTGAAATTTCCGGGAATTAACGCAGTCCCAGCAGGCGGTCAACCAGAAACTTCTTATATCCTTCCAGGTCTTTCCAATCAATCGCCACATTGATCTCCTGTCCGCGCTCATCATTAAGCATGAATCCCTGATCGTCAACCCGCAGCCGCCAGAAATTCCGTGGTGCGCGCCAGATGTGGTGCCAGTTCAGTGATGACGCCGAGATTGGTCATCGGACCGATTGCGACAATCGTGACCGGGCCGTCTGCCCGTTCCACGATTTTAATCACGGCGGAAACACCATCTTCATAAACCGTTCCGGGATAATTTTTCAGGTCATATTCCTTGACCCAGTTCAGCTGCCGCTCATCCCTGGGAACTGGGATCCCGGGAATGCCTACAACGACTGGAATATCATGCCGTCCGGCGCGCTCCAGCAGTTTGGCGCATATTTTTGCACGGTAAACCGTATTATGCGCGACAGTGGCGACCATGATAGTTTCAAGTTCAGGGCTGCGCAGCAGCAGGTGTCATCAATATCGCACCCGATATCCGTGTCAAGAATTACAGGTATTCTTTTTGTCATTTCCATTTTCCTTTATTTGAATGCGGTATTTAAAACATTTATAGTATATTATAATTATATTATGAGAATATGTAT
>JBAWXM010000474.1:0-3563 GCA_037144075.1 Lentisphaerota bacterium | reverse complement strand
CGGAAATTCTCCTCTGCATCGCTGAACATTTTAAATGTTGTGAGTTAGAAACTTACGAAAATGGCTTCATGAGAATCTTTCTAAAAAAACAAGAAGATGACGGATAGTAGTACGAAAAGAGCAAAGACTAATCAGCAAATATTTGCGTGAAGGGCAAACATTCGCTGAACAGTTTTTATCCTGTTTATCCTGTTTATCCTGTCTATCCACGCCTGCGGCGGGCAAGCCCCGTTAAATCGGCGTTCATCTTTTTTGCCGCCAAAACCCTGACTTTCAAAAATTCACTTTACCGCCCTGTTTGAGCCTGATTTCACAATTCAGGTTGACAAAATCACTAATTAGTAAAAAGGTGGAAGTGAATGGTTTTAGGTGTTAGGTGCTAGGTGCTAGATTGCCCAACTCTTCCCGCACTTTAGAATTCTGAATTCTAAACTTACTGACTCTGCCTATCCTGTAAATCCCTGTTAAATGGGTACGTACGGGTGAAAACGTATTCAACCGGATGTGAATATTGCCAATGATGCCGGGAATGGTCGCCATTTCTGAGAACAATTGGTCTCTGAACGATTCGGCAACGTATTGTCATCATCAAAATCCTCAGAAGACTTAAACTCGTGCTTGGGACTCTTTGGCTGGCAGATACCGTTTCTTTGGGTCATATGCGCTCTTGCCGACCGCGACGATAAGTCCAGCCTTGGTCATGCGTGCCAGCCGATCACGCATGGCCCGAGAACTGATTCCCACTGTCTGACTCAGATATTGGGTGGATGCACCGCCATCGACTTCATTTTCTCGAATCAACGTTATGATCCGCTGTTCGATATCGTCCGCTTGCGGTTGGACTGCAACACGGTACAGGCTGAAGGTGATCCGGAAACGGAAAGCCACTTCCTCGATCGATGGTTCAGGTAAATCAATTGCACGGCACGAGGCTACCATTCGTTGAAAACCGCTGCCCCATTGTTCGATCAGGTTAAGTTCCTTAAAAATCCTGCCTATCACCCGGTTCCGTAACTTCGACACGCCTTCGCGAACATCGCCGATCGTCAGTCCGCCAGTCAGCAATCCAGGATTTTCAATCTCAATCCGATTATCGAAGATAGCCACCCGGATAGGAGCACCGGTCTGCGAGTAATCAGCATGCGCGATGGAATTCGTTAAAGCTTCACGTATAGCGTCCAGAGGCACATTCCAGACATCTTTCCGGCGCAATTCCCCAAACTCTGCCGAACGGGACGCATGCTTCTTGACAAATTCGAAGGCATCGTTCAGGGCAATGGGAAGATGGGTTCTGATTTCCAGTTGATCTAGAATACAGGCCTTGTCCGTTCCGCCGAAGCGTCCGCATTGAATCCAGGCATCCGGGAAATAGCGTTCCCTCTCAGTACCAAAAAGCAGAATGCCGCCGACTGTCGGCACCAGCCGACCCTGATGCCGGATGACCAGATGAAGAGTCTCAAGCGTGTTCTCATTCCAGTCGCGCAGTCCGGCAAACAACCCGGAAGCTACCCGGAAGTCCAGTGCTTCCGGGTTGATGTCAGGCATCGGTTCCTCATCGTAAGAAAGGTTCAACGCGGAGCGCCGCATTTCAGCAGTCAGGGGTCTGTCGGCCTGCCGGTTTGTAGAGCCAACGCGCACCAGTACGCCGCTTTCGATACCCATCGATTTCAGCCAGTGCGGACGCATGGCGCTGGGATATACCTCCACCGCCAGCAAGGTACGCCCTTTCCAGTTAACCAGTTCCACACTCGGTACCAGGCGCGGCTCAATCGAATCAGCAATCAGGCTGCACAGCCGCTCTTCTTCGTCAAGCGGATTATCCAGGCCCGGCACAGCTCTGCTGTTGTCTTCAATCCCGATCAGCAATACTCAGCCCGCCGTGTTGGCAAATGCCGTTAGCGTTTTCAGAATGTTCTTCGGCGACGAAATGTCCCGTTTAAACTCAAGGGTTTTACCCTCTGACAGCATCAGCAAATCTTCAATTTTCATGTTTTTACAGCCTCCGTGGCACTGGTGATATCCAGTTTTTACGCATCCACATTCCAGAGACGGGATTCTATAATCAGTACTATTATGATTCATTCCTTATCATTAGCTTCAAGGTAATATGTACCGTTGAATATGCCATTCAAGATGCTTTTAGCATGTTCTTCAAAAAAAATTGGATTAGGAGTTAAGGGTTACGAAACCCAATACATTTTCACCACAAAAAGAGCTAAAAGCACGAAAGGAGTAAATACAAATCAGCAAATATTTGCGCGAGGCGCAAACATTCTCTGACCAGTTTCTATCCTGTTAATCCTGTTCATCCCTGTTAAATAGTTACGGACGGGTGAAAACGTATTCAACCGGATGTGAATATTGCCAATGATGCCGGGAATGGTCGCCATTTCTGAGAACAATTAGTCTCTGAACGATTCGGCCAGACCTTGACGATGGTGCAAAGCATGTACGAATGCGCATACCGGAGCCAGCCAGTGAGTCATAACTGATTTTATGGCGATGACAGTTGGACAAGTACCGTGTTCTTGTTAATCGATCTTGAACAAATCTTTCAACGCCCTCAAGAATTCAACCAGTTGGAAACAGTCTTTATAATATTTGCTTTCCCTTAACCTGATGACGCCGGGGCTTAACTCGTCTTTGAACATCTTCTGGACAATGCCGGCGGCTTCCTGCGCCTTGATACTGTGTTTATACTTTTCAGCGAGCTGCAGCGACTCCTCCCATTCCCGGCGTGTCATCATTGCCACGATAGTATAAATATCGAGGGCATGATGCCGCCCGTAATCCTTTTCAGGATCATCCTGCCTGTCGCGCAAAGCAAAAAGTTTCATCATTATAAACGAGAACGGATGCGGCAGGAACACTTCGCCACGCCTGCCGGAGGATTCAATGACGACTGGTTTCAGATGCTCTTCAAGCGTCAACGCCTCATCCAGCGGATGCGCATGAAATTCGATTTTAGGAACGGGATGCGCCCGGCGGCTGTCGGCTTTAACCCCGATTTCCCTGAGACGCTCCACAGGTCCGGTCAGAATATCAATTTTAAATCCTCCCGCCTCCCCGCCTTTGGGGCCGGGCTTGAAGAATTGATAATACTTTGCCGTTGCGATTGGATTATAACCAAGCTGCTGAATTGCGTCGGCCAGCGGCTTGAGTTTTGCCGAGTCCGCCAGCAGTTCGGTCTTCAGAAAAAGATCGAGATCGTTGGTCGAACGCGGCTGCGGCCACTCTTTAAGCAGCGTCCCGGCATTGCCTGCTTTCAGCAGTTCCTTGTGCCGGAGGTAGATGCCGAACCCGCCGCCCACGATAAGTTTTAGCCTAGATCCGGAAATATGCTCGATCAGATCCAGCAGCGCATCACTTATACTCTGCACGGCTGAAAATTTAACATAGACGAGCAGGATTGTGGATTGGATTTTTTCGATCCGACTGACAGGCGATATGAATATCGCATGAAGGAGGAACGGAAAAATACGGCCGCAAGACGCTCGCCGCAAAGCTGTTGCGATCTTTTGATTTTGGATTCGCACTCTTCGAGGCCTTCGATACCCCGGTAT
>JBAWXM010000473.1:0-3564 GCA_037144075.1 Lentisphaerota bacterium | reverse complement strand
AAAATAATATGAATTTACATTTTTTATTTTTTCATGCTTGACAAATTTATACACCTTGCTAATGTAAAAATAGACGTATGGAGGATATGGATCATTATTAAAATTTGATGGAAAAGAACATGGCAAAAGTCAATGTTTTATTCCATCAGAAACAACCAAGGAGAGGAAACATGAAAAAGCTAATGCTTCTCGCCGCCGCAGTCGTCACACTCGCACTTGTCCAGGGCTGCTCATCAGTCCAGGTCGCAGATGATCTGAACGGACAAAAAATTGCCGCTTCCGGCAGCAATGTCGCCCATATTTATGGCGAAAGCTGGGGTCTTTACTGCCTGTCAATTCCGATTGTCGGCGGCGACACCACAAAACCAGGCGCAACAGTCTGGGGCAAAGACACCGTGAATGTTAAAGCCGTTACCGACATGGTTACAGACAAGAGCAAAGCCCTCGGCGGAACCAGCACTCTTGACCTGAAATCAAATACCTCCGGATTTTGGATTATGCCGTTATTCGTAGTATTCTACAGATCCGTTGAAGTGTCAGGCAACGCAGTTAAGTAAGCAGACTATAAACAGAACGGGACGGGTTAATTCCAGTCCCGTTTTTTTGTCTCTAAAACCAGCGTCCCAATAACTACCGGTTACAGATTAAACCTGTTCACTGAACTTCGACAAATTCCCGGTGAAGGGCTTTCTGAGCTTCTTCATAATGCTTGCGCTCGATCATGAACTGCATGTTCACCTGGCGCATGCACTGGTCCAGCGCTAGAACGTTGATCTGCTTCCCGGCCAGGGCCTTGGCCGCGCGATAGAGAAAGCCTGGAATCCTCATATTGGAGCCGATCACTGAAACAATCGCCACTTCACTGGTGGTGATTTCGGCCGCCGGGAAATGTGCCCGGATGCTTTCCACGCACGCCTGCAGATCTTTGCTCTTCTGCGGCACATAATGGGTGATAGTGTTCGCGTTGGTATTCTTGGCTATGTAGCTGATCTTGTAGCGGGCAAAACTTTCGAGCAGTTTAAAGTCATAGCCGCTCTGTCCAACCATTTCAGGATCAAACACTTCGATGGCAAGAATGTCTTTGCGGCCGCAGATCATCTCAACCCTGGGTTCCGGTGAAACATAATCCTTGGTAATCAGCGTGCCGGGATGTTGCGGATCGAACGCGTTGGTGACGCGGATATGAATATTCTTCATTTCCATTTCTTTTGAGGCTTTCGGATGAATCGCCTCCATATTCATATCAGCAAGCTGATCGGCAATGTCATAATTGGTGTTGCCGATGATTTTAACTTTATCCGCGCCCATCAGTTTCGGATCGCCGGTGCTGAGATGGAACTCTTTATGAATAATCCCCTCACAGGCGTCAGTAAGCACGGCAACCTTGCTGAACGTGATTTCGCTGTAACCTCGGTCAAACCGGTTCATAATGCCTTCGGCGCATTTGGCATAGCCGGTGACAATCGGCATAGACACGGCAAAGTCGATACCCTCAAAATTACGTAAAATCGTATCTTCAATCGAACAGGCTTCGCTTTCCTTCCAGCCGGAAAGGTCTACAAAAACAGCGTTTACTCCATGTTTTTTGAGGATCTGCACTGAATTGTAAGCGCTGTGAGCTTCGCCGACAGCGCTCAGGAACTCACGGGTGGCCGGGAGATAGTCTTTCGGTGTGAAGTGCCCGAAAGTACGCAGTCTGGCCAGGTCTTTCAGGCAGACTTTTATGCCGTCAATGCGCTCATTAATGAATGTGTCGGCATCCTGCTGATCCAGCCCGATGTTCTCAAAAGAACGGTTTAATTCAATCATTTTTGCCCGGACTTTTTCCAGGGAGGCTTCCCATTCTTTGCCTTCCTGAGCAAAAACGCCGTAAACGCCGGGCTCGCCGGTTTTCTTGTCTTCCAGCAGCAGATTGGTAATGCCGCCGTAAGCGGAAACAATGAATATGCGGTTGTAAAGTTCAGCGCCTTTTCTGTCGCCGATAATCACGTTATTCATGATATCGCCGAAACGGCTCATGGAAGTCCCGCCGATTTTTTCTACAGTATGTTTTCCCGGCATATTAAATATCCTCGATTCTTAAAAGTTTAACTTTGTCGCAGACCGCCTTCAACTTCTCAATTCCGGCAATCGCATCCTTGACCTGTTTTTCGATGGCCAGATGAGTGAGAATCAACAGTGAAACATTATCTTCGGACTGGCCTTCGCGCTGGATGATGCTGGAAATGCTGATGCCTTTGTCCCCCAGTATCTTCGACACGGCGGCGATCACGCCCGGTTTGTCTTTTACCTGGAAACGCATGTAATATCTGGTTTCGATCTCATTCATCGGCAGAATATGGCGGTACTGACGGCCGATCCGGAAGGCTGGAATGCGGCGGTGCGAACCGAACTTCAGGTTCAGCGCCACATCCACCAGGTCGGCAACAACTGCGCTGGCGGTGGCATTCCGCCCGGCGCCTCTGCCGTAATACAGAGAGTCGCCGACATAATCGCCGTTGACCATAACTCCGTTGAACACTTCGCTAATACCAGCCAGCAGAGTATTTTTCGGGATAAGCGTCGGATGAACACGAATCTGAACGTCCTCCTTGACCTGCTTGATGATGGCGAGCAGTTTGATCCGGTAACCAAGTTCATCGGCGAAACGCAGATCGGTCAGGGAAATATCCCGGATGCCTTCAATGTGGATAGGATCCAGGCCGAACCATTCGCCGTAGGCCAATGATGCCAGAATCGCCGCCTTGTGCGCGGTGTCAAAACCGTCAATATCCAGCGACGGCTCCGCTTCGGCATAGCCGAGCGCCTGCGCATCTTTAAGGATCGGTTCGAAATCCAGGCCTTCACGCTCCATTCTGGTCAGAATATAATTGCAGGTGCCGTTTAAAATCCCGTAAATCTTTTGTATCCGGTTGGCAACCAGGCCCTCGCGCAGCGCTTTGATGATCGGAATACCGCCTGCGACGCTGGCTTCGTAATAGATATCCGCCTTGGATTTTTCGGCGGCAGCGAACAGTTCCTCGCCTTTCTTGGCCAGCAGCGCCTTGTTGGCGGTAACCACCGGTTTGCCCAGCTTGAGCGCGGCCATAATGAAATCCTTGGCGATCGTAGTACCGCCGACCAGTTCAACCACGACGTCAACTTCTTTGATCAGTTCCATGGCGTCGGTAGTCAATATCTTTTTCGGCACTTTAACGCCGCGATCACGTTTGATATCTATATCGGCGATTTTTGAAAGAACCAGATTAACTCCTGTTCGTTTGGCAATGACATCTCCGTTACTCAGCAGATTAGCAGCAACGCCGGCTCCGACAGTACCAAAACCAATGATTCCAACCTTTATTTCTTTCACAATAAGTCAACCCTTATTTTTTTATTTCCGCACAAACATCTTTTTAAGATAGCAGATTTTCTTAAAATTAAAACCTGACGGACAGCTTAATTTAATAAAATTCAACAATTTGGACAACTTCCACACGCCACGCAGCAGCGACAATCACTACACATTTTGGACACTCGTCTTGCAGAATGTCTTTTACCGTATTCTGCCCCATTCTGTCTCCT
>JBAWXM010000472.1:0-3567 GCA_037144075.1 Lentisphaerota bacterium | reverse complement strand
ATTGTCACTTACAACGCCGTATTCAGTTTGATTTCCCAGATCATGCCATGGGTGTGGATTTTTGTCAGTTTCCCGGGCAACTACTTCTTCTGGCTGTGTCTCGGCACCACGCTGACCGCTTCATTTCAACTGGCTCTGTCTAAAGCCGCATCATTTCCGCGCGATATGCGGCTGCTGCCGCAGTCCCGCTTCGGGCAGTTCTGCTCGGCCCAGGCAATGGCGGTCTCGGTGAGTCAGATTATTGGCGGAGTTGCCGCCGGGCTCTTCATTGATGTGGTAAAACATTTCTGTCACAATTCAGATTTCGCGTACAGATTTATTTTCATATGGACCGCCGCGTTTCAATTTGTCGCGGTCGGCGTTGCCGTTTTTGTTTATATCTTCTGGCTTAGGATGGGCGGCGACAAGAAATTCCATCCGCCGGCGCCGTGGAGCCCTGACAAGGTCGAAGAGATGCAGATTGTGCCGTCCATCGGCCCTCAGACCAAGTGGCTTCATGTTGCTTTCCGGCTGTTTGACATAATCAACGTGCTGTCGGTGCTGTCAATCCCTGTTCTGATGTGGTGGATGCAGCGTCAGCAGACAATCACCGCATTCAAGTGGTTCGGGTTGCTGATACTGCCGTTGTCAATAGCGGTCTGGGTATGGTGGATAATAATCAAGCGGAACATCCTTCAGGATATGGAACGCTCCAGAAGCGGACAGCCGCTCCGCAACGGCATTCCGCATCACGGAATGCTGATTGTCGTCAGCATTAAATTCCTGCTGGCTCTGGGGCTCTGGGGCGTTCAAGTGGTAATCTCGGTAAACATGAATATGGACTCATGGGCAATAGTTTTCGGCATTGCAAATATTGTTACAAATTTCATGCTGGTCGGATCTGTTCTGCTGCTTTCCAGAATAGAAAGCGGGTTCTCAACAACACTTGACGAGAAAATGTCCGCAGTTTAGAATATAGTTTTACGGGAAATATACTAAATGATTAATACAGCAATTATCGGAGTATCCGGATTCGGACAAGTCCACTATAACGACCTTGTCCGGGAATATCAGCAGAAGCGGGTTAACATTACTGGCGCGACCATCATCAATCAGGATGAAGAGAAAGAGAAATGTGATTTTCTGAAAAGCATCGGCTGCCGGTTATTCACCGATTATAAACAGATGCTGGAGGAGCTCCGCGGTAAAATTGACATCTGCTTCATTCCCACCGGTATCGCCATGCATGCGCCGATGAGCATTGCCGCCATGCGCGCCGGAGCCAATGTTTATGTGGAGAAGCCGGTCGCCGCGACGGTGCAGGAAGCTGCCGCCATGCGTGACGCGGAACTGGAAACCGGAAAATTCGTTGCGGTCGGGTATCAGAGTATGTATCAGCCGGAAACCAGTAAAACCAAGCAGTATATCCTCGACGGTGTAATCGGGCAGGTGCATACTTTAAAATCTTACGGTTTCTGGCCGCGTAATCTTGAATACTATCAGCGCAACGCCTGGGCTGGAAAGTTAAAGTGCGGAGAATCCTGGGTGCTGGACAGCCCGTTTAACAATGCCCTCGCCCACTATTTAAATCTGCTGAGCTTTTATGCAGGCGAATCTTTCGCCAGACCTGCCGCCATTACCGCCGTCCAGTCAGGGTTGTTCCGCGCCAGAGATATTGTCAGCTCCGACACCGCCTGGATAAAAGCCATGACGGATGAAGCTAAAACTATCCTGTTTTATGTTACGCACAGTTGCGCTGAGCGTCAGGGGCCGGTTACGGTTATCAGCGGACAGAATGGAGAAATTGAGTACGATAACACAAAAACTGTGATAACGTTTAAGGATGGTACTGTTGAGGAATTTGCCTCGGAACAGGGAATTGCTGTCCGTCAAAATGTAATGGATGCGCTGATAAATAAATTGAACGGCGGCAACAGTTTTATTTGCGGGCTTGAAATCGCCTCGGCGCAAACAATCATCTGCAATGGCGCTTACGAATCCAGCGCCATCAATCCAGTTCCGCCGGAATACACCAAAAGCATTGAGGATGCCAAAGGTGTCCCCATGGATGTCATTCCCGGAATCGAAGAAATTATCATGAAGGCGTTCCGTGAAAACCGGCTGCCGGATAAAAATGACGTGCCGTGGATATCCTGCGGCGAAGTCATCAGAATGACCGGATACCGCCGGTTCAACGGCGGGAAAAGCTCCATCGCAACTCAAGCCGGCTCATAGCGCCGGCTGGCTGATTCAGGAAGCGGCAATATTGCAAATTGAAAAGTCTTTGTTAGTCTTTGAGATCAATGTTTCGTAATTTTCCAGTTCCCATTCTACCCTCCGAATTACAGCACCTGAATTTCCTGTCATCCCGGGGTGGCGGCAAAGACCACATTAAATAGCATATTGCAATTGTTTGTAATAATGCAAAATAGCTTTATTACAAACGCTTTATAAGAATATTGATAAATATTATTTCAAGTACTTGAATTTTTTTGAAACGGGGGTTATAATAGATATTGTCGATATGAACTCTTTAAATGAACTTGGAGAATTCCAATGGTATCGCTGAAGGACATCGCCAACGTCTGCAATGTATCCGAGTCCACGGTTTCGAAGGCATTGAAGGGACATCCGATGATAAAGCTCGGAACCCGCAAAAAGATACAGGAAGTGGCGCTCAAGTATAACTATCAGCCCAATGCGCTTGTGGAAAGCATGCAGACCGGGCGCAGCAAAACCATCGGGATTGCATATAATAATTTCTATGACAGTTTTGCCGGCGGAATACTTACCGGAGTTTTTGAGAAGCTGTGCGCGGCGGGATATGAAACAATGATAATATGCTGGGACGTGCTGGTATCGCATGAAGCTCAGGTTTTTTCGCGTTTTTCGCGCCGCCGCGTTGACGGCCTGCTGTTTTTCCCGCCGATGAAGATTCCCGGCTCCAATTACTTAAAAGAATTGAGAGACTTTCATAATCCGATAGTGGTCATCGACCAGACCTGGCCAGGCAATGAGTTTAATTATGTCGGCAGCGACAATGTCCGCGGGGCGGCTCTCGCCACCGAACATATGATTGAAAGAGGCATTTCAGACATCGGATTCATAAAATACTCTGTTGTCAGTTCCGGTACTGAACGGTGGCAGGGTTTTGTGGAGACAATGCAGAAACACGGCCTGCCCGTGAAAGACTCCTGGTGTGTTGATGTCGGAAAACTTCCAAACTACGGTTATGAGCTTATCCTCAAAATGCTGTCAAAACCCGGCCGGCCGGAAGGCCTTGTCTGCTTTAACGACAATTGTGCCTATCAGGCGATGGCGGCGGCAAATGAACTTGGCATCCGCATTCCGGAGGAGCTTTCGCTTATCGGCTTCGGGGATATTATGCTGTCCACCATTATGCGGCCTAAATTGACAACCGTGAAACAGTTTCCGGAGGATATCGGACGCAAAGCCGCGGATATTCTGCTTGAGTCAATAAAAAAACGCGATGAGCCGTATGTTCCGCAAAGCATACTTATGCCGGAAGAATTGATATGCAGGGATTCGGTACGCAGGCAATAACTTTAAAATTTTAAAACAACCAGC
>JBAWXM010000471.1:0-3572 GCA_037144075.1 Lentisphaerota bacterium | reverse complement strand
TAACGAACGGAGCGCTCGCTTCTTGTAATCGGCTTAGAGTGTTATTCGAAATCATTACATTCCCTCCTGTTGATTATCTGGTCTTTTCTGATCTTAAATTTCATTTCACTGACTCCTTATTGTTTTTTGTGTCACTTTAGCCCAATGCTTGCCGTGCCTATATTGTAGCACATGCAATAATGGAATAAAAATATAATTACCTAAAGGCGAAGCACTTGCGATGACGTACGCCGTCCGTCATCAAGATTAACAAGGAAATATAAAAAAGAATTTGACTTTAAGGCATTATGTGCATGTTTGGTTTGATAATCGGAAACAGAAATAATAATTAAATGCTCCGAATGCCCAGCAAGCTGCATTGGGAAAAAATGAATTTCGGGAATAGTGTTGCCGTTGCCACACGGAGAGATAATCTGTGTCATAACCATTAGTCGTGGAGGTCGGGAAGGTAAAATAAACTACCTCGATGCAAGCATACAAGGTATTGGAGATTTCGTCCGCAAGGCGGACGACCAGCAAATTCGTTGCGGGACCCCGATTCGGGGAATACTTTTGGCGACCCAAAGTGTCGGGGAATTAACCCCCTCTAGATTAAATTGGGTTTTAAATATCCAAGAGGCAATCATTCGAGAGACCAACTGTCGGGAAGCACCTTACTTTTTACGGGGTAACGGAATAACGAACTTTAATCAGTAATTGGCATGATTCTTGTACCTCTTCGGGTGTAATGCAGGATTCCAGTAACGAGACTAATAGTCTGTCACAAAACAGAGATATGCTGTGGCTTACTCTGTTTCGTTGGACTGGTTATGTTCTGGTGTTGAATCATTCTCTTTATTTGTCAAGGAGGATTTACTTTCATTGTCCAGTTTTCCTATAACAAATGAAAAATCTTTCATTAGCCAAGGATAACGCTCTTTTAACGGGAAAGGAAGTTTACTAGATTTTGTCGGTTTAAGATATTCGCGGTAGGCTCGTTCTAAGCTTTCATGCTTATTCCAACCTAGTTTCCTACATCTTGCTTCGTTATTTTGCCAATACTCCTCAATAATCCCCTTTTCATTACTTTCTTTTTTTTCTTTTTCAATTAGAGCATCTAATTCGTTGAAAACGTTTCTCTTCCCACTTGAATCTATCTTTCTTCCGGCGGTGGCTCTAACACTAGAAAATTCTTTTATCAGATGTTGACCAGCCTGAGCAGCAGCATAATTAAATTCTTCATTAAGTTTACTTGTAAGCATAAGCAATGGTTCCGAGTCCCCATCTAAATTGTCCTCAATAGCGCAAAGGAATTCAAGATATATTTCAGGGTTTTCATTCAGATCCGGCCAATTATTCTTATAAAGTTTTTCAATAGAATTCGTACTTTTATTTTGCTCTTTATATTGTTTAATAAAAGCCTCATATTTTTGATCAAACAGGTATATTTGAGTCCATTTTTGTATTTCAATATCCTTGTCTTCCGTTGTATGTAATGGTTGCTTTTCGGCTTTCTTCTTTTCGGTTGTATGTTCCTGCTTCTTATTCAGTCTATCTGTAATTATGAGTAGTGGTGCCGAATTTCCTTCTAAATTATCACAAATAGCCTTAGTAAATTCAATGTACGCTTGGGGATTTGTATAGAGATATGCCCAATTCTTTTTATAGAGTTCTTCAATATGGTTCGTACTTTTATTTCCTTTGTTATATTCTTTAATAACATTCCTGTATACCTGCTCAAGCTGGTATATCCGAGTCCACTTACCCTTTGCCAATATATCTTTATCTTCCGGTGTACATGATAGTTTTTTTTCTGCTTTCTTCTTTTTCATAAATGCATATGTCCTCATAACTTTCATATTGCTTTAAAAAGGCAAATCAAAAATAAATAACCAACAAATCCATCAAAGCATAAAATGAATGCAAGGCGCAAATCTGCAAATTGATTCCAGAAAATTTTGTGTTAATCATCATTTGGAGCGGTGCTGTCGAGTTGTATGTACTGCTTCTTGTAAAAAATGGGTTCGTTATAGTCCGGGCAATAAATGCTCAAAGAGCAGTTAGCTTATAATTATCTTATGTGCCGTTTTCAAGGGAGAAAACAGGAATAGACAAGAGCAGCCAGGAGAACCGGCGAATCGTTGTTTTGAGGAGAAAAAGTGGTGGATCCGGCCGGGCTCGAACCAGCGACCCGGTGATTATGAGTCACCTGCTCTAACCAACTGAGCTACGGATCCATTTGTGCCGAAATGCATTCGGCAGGGTCATTAAATTACACATTATGGCGGAAAAGGCAAATCCTGTTTCGGCTTTTTTGACGATTTTCCGCCGGTTGGATTTATGCGGAAATAATAAATTACACTGGCAAAACCTTATTTCAGCATATAATTTATAGTTTTGAATGTGACATAAATTAAGGAAAAGCAGATATGAGTTTATTTCTGGGAATAGGACTGGGGCCGATTCAGACTGGAATTTTTCTTTCCGGGGCCAGCAAAGGAAAGTTTGACCGGATTGTCATTGCCGAAGTTGACAACAAACTTAAAGAGGCGGTAAATGCCTGCGGCGGCAACGTTTCAATAAATATAGCGAAAGACAATGCGGTTTATGCTGAAACTTATGCCAATGTTGAAGTATATAATCCGCTGGACGAAAATGATCTTAAAACGTTGATTGAGGCGGCGGCTGATGCCAGTGAACTGGCGACCGCGCTGCCCAGTGTAAAATTCTTCCCGCAGATTGCTGCATGGCTCAAACAGGGGTTTGCCATGCAGCCGCAGCGGCGCCGTTTTATTTACACTGCCGAGAATCATAATCACGCGGCGGAGGAACTGGAAAAGGCCGTCGGGCAGAATTTCCCGGCGACATATTATCTTAATACCGTTGTCGGCAAAATGAGCGGAGTGGCCAATGCTGAAGAATGCGAAAAGCAGGGTCTGAAGCTGCTTTGTCCGGGCGCGGATCGCGGACACCTGGTCGAGGAATTCAATAAAATACTGATCTCGTCCGCGCCGGATATTGAACAGCGGCAAGTTGAAAACCTGCATGTAAAATCCGACCTTTATCCGTTTGAAGAAGCTAAGCTTTACGGTCATAACGCGATTCATTTTCTGCTGAGTATTCTCGGCAGGCAGCTGGGGTGTGAATACATGAGCGAACTGCGCGGCATCCCGGCGTTGATGAAAAAAGCGGAAACCGCGTTTATAGCGGAATCCGGCGCTGCCCTGTGCAAAAAATGGGCAGGACTGGATGAACTTTTTACCGGAAGCGGTTTCAATGCCTATGCGCAGGATCTGCTGGTCAGAATGACTAATCCTTTTCTGAAAGACGCCATTGCCAGGATCACCCGTGACATTCCCCGTAAACTCAGCTGGGATGACCGTGTTACCGGCGCCATGCGGGTCGTGCTGGCCCAGGGCTGTGAGCCGCTGATTCTCGCTGAAGGCGCCGCGCTGGCGACGGAAGAACTTTACGGCCGCGACCATGATAAAATCAGAAACGGACTGGCGCAGCTCTGGCCTGTCCCGTGGACTGACGAGCATGAAAAACTGATGCGGATGATAGTTGCAAACATCAAATGACGCTGACTTCCA
>JBAWXM010000470.1:0-3587 GCA_037144075.1 Lentisphaerota bacterium | reverse complement strand
AAACCTAAAACCTAAAACCTAAAACCTAAAACCTAAAACCTAAAACCTAAAACCTCATTCAATATCCAGCATGGGATACTCGTTTTACCCGTAAATTCTTTTGAAAACCATTATTTATACCGGAATTGCGGACGGCAGCACGTCTTTATTTTTACCGCCGGAACGCTCCGCGCGCAAACAAAGCCCCCAGGCTCCGCCGCGGTTTGAGGCAAGAGCAATCATAAATTCATGCGCGCCTTTACTGAGCGGACACGGTATTTTATGGTGATCCCTGACAATCGGATTCGTACCTTTCATGTCGCAATAAATCTCTTTGCCGTCGCAGAATAATTTTACAGGCCCGTCATAGCCCAGCAGGAGATTCAAATTCATGGCTTCGCCGCACTTGATACGGCATCTGAAATAGAATATTTTATGTTTTCCGTCAACGAATTTATCCCTGTCGGGATGCGACACATAAAACGCATTAAAACTGGCTTTGCGGAAAGCCGGAGCTTTGCCTTTCGCCGGATACTTCATGTTCTCCCGGGTTTCCTGGACATAAACCGGCGCGCTTACTTCAAATTCACTGATGAAACTCATGAACGGACGGGTGCTCGCCCGCACATCGGTGTGGAACGCGGGCAGCGGCCTGCCGCCTTCATCAGCAATATTGCAATAAGGGTTCAGTCCGTAACCGTAACACAATTTGCAGCCGGGAAAATCTCTGGCATAGATGAAAGTATTAATTACGGCCTCGTTCTTTTTCAGCGCCACTTTATAAATTCCTGGCATCGGAGCATCGCCGCTGGAGAGAGAAAAACCGGAAGGACGGCCTGAAGCAATGAGCTTGCCGTCAACATTCTTGAACCCGGCTACTAAAATCGCGTTTCTGGTTTTGGGGTCCTGAATGACTTTTACCGAGCCCAGTTCAATCGGGGCTTTGCCCTTTTTACCGCCGCTGACCAGATAAGTCATCGCGCTGGCCAGGCGTTTTCCCAGCACATGCTGAGCGTCACCGGAAATATGAATCGTGTCATCAAGCTCAAGATCAATTGCCGGAACTGTAAGCAGGTTCCTGATTTTTCCCGGCAGTATGCGCTGCTGTTCGCGGATGGAATTCCAGGAGGCGGCACAACCTTCGCCGCAATATCTGCCAAGCTGCACCATGACGAACGGCAGATTGGGATCACCGGCGTCTTTTCTGAAATTCCGGACCAGATTCCGCATCCGTTCGATATAAAGCGGAGTGAGCGCCGCAGTCGTTTCGCTGCAACCCTGATACCAGATAATGCCGGTAACTTTCCCGCCGAGACGCTTCAGGCGGTTGAACGCGGCGCCGTACAGGCTGCGGCCGCCGAGTTTTTTCTTCGCCGGATCCCACTGCTCCATGCTGGTGCCGCCGTGGCCGCAGGCGATCAGCCCTTGCGGGACTTTGGTATTTTTCCACATTTTATGGCCGAACGCCACGCCGGGGCCGACGCCGGTAAGCGGGTTCTTAATAGTCTTTGCCTCCTGGTTACCGCCGTGCACCAGTGCGCAGGCCTGATAGAGATTATGAATGGGGTCCTGCGCCAAGTCCCAGCGGTCATTCATGTAATATGCCCTGACCTCTTTTTCCGGCTCCAGTGCATGCTCCATGCGTCCGCACCCCTGCATATTGGATTGCCCGGCCAGGATCCACAGATCGCCGACCAGGATATTTTTCACCGTCATGGTTTCATGTTCTTTGCCGCTGCCGTCCGCAATCGAAAACTGGAAATCGTAGGGGCCGCCGGCGGGAACGCCGGCAACGGTTCCGGAAAATCGGCCTTTTGCCGAGCAGCCTGCTTTCATCCGCGACAATCCGGCAACAGTTTTGCCTTTTTTCGACACCGAAACCAGCACTGTTCCGGCAGCTTTGCAGGTTCCGTTAAAATTCTGTTCGCAGCAATCCTTTTCGTTGCGCTGCAAAACTCCGTTGTCAAAGAATCCCGTTTCAAATTTCATGATACAACTCCCTATTTTAAACAGTATCGAACTTAACCGGCTGCGCCGGGACTTTAAATCCATTCTCGCACAAAGAACAGCCTGTTTTCACCACAGAGGACACGGAGGGCACAGAGTTAAAACCGCAGCCGGCGAATTACTGCGGGAATTCCCGCAGTAATTCGCTGACTCTCCTGTATTATCTTTCTCCGTGTTCTCTGTGAACTCTGTGGTAAATCTGTATTGGCTTTTTCTTTCTTGCTTTTTGTTCTTCATGGTGAAACGGTTTTTCTTATCCTGCATATCCTGTCTATCCCTATTAAAATACAAATTCCTATACAATTGAATTATCAGAAGCAGCTTCACTGAAAGCGGTGCGGAACTGGCCGAAAGTGCCGGCGGCCAGCGCCTCGCGAATGCGGCGCATCAGGTTCAGGTAATAATAAAGATTGTGGATCGTCACCAGCCGGATTCCAAGGATCTCCCCGACGTTCAGCAGATGGCGGATGTAGGCGCGGGAAAATTTACTGCATGCATAGCAGCCGCATTTATCGTCGATCGGCCCGAAATCCGCGCTGTAACGGCCGGCTTTGACCGGCAGACAGGAACCGTCAGACAAAAACGCGCTGCCGTGTCTGGCCAGGCGCGTGGGTATCACGCAGTCAAACATATCAACACCGCGGGCCACGGCCTCCACCAGCTGCTTCGGAGTGCCCACGCCCATCAGGTAATGCGGTTTGTCCTCCGGCAGCACTGGAATGACCCAGTCGAGACATTCGTACATATTCGCTTCCGGCTCGCCGACGCTCAAGCCGCCGACGGCATAGCCTTCAAAGCCGATTTTAACCAGTTCTTCAGCGGAACGCTCCCGCAGGTCGCGGTAAGTGGAGCCCTGAACAATGCCGAACAACTGCTGTCCGGGATTCAGCGGCTGCTCGCGTGAAATCTGCTCCCACCGGGTGGTGATTTCCAGCGATTTTTTTGCCGCTTCATATTCGCAGGGATACGGAGTGCATTCATCAAACGCCATGACAATATCCGAACCCAGTGTGCGCTGTATCAGCATCGACTCTTTCGGACCCAGGAAAAAGCGGGAGCCGTCAATGTGCGAGGCGAACCAGACACCATCCTTCTCGATCTTGCGCAGGGTTGACAAGCTGAATACCTGAAAACCGCCGCTGTCGGTCAGGATCGGCCGTTTCCAGCCGCTGAACTCGTGCAGTCCCCCTGCCCCGCGGATAATATCCAGCCCCGGCTTCAGAAACAGGTGATAGGTGTTGCCGAGAATGATTTCAGCGCCGAGCGCTTCGACTTCGTCGGGGGACATGGCCTTGACCGAGCCGCGCGTGCCTACCGGCATGAATACCGGAGTATGAATATCGCCGTGCGGAGTATGCACGATACCTGAACGGGCGCGGGAAGACTGGCATTTGCCGGTTAATTCAAAACTCATTAAGCTGCTCCAATTGATATCATTATTTCATAGTTTGATTTAATGGGACATATAGGACATATAGGACTTTGCCATGCGCACAGCGCCAACTCATTCCGCCTTCTGTCTTTCCTTCGTCAGTTGGTTGGATATTGGATATTCAGTTTTATCCTTGCTCCCTGTCTTCTGTCTTTATTCTGACTTCTGA
>JBAWXM010000469.1:0-3600 GCA_037144075.1 Lentisphaerota bacterium | reverse complement strand
TTGTAATTTAACAGTGATATACAGGATAAAACCCGTTTCACCATGAAGAGCATGAAGGTGGGAACCAAGGAAAACATGTTTAACCACAGAGTTCACAGAGGGCACGGAGGAAAAACTTGAGTCAGCGTATTTATGCGGGTAATCCGCATAAATACACTGACTCAATGTATTATCTTCATGATCCCGCTCTGCGGGATAAAACAGGCTGTTCTTTGTGCCTTTGTGTGTGTGGTTAAAGTCCCGGCGCAGCCGGTTAAGTTCTTAGTAAAATGGTATTAATATGAAATCATCAAACAGAACTCGCTATCAGCCGGTGGATAACGGCTATGAAATCATCGGCAGCCGGGAATTTTTCAACCGTACACTGTATGGTGCGCATGCCAATGATGATCTCCAGGAAAGGTATTTTACTTTTGCCGGAGACCTCCCTTTATTTATGGGAGCGGTTACCGATTGGACGAAAAACAACTGGGGCAATTATGCAAAAAGCGGAGTCTTAATGAGCGGACTGGCTTTAGCACCCGGCTTAAAAATACCCTCTTTCTATTCTCAAGACGTGGATGTCAGTTCACACTGGTTTCACAACTCCGAGGATGTTGTAGCGATTTTTCGCAACGGCTGGATGGAATATGAGTTCTGTCAGTTCTCTCCCTGGTTTCCAGACGTCAAAGTGAATATTTCTGCATTCCCATTAATGCCGGAAGACGGCTTTCTTATTCATTACAGGATAAAAACAGATCAGCGGGTTATTTTCTGCGCCGGTTTTGGCGGAATGACTGATTTTATCAGCCGTCTGGAGTATCCGCAGATTAAAGCGCGCAATTTCAACGCTTCCGATTGTGAGAATAATATTGCAAGTTGCGGCATGAACCGGGCGCTACTGAAAGGCCCCAGAGGCGATGCAATGTGGATAGGTTCCAGCTTTCCAGCCGAGGTAGAAGCCGGAGACGCATTGTCGCTCCAGGATTGCGCTCCTGGAATGTTCCTGAAAAATAAGCCCGCCGCAACTGCTTCTCAAGTTGTGAAAATGTCTGCCGTCATAAATGCCGGAGAGGAGTTTGAAGGCTTTATCGTAACTGTCAGGAATGAAGATGAAAGCGTGCTGGATAAATGGCTGAAACTCGGAAATCCGGCAGACTACCTTAAGCAGCAGATTCGTGCTAAACAATCAGCCGTCACGGTGAATACTCCGGATGCTATGCTAAATCTGACCGTGCCGCCCACGATACTGGCGATGGACGCTTCATGGCATAAAAACATATTCTATCACGGGGCGCATGCTTACCACGCGCCTTTTCTGGGCTGGAGAAACTGGTACGGGCCGACAGTCATCGGCTGGCATGACCGGGTTGAAACTGCCATTAAAACCCATTTCTCCGAAATAATCAAAGATGTTCCGGGACAGGAAGCCATCTGGTACGACGGTAAAGACCGGCCCGATCTCGATCATGAGGGCTCTCAGTACCATCAGATCAGGAACAGTACCGGCTTTATTCCCGCCAAACTGGGGAGCAATGACATCTACAACATGCAGGAAGTGGCGCTCGATATGCTTTTTCATCATCTGGAATGGCAGGGCGGACTCGATTTGGCGAAAGAACTGTTTGACGATATAAAAGGGGCTCTCGACTGGGAGGAACGGATTCTCGATCCCGACAATGACGGACTTTACCAGAACTTCCTCAATACCTGGATATCCGACGGGCATTCCTACAATGGCGGTGGTTGCGCTCAGGCCAGCTCCTATAATTATCTGGCGAATCTGCTGATGGCGAAAATCGCTAAGCGGCTGGATTATCCGGATGCAGTTTTTAAAGCGCGTGCGGAGAAAATATTCAAAGCAATTCAGGAAAAACTTTGGCTGCCGGCGCAAGGCGTCATTGCTGAATTTATTGACACCATCGGCAATAAACTTGTTCATCCGTCGCCTGAACTGTCAACGATCTACCTTGCTATCGATTGCGGTGTCGCGGATATATTTCAGGCGTATCAAATGCTCCGGTTTACGGAGACAAATTTACGCAATGAGCAGACACTCAACCGGCATGGCCGTCTGGTATATTCGTCAAACTGGTATCCTAAGAAGTATTCCACCTGCGGTTTGTTCACGGCTGAAAACATTCATCTGGCGTTAGCGTATTTTCAATGCGGCTTGAAGGAGAACGGCCTTGAGATACTGGATGCGCTGGCAGATGCTTATTTCCTGGGTAAAAATCCCGGGATGGCAACTCATGTCCTGTCCGCGCACGGAGTATCTGACGGCGGGGACCTGGATTTCTCCGACGTTTCAAGCATGTATCTGCGCCTGATTGTCGAAGGGCTTTACGGCATCAGGTTCCATCTGGTGGACGATATTATTGAGGTTGCGCCTAACTTTCCGTCTGATTGGACGCAGGCTGATATTAAACTGAAGGATATTGCGCTGAGTTATTGTCGGAACGGAGAGCAGGAAAATATTACTGTGCATTGCGAAAATAATGCCTGTAAACGGATAAAGCTGCCGCTGCGATCTACTGTGATTGAAAATGTTTTACTGAATGACGCGCCGGTAAATTATACGCTGGAAGCTGCGGTTAATAACTGTTACCTGATTGTGGAGACGGAGATAACAGGCGTTGTCCGGTTGCAGGTTACTCACGGTAAAAGTTCAATTCCAACTATTGAGTATCCGGCTGTAGTTTTCACGGGTGATGAATTAGCGATCAAAGTATCTAAAGGTGAAATAATTGTCTGCCGGGATACTTCCGGGGCGCTTGAAAAGATTTATCTCTCTCATAACAAGCTGGCAGCAAAAATAAAAGCCGAATCCGGCAGCCATACGGTATTTATCCGGGTTAAAGATGAACAATATGACGCCTGGCTGGCGGCTGACTTTATGGTGGAGAATAAAATAGTTACGGAAAGAGTAAATCCTGTTGAAAGAAGTTCGACTCACCAATTTGAAACGCTGGATATTGCTCAGTATTTCAATTGCTCTCTAACGGCAATCCATACTCAAGAATACATGACTCCACGCCCGGCGGGATATTCCATCGGGGTACGCTTGAACGGCAGATATGCCTGGGACTGGAATCAGCACGGACATAACGCGGTACAAGTAGATGATACTGCTCTCAGGCAGGGGAAGGGTATGTTTTATTCTCCTTCAGGAATCGGCTTTGCAACTCCGGCTGAAGGGCCTAATGTTGCCTGCGCATCTATATGGGATAATTTTCCGACTGTCCTGGAAATCCCGTTGACAGGAAAAGCTTCTGAACTGGCGTTGTTTTTCATCGGGGTTACCAATCCAATGCAAAGCAGGGTGGAGAATGCCCGCTTTACCGTCACCTATGCTGACGGCTCAACGCAGTCTGTCAGTCTGGTTAATCCGGAGAATTTCGACGACTGGCTTAATGCGGCGCTGCAGACACAGAATGAAACGGTGTATTTCAGCGATTATAATCATGGCATGGTGCAAAGGATTAAGCTCGATCCGCGCAAGGAACTTAGCAAAATATCAATAGAAGCCATCGCCAATGAAGTAATTATCGGCCTTATCGGAATAAGTATCAGCACTCGTTACTTTGAGGGAGATAATGTTTTGTGGCAATCGCAAGTATA
>JBAWXM010000468.1:0-3608 GCA_037144075.1 Lentisphaerota bacterium | reverse complement strand
TGTTTTGCCATTTTTATTCATTTATACTTAGCTTTTTTGAACTAAACTCTTACTAATTTTTTCATTTTGTTTTACGCCCTTTATAGGGCGATGTTGATTCTCTTACAATAAGTTCCGGCTCAATAAGTATATTGGGTAAATTCATCATCTTGTGATCTGCGGTAAATTCGATTTGTTTTTTCAATTGATTGAACACCTGAATTGCGAAATCTTCCTCTTTTAAATTTACGGTTGTTAATGACGGAGTGCAATACATGCCTGCCTCGATATTATCAACTCCGGTTAGGGACATGTCAAGAGGAACTTTCAGTCCTGCTTCATTCAGGGCTCGCAACGCGCCGCAGGCGCAAAGATCATTATGACAGACAAAAGCGCTCGGCAGGGGGGATGCTGATTTCAGCAGCAATTTCATCTTATCGTAGCCCTCTTTCAGCGTTCCCAGGCCTTCAATGCACCATTCCGGAAAGTATTTTACAGAGTATTCAAGCAGCGAATCCTTGAATCCGCCCAGCCAATCTGCTGCTGTTTGCGGCATGCACAAATATCCGATTTCCTTGTGTCCTAATTTTATTAGATGCTCGGTCACTAGAAAAATTGCTTTTCTAAAATCCACTCCGATTTGAGGAATTTTCATGTATTCGCTGTTCCCAATCATTACCATCGGAATAGAATGATTGTTATAGATATTCTCCAGCGTGCTGTCATATCCTCCAAAAATCGGTCCGGATATTATTCCATTCAGGCTTTTTTGAATAAACATATTTAAATCTTTTTTTCTGCTTTCATCATCCTGCCAGATTGACGTGAGAACCCCATAGCCGTTCTCTCTGGCAATATGAATAATCTTATCTGAAATCTTTACTAAATATGGATTATCGCCAATTCCAATATTCAGTCCTATTGTCCTGGAGTTACCCGTCACTAAGCCTCTGGCTAAATCATGAGGCACATAATTTAATTGCCGGGCAATGGATTGAATAAGATCCCGTTTTTCCGGGCGAACCTTGGGACTGTCGTTCAATGCGCATGATACAGTAGATATGGATACTCCCCCCATCCGGGCAATGTCTTTTATTGTGGCTTTTTTCTCAAAACGTTTCATTTTACCGCTTTTATTGAATGATTATAAGCAAATTAGCATATACTTTTAAATATAAATTAAGGTTATGTTGTTATTATAATCGAAACGTTTCGATTTGTCAATAGACAATCTTAACTCACAGCAAAAAATAATGGAAATAATTTTTAAAATCTAACGAAGTCCGGCCGCCATCACGCCGCAGTCAAAGAAGATATGCATCAGATGCATCGTCTATTGAGTATATGTTAATTCAAACACTCTTGATGTTTTACATGGCATTGATACCATGACGGCCTGTTTATCCGCCAACCACTGAAATATGGTCGGCTGCGAAGCAGGGTAAATACAAGCGATTCCACTGATATTCAAGCCTGTCAGCGGAATGGTCATCTCTTCCGGTCCGCCGTCGAAATGCCATACCGACAGAATGATTTTATTGTTCGTTTGAAGACCAAATGCACCCCATGCACCGTGTTCTGCTGTCAGGCCTAAAGGCCAGATGGGTTGCGCATGAGGAATCAGCGGACGAATACGTTCTTTATAGACCCGAACGCCTTCACGCATCAAATCCAGCTTTTCTTCACTTAATGCCCATACCTGTCCGCTCAGATATGGACGCCAGCTCATGGACGAGACCATATTCATGATTACTTCCTCGTCCGATGCTTCGGCAAGCGGATAAGCCCATACTCCGGCTTGCTCCATGCAGTATGCGGCGGCGCTGTTAATTGAAATGCGGGCATTGGCAAGATAGTTGGTGTTGTCGGTAGTAGAGCAAAGCGTTAATCGCGACAGCAGACTGTAGGTGTTGCGCATGCCGCCGGATGCACAGTTTTCAATTACCAGCTCCGGATATCGCGCCAGTACTCCGTCCAGCCAGTCGAGATAGGCGCGTTCATGCTGCAATAAGCCATCACCAAAGCTGTCGGCTGCAATCTCCGTCCCCGGTCCGATTTCAATGTTGTAGTCCATCTTAATAAATTTGACGCCCATAGTTCCGATCAACCGGTCAATTACTGCATCTGCATGACGGCGGACGACTGGATGACGGAAGTCTAGTTGCAGCGAGTTATGCTCGATCACGCGTTGTCCGTGACGGCAGAAAAAGCATTCATCCGGCCATTCTGAAGCCAGCGGGCAATTCTTGCCCATCCGTTCCAGTTCCAGCCAGAGGCCAGGCCGCATACCCTTTGCAACGATATGATTGATCACTTCCTGCAGTCCAGCAGGAAAACGTGCCGTTGACGGTTGCCACTCGCCGACTGAATCCCACCAGGGGCCGTCGGCATACCAGCCGGCATCGATAACGTAGTATTCTGCTCCGAGCGCAGCGGCCCGATCAATCAGCGGCAGCAGTTTCTCAGTGGTTGGATCGGCGAACAGACAGTTCATGTAATCGTTGAAAACAACTGGCAGTTCGCGATTATCGGCATGGGAACGGCGGATGCGGCGGCGATATTGATGGAGCGTCCTGAAGGCATCGGTAGTATCTCCTTTCAGGATGGCGACAGCGACTGGCACGGAAACAAATTTCTCTCCCGGCTTAAGTTGCTTAAACCACTGGTTTTCCCGCTCAGCCGGACCGGACAGTTGCAGATAAAGCTGATCGGCTATATCCGATATTTCCCAGGCCCAGGAGCTGTGGGTTTCGATCTGCCAGCCACAGACCTGACCGGCGGCAGTGTTTTCAAAACATCCCATTGGCAGCATCTCCTTAGCAGCATAACTTCCGGTATTGGCGGCCGCGATACGTTGTAAAGAGAAGCCGCATGAACCCATTCGCGTCAAGCCCAGTTCCGGCAACTTGAATGAGCGCCATTGCGATTCAGTAGTCCAACTGTTGAACGGCAAATGAATTATGGTACATTCGTCCCACGGGATGGACGTATTTTTAGTCAGTCCGGTCAGTGCGAAACTTGAAACATACTCAAGCGGAATTGATTCGTTGCCGGTATTCTCCAGTGTTGTTTCACTTCGTATTACGGGAATGCCATCATAAAACTGATATGACGAGGTAATGATCATTTCTCCCGCTGATTGGATGAATTCCAACCGGCGGCCATATTGGTTTCTGCTGTCCTGGTGTGAAATATAGACCGGAACTCCCGCCGTACCGCCCGGATTTGAAGCTGTATGTTTAGCCCCATGGTGGTCATCCTGATCTTCTCCTGAACGCTGTACTTCCACCATGGTAAAGCGCCGCCTGCGCGATTCCGCCTCTGGAAGCGAGGCCGGATTAAACGGTTCTGGCGAAAGGTGCAGCAGATACAGCGTTCCAGTAACAGCAGATTTTTCCACTACCATATGAATATCATTTTCGATAAAGTCTATAAGCATGAATGAAGTTCCTTAGTTAAAATCAGGCTTTGGTGAAAGTTCATTATTTCTGCCGGCGTAATTATCGGGTCTATGCTTGGAAATATTTTCATTTAACTATTTGCTCCAGATGGTTCCAGCCAGATTTTTGATGCCGGAATAAAAAAGTTTATACTGTTCAAACTTGTGCTGATATTGCTCCGCACGGTCC
>JBAWXM010000467.1:0-3635 GCA_037144075.1 Lentisphaerota bacterium | reverse complement strand
CGGAGCCTGAGCCGATGCGGACTTCAACCATGTTTTCCATCGCCCGGCGCACCGCATCAAAGGTTCTGGCAACCTGCTCGTCATCGTTGCACAACATGCGCCCCAGCGGATGGGTGTGCGATGCGTTGACCAGGACATTGCCGCCGGGAATTTTCAGTTCACGTTCAAGCCGTTCCCGCAGTTCCGGCAGAAACTCTTCGCCCACATCCGGTAGCATTCCCTGACTGATTTTTCTGCCGCCTATCGCCGTAACATCCATGGAAATGATGACCACTTTTGTTTTGCCGTCATCCAGAACCAATACCTTGGCATACAGCGGATCATTGACCATAACACCAATATCACAAATAGTGATCTCGTTCTTAGCGACTCCGGCGCGTAGATAGTTATGACCATCATCGGTTCTGGCAGATGGAATTTTTATCTTATTAAAATTACTCATATACTATCTCCTATTCCTCTTGCCTTTCTCCAAGCACAAGAGTTAATCCGTGCTTACGTTTTGTCAATTCAGGCATCTGTAACAATGCATTCATGTCGGTTTCACCCAAATAGCAAAATCTGAGATCATTAACCAGAATATGCTGAATTGATTGAACGTTACCTTTTACATTGCAAATCGAGACAGGATAGAAACAGCTTTTGCGCGAAATAATTTCAAGATAGGCTATTCCCAGCCCGCCATATAGCCACGATTCAATCCTGACAGAAACGGGTTGCCTGGTTGTGTAATAAGGAAATTTGTAAATAAAATAAGCATCATTCATTTCATAATTCTTAAAAATACCTTCCGCAGCAATTTCAGTACTTCCGTCTTCAAATACTATAGTAAATTTACATTTCTGCGCATTGTACATGTCCGGTAGAAAAAACTTTACTTTGAGTACTCCAGCCGCTTTTGCGGATGTCTCGGCAAGCTCTAATACTTTATTTCTGAATTCAGTGAAAGTCTTTTCTATTCCAGCCGAAGAGATTCCTTTTCTAAACCGTTTCCACTGATCTAGTTTCTTTTTGAGATACCGGTCTATCATTTCTGCCATTTCAGATGTGATATACTTTCTTCTGGCGATATCAGGGCATTTCTCGTCAAAAGAATAAAGCTCTTCGACGACAGTTCTTAATTTGAACATTATTTTCTTCCATTCCAGGGATACTAGAATATCTTCAAGCATATTCCTTGCATTATCGTTTACGCACCTTTCCAGAAATAGCGAGAAAATATCCGAATTGGTCTCAGATGAGCTTTTAATAATGGCTTCGAATTCAGTAACAGGACCAGCCAAATAACTTAACGGTGACAATCGCGTAGGATGGGTCGCCTTTATTTCGTAATTACTCCTCAAGGCATCAAGGAAAATATTGTCTCCACATCCAAATACATCTTTTATCGCATCATTAAAATTGATGTCCTTACCAGACCAGAGCCTTCCAGCGTAATGAACAAGAGGCATTACCTCATACATAAAATTCAATGATTTCTCCCATACTGTCAGAAGCCCGCCGAGAGGACTGTATTTTGAAGAATAAGTAGTGAAGCTTTCGATATTGGCGACAAGAAAAGTTGACGGGGCAAAAATATATTTGAATCCCAATTTCTCGTATTTCGCAAGGAGGTCTTCCTCCAGTCTGGACTTGAAATGTGCTTTTGGCAAATCAACACGCCTGTCATAATTCCAACAACACAGAATGACATCATTAGGAATCTTATCCAATGCGTTAGGGTAACATTCAAAAAGGTCATCCCATACTATCATGTCCTTTCCTAGTTCATTTTTTATGAAGCCATGCATGTCCGTTATGTATTTTGCAAAAATATCTCCGTGGCTTTCCCCGTTATGTATCCTGTCACGGCAAATAGAGCAGCATCCGAAATCCCATACCTCGTCGCAGCCTACATGAAAATATTTAGAGGGAAAAATAGCAGCGATTTCCGACAGGTAGTTTTTAATGAAATCAAATGTTTCCGGCAATGAAGGACAGAATACGTGATTTATCGTCTCCTCCAGGGTGCTTTTGGCGTCTCCTCTTATCTCGGCCAGATGCTTCATTTCCTTGTGTTTCAGGAAAAGCTCGGCATGGCCGAGTACTGATACCACAGGAATTACATCAATATTCTTTTTTGAGGCATAAAAAACAACTGCATTCATTTCTTCCGGAGTATAATATTCCCCTGCTACAGGATAGGGAAATGATTTTGTCTTTATTCTGCCTTCAAGATAAAGAACAAGCGTGTTGTATCCTGATTTTCCTATAAAGTCCATAAATTCATAGATGAAATCCAACGTCTCCATCTGCCTGGCCAAATCCAATTGGACACCCCTGAACTGAAAAGCCCCCATATTCTCCATTTATAATCTCCTTGAACGTGGTTTATATTTTCCCCGTCAGCATTCTGCCTTTCGAGTTTGCATCCAACGATCTATTAAAATAATCATCAAGCTGTTCAAGCCCGTATTCCCTTGCAATATCCATTGCAGTCCTTTTTTCAGTCTGGCTGTATATCAGAGCCGACCCTATGTTCAGCGGAATGTCGATGCAAACCTCATCTCCATATTTCTTTTCTATGTCTGCAAATTTTTCGCGATTGTAGTCAAGGTGGACCATAACCCTGTCGAGATTGACCTTGGCCATCGCCACGGACTTGTGACAATCAGTCAGTGACAAAGGTTGCCCATATGGATCCAGTATTCCGCCCCCATGAAACGGCAATGCAGAAACAAAAAACGACCTGCACTCATAAGGCCATATTTGCTGCGTCAGACCTCCATGATGCATACTGGGGAACACCATGATATCCGGCTTTAGCTCCACATATTGTTTACGTACATTTTCAAAGTTTAAATCAAAACATATTATTCCTCCCAGCCTGCCTATCTCGGTGTCAAAGCAAACGGCGCCAGTACCCGGAGCAAGCCCCTTTTCAAGTTCGCCTATCGTCAAGTATGTCTTATGGTAGACTCCAAGTATTTTACCTGACGGCGAAATAAAAGCTGCTGAATTATATATCCTGCCGTTTTCTAAAAGCTTGACCGATCCCGCCACATGACACTTTTCGGAAATAGCGAAATCCATGTAAATATTGAGCAACGGACCGGGTCGTCCAGGTTCTTCGGCATCCTCCAAATGCTGCGCCACGGCTTCGATCCCCTCAGACAATACGACAAGATTCAACCCGTAGCCTTTTAGACTGTCAAGCTTCTTTATAGTCTCTTCCAGAACCTGCTCCCTGGCTCCAGATTGATTTCGAAGATGTTCCTGGTCAAACAATACCGATGCGATTTTAACGTATTTCGACATGCATATATCCTGTTTTTACATTCACATATTTCATAATAATTAGTGCACTGCTAATTGCGGGTCTGTAAATTTTGCCCATTTCTTCATAGACCGCAGATGATTGAAATCATTAGTGAGGACAATCATGGTTGCAACTCCATGCTTCGGTACTGGAAATTCAAGATATCCTTCTCGGGATAGAGTCGTTTTTTCAATGGAGTACCCCTTGTAGTCCGCTCCGAAAATTACCGCCTGCTTTAATGTATCATTTTCCGGAATTTTAAATTTAACTGTCAGCGGAACGTGACGTGAATTATTTAGCGCCAAACCTTTGGGAACCGCCAGAATAACAATGATAT
>JBAWXM010000466.1:0-3649 GCA_037144075.1 Lentisphaerota bacterium | reverse complement strand
TTCAGGGACAAACGAAATCAGCGAAATCGGGACAAATGAAATCAGCGCTGACAGATGTACAAGAGATTGTGGATTGGACTGTGTAATCCGTCGAATTGCCAGCAAAACGCTTATCATCCATTTTCAGCCATATATAACTGTTATGTTCAATGCATTATTCATCTTGTCCGGAAGAGGCTTGAAGACGATCAAAACATCATCCAGCAGCCTTACCTTGAACGTCCATTTTGCCGCATCCTTGCTGCCTGCATCGCCAAAGAATACTGGGCTTCGCGCAACACTAAATGACTTCAATATATTTTAACCAGCTTTCACGTTTCCGCCTGATCACCGACAAAACTTAGCTCCTGGAAGGTGCACCAAGCACCTCCCGGGAACTCCTCTGTTTATTGCATCTGGTCAGTACAAGGGTATTCTTGTCCTCGATCAGCCACTCGAAATCCTCGCCCTTCTCCATCTTGATGGCTTCCGCGATGGCAGTCGGCATCACCACCTTGAACGCACGATTGGTCGGTCTCTGGCCTTTCTGAATCTTAACTCGATATCCCATTTGTTACCTCAGATATGATCATTTACTTTCATTATAAAATAAGAATTTGTAGGCCTCAATCGGCAATATTCTACTTTGATAGCGTTGCGGACAAGGTTGATTGTATTGGTTCATGCATTCCGCTATACCGCGTTTGGGCATGAATGATCCGTCCGGCTGCAAGTGCAGTTCGTCTGCCATTGACAGCAAGATGGAATTATTCTTTGCCATGAACTGTTGAATTTCCGGGGTTATATTATTCACCGTCGGCACCATCAGGATAAACGGAGCCTGTTGCGATAGGTAAAGCGAACTTATGGTATCAGCGAATACTGCCGGAGCTGTTCGGTATGTAATATAAACCTCCGTACCGGAATAGTCGCCGAGATGCCAGATATGCTCGTGTTCCTTTCGACGATCTCCTGAAAACTTAATCTTCAACGTGGTGCAAAATGCCTGATGCAAAGCTTCCCTGCGTATAGAATAAATAAGAATGTCCCGGAACTTGAGTTGAATAGGATCAGCGTCTTCCAGCGGGCACATGGCTGTTATGTTGGACGGACTGTCTTCGATAATCCGGCGCGGGCAGTCGTGTTCGCACAATTCCGTGCAATTCAGCAGTTTGACGCGGCGGCCTTCCACTCTTAGATAATGGGTATAGAAAATGTTAAAACGATGCCAGCCCGTCAAGCCGGACTGCCATTCTTTCCAAGCGGCCTCCTGCTCCGGCAGCTCATCTAAATAGTTCCAGAAAATATTATCTGCCATATTTCCCACATTTATCGTACATCTCATCCCAAGTGACAAATACAATTTCCCATGTTCACAAATTTCTTCCATATTAAATCTTCTATTCAATTCTCCGTCTGAGTTTTATTTGAACATTTCAATTGCTCAGCAGGTGCGGAAGCGGTCAGGCTTCCATAGGGGATTGGGAATGCCTTGGGGTTCACCTTCGATATCAAGACAAAGCACCCTAGGCAGTTCCGCTGTTTTTTTATATTCCAGTCCTTCAATAAATATTTTATCATGTTGCTGCTGGAAAGAAATCTCTTGCCCTGAGTTGAGCAACTTAATTGAACTGACTTTATTGCCTATTCCGCAAATCTTGCGTTCCGGCCCGAAATCACTTTGCAGGACAATGTATATGTAATTCCTTTTGGCGGTGGAAATTTCCTGGTCAATGTAATCAAACGGATGGGGGTTTGTTCCGTAAACGGCATCTCCATTAAGATTTAGCCACTCTCCTGCCTTTTCCATCACGAAAACAGCTTCGGCCTGGATAGCTCCATCCGGCATCGGCCCTACGTTCAACAGCAAATTGCCTCCATTATGTGCCAATGAAGTAAGCAGGACGATTACCTCCTCAGAAGTTTTTAAATTATTGTCGAAGCGGTTATATCCCCAGCTGTCATTGAGTGTATAACAGCTTTCCCATAGTTTGCCTGGATGTCCGCCGCTGTGATTTTCAGAGGATGCGACATCTTCATTTGTGCCGCAACGTTCACTGATCAGAATATCCGGCTGTAATTTGCGAATTTCCGCGTTAATCCCGGCGGCATCCCAGGTTTCCGGAGGCGGACAGCCGTCATAGAACAGGTAGTCTATCTTCCCGTAGTTACTCATCAGTTCCTTGAGCTGGGCATGATCTCTTGCGACAAATTCAGCCCATTGCTTTGCAGCGGTTGGCCCTGCAATAAAACCGGGATCTTCCCAGCTTCCGACCGAGTAATAAATGCCGACACCCAGTCCGGATTCCAGGCAGGCTGCGACATATTCGCGGACAATATCCCGGCCAGTAGCCGTTTTTACTGAATTATAATCTGTAGAGGCAGTATCGAACAGGCAGAATCCGTCATGGTGCCGGGCTGTAAGACAGGCATACTTCATGCCGGAGCGCTTCGCAAGCGCTATCCATTCCTGGGCACAATTAGCAGATGGCTTGAATTTATCTGCCAGCTTTGAATATTCTTCAAACGGAATCCGTTCCCTGCACATAACCCATTCGCCGCGGCCGATGATGGAATAAAGTCCGTAATGAATGAACATCCCATATCTCCATTCCCCGAATCTTTCCGCCGCGTCAACTGGAGCTTTAATTTTGTAATTCATAATTTTAATGTTTGTCTTTAGTATTTTCTATTGTTAATCTTCAAGTTATATAGTTCTTTGCTTGCTGCATCGCTGGAGTAAGATCAGCAAAAATTTCAAACATCCGGCGGAAAAACGGCAATCTGTCCGCCGAGAATTTGTTCATAGGATACGCCTCCAGGGCATCGGCAAAAAGCCTGCCGTCCTGTTGTGCTATCGCGTCAGCCATCAAGGTCTGATGTTCCGAGATCGAAGTAATCAATCCTTTGAATGGCGACGGGATATATTGGTTTTCAACCGGAATAATATTTTTGCCGTGCAGATCCATCGTATATTCAAGCGCTGCATTGTTCGGGAAATCGCGAACCGCGCCGCAGTTCGGATGACTGGCCGTAATGCGCATGGCCTCCAATCCGGCCAACGCGCGGATGATCGGAACGGATATTTCGCTGAAATCAACGCCAAACATTATATTGTTATTAATGGGTGTATGCCAGTCCGGATCGGCGGACGAAGCTGCCGTAGAAATGAAGTCGCCAAATTTCTGCTCCACGTGACGCTGGCTGTCGGCACCGACTGTCTCCGGGTTGAAATTTTGCAAGCGGCTGGATAGTAATTGCTGTTGCGTTGCCAGTCCCCATGACCAGAGGATATGCGCCATGCCATCGAATTCCGACGAGAAAATCATCGTTCCAAACCGGCGATAGATATCAATCAGTTTCTGCAACCCTTCGCGGATGCGATCTCCGCAATCGCAAGAAGTAATCGGTATCGGCTGCCAGTCGGCGGTAAGCTGCTCGCTCAGGATTTCGTTCATGTCCCGCCCCTGATATTCGCCCCTGAGAATAAAGGACAGGTGATTGACCCCGGCTGCAACCACATTCCACTCGCTCTCGTAGCGGTCGCGGCCGCAGATGCGGGGCAGATCCCAGCGATGATTGCCGAACCCTGCGCAAATCCCCAACGCTTTGATTTTCGTGTAATTGGTCACCGCCGCGCTGAATACCGCTACCGGATTGGCAAAAATCA
>JBAWXM010000465.1:0-3688 GCA_037144075.1 Lentisphaerota bacterium | reverse complement strand
CCGATTCCGGACGCAGACGCAAATCATATCCTCGTCTCGGATGAACAACCGAAACGTAACGCACTCGCTCCAAATAACTCTGGACGCATTAATTCCATAACATTGAGGCCGTAATAGTTATTGAACTACCCATCCTTTTTCGTATTTCAAACTCTCTCCGACCGTTATGACCGCAAAAGTCAAACTTTGCTAGTCCCCCAGCGGAGCTGGGGGTTTACCTTTGTAATTATGCCTGCGGCATAATCAAAAAGAGGTCGCAAAAAAACGTTGACGCATTGCGAAAAAGCTGTAGTTAATGGTAAAAAAATCAATTTATATATTTGTATTAATAGGTTAAGACAGTAGATTAATCCGGTTTTTGGTTATTTTCTAAGGAGGTCGCACTGTGATTACAATAAGTAAATTAAGACATTGCAGCTCTGTTGCGCTGACAGCGTCGCTGCTGTTATTTTCTGTTTTGTTCTTATCCGCCTGCGACAAAGCCAATAATCACCAGCTCGTGGAAAATGTCAGTGATCATTTTGCCCGGTGCGGACTTAAGGTGGAATCAATACAGCCGCTGGAACCCGGCGTTTTAAAGGCTTCCAGCGCAATTTCGGTGATGATCGATGGCAAGGAGATTGCCATTTACAAATACGATACTGCCCTGAGCGTCCAGAGAAAAAGGATTTCCCGTATCGAGGATGACGGGTTTATTTATATTGTGGGCTTGAAGTACCCGGTAATGGTCAACGGCTCGTTCGTGATGATCGGGGCGCACGGGCATCCGCAGAAAGCTGAAATTGTAAAAGCATTTAATAGTTTTAAGTAAAGGCGACGCCGCATCGCGGTCTCTGACTGCGGCCGGCGGAACCTGTAGAATTTGGTATATTAATACCATATAAGAAAAATAAAGAAAGGAAGAAGGTATGGCGTCATCTAAATGTGACAAGAAGTATGTTTATTTCTTCGGCGGCAAAGACTCCGAAGGAACGGCATCAATGAAAGAGCTTCTCGGCGGCAAAGGAGCGAACCTTGCTGAAATGGCGAAACTGAATCTGCCGGTGCCGGCTGGTTTCACCATCACCACCGAATGCTGCGTGGATTATTTCAAAAACGGTTCGAAGAATCCCGCTTCTCTCGAAAAAGAAGTTATGGCGGCTTTGGCGCGTGTTGAAAAAGTCATGGGTCTGAAGTTCGGCGATCCTTCCAACCCGCTGCTGGTCTCCTGCCGTTCCGGCGCCCGCAGCTCGATGCCCGGCATGATGGAAACCGTTCTTAACGTCGGTCTCTCCAGCAAAACCATCCCCGGCCTGATTAAGAAAACCAAAAACGAACGTTTCGTTTATGATGCTTACCGCCGCCTGATCATGATGTATTCTGACGTCGTGATGGAAAAGGCCGAAGGCATTGAACCCGCCGGCAAAGGCATCCGCAAGCTACTCGACGAGCAGATGGAAATCCTGAAACACAAAAAGAACTACAAAACCGATACTGACATGTCGGTTGCCGACCTGAAAAAACTCTGCGAAGATTTCAAGGTCACCATCAAGAAAGTATTGAAGACTGAATTCCCGGATGACGCCATGAAGCAGCTTTGGGGCGGCATCAGCGCCGTATTCAAAAGCTGGAACGGCAAGAAAGCCGTTTCCTACCGCCGCATCGAAGGCATTCCGGACGAGTGGGGCACAGCCGTCAACGTCCAGAGCATGGTATTTGGTAACATGGGCGACAGTTCCGCCACCGGCGTTGCGTTCACCCGCGACCCCGCCACCGGCGAAAACAAGTTCTACGGCGAATGGCTGGTCAACGCTCAGGGCGAAGACGTTGTTGCCGGCACCCGTACTCCGAGTCCGCTGAATGACGCGACCAAAAACGAGCAGAACAAGCACCTGAAATCCATGGAAGCGATTCTGCCGAAAACCTACAAAGAACTCTGGGCAATACGCAATACGCTTGAAAATCACTACAAAGATATGCTCGACATCGAGTTCACGATCCAGGAAAACGTTCTTTACATGCTGCAGTGCCGCGTCGGCAAACGCACCGGCACCGCCGCGCTGAACATGGCGATGGACATGCTCAAGGAAAAGCTTATCACCGAAGAAATGGCGGTGACCAGACTTTCTCCGGCGCAGCTCGACGAACTGCTGCACCCGATCCTGGACCCGGCGGCTGAAAAGAAAGCCAAGCTGATTGCCAAAGGTTTGCCTGCCGGACCCGGCGGCGCGGTCGGCAAAATTGTTTTCTCTTCTGAAAAAGCAGTTGAGTTTGCCAAGAAAAATATCAAGACCATCCTGGTCCGTGAAGAAACCAATCCCGAAGACGTCGAAGGCATGCGCGCCGCTGAAGGCATCCTGACCGCTCGCGGCGGGATGACCAGTCATGCGGCGCTCGTCTGCCGCGGCTGGGGCAAATGCTGTATCGTCGGCGCCGGTGCGCTCGACATTGATGATCATGCCGGTTACTGCAAAGTTGGCGGCAAGACCTACAAAGAAGGCGATATGATCAGCATGAACGGCACCCGCGGCTATGCTTATGAAGGCGCGGTCGGCACAATGGATTCCAGCGAAAATCCGCGTTTCCAGAAATTCATGGCGATTGCTGACAAGTTCCGCAAACTCGGTGTCCGCGCGAACGCCGACACCCCGGATGACGCCGCTCTGGCGCGCAGCTTCGGCGCTGAAGGTATCGGCCTGTTCCGTACTGAACACATGTTCTACGGCAAGAACAGCGAAAAACCGCTCTTCTACCTGCGCAAAATGATTTTGAGCAACACCACAGAAGAACGCGTCAAAGCGTTGAAGGAACTGTTCCCCTTCGTCAAGAAAGATATTAAAGCCACGCTCGAGGCAATGAAAGGCCTCCCGGTTACTTTCCGTCTGCTCGATCCCCCGCTGCACGAATTCGTGCCGACCAAGGTCGAAGCTCAGAAAGAACTGGCTAAAGAACTCGGTATTAAACTTGCCGATGTGCAGAAGCGCGCCGACGGCCTGCATGAATCCAATCCGATGATGGGACACCGCGGTGTCCGCCTCGGCATCACCTATCCCGAAGTCAGCGAAATGCAGATTCGCGCGATCCTGGAAGCTGCTGCTGAAATCATCGTGAAGGGCACCAAATGCAAACCGGAAATCATGATTCCGGTCACCTGCGATGTCGCAGAACTGAAGGCTCAGAAAGTAATCATTGCCGCTGTTGCCGAAGAAGTCAAGAAGAAATTCAAACTGAAAACTCTTGAATACATGGTCGGCACCATGATCGAAATCCCGCGCGCTGCGCTGCTGGCTGACAAGATGGCTGAAGAAGCCGAGTTCTTCTCATTCGGCACCAACGACCTGACCCAGATGACGTTCGGCTTCAGCCGCGACGACATCGGCGGGTTCCTGGGTGATTACCTCGACAAGGGGATTCTGTCCAGCGACCCGTTCCAGACCATTGATCAGGACGGCGTCGGCCAGTTGATCAAGCTCTCAGTCAAGCTCGGACGGCAGACCAAGGAAAACTTGAAGATCGGTATTTGCGGTGAACAGGGCGGCGAAGCCAAGTCCGTTGAATTCTGCCACAATGCCGGACTCAACTATGTTTCCTGCAGCACCTACCGTGTTCCGATTGCCAGACTTGCTGCCGCACAGGCCGCGATCAAGGAAGCGAAAGCTGCCAAGAAAGCCGCTGCTCCCGCAGTCAAAGCTGTTGCTAAGAAGGTTGC
>JBAWXM010000464.1:0-3695 GCA_037144075.1 Lentisphaerota bacterium | reverse complement strand
AAAATGGTCGGAGCGAGAGGATTTGAACCTCCGACTTCTGCGTCCCGAACGCAGCGCTCTAGCCAGGCTGAGCCACGCTCCGACATAATAAAGGTCATCGTAGAAGTACGAGACCTTTATATTAGTATCAAAAAACCAAAAAGCAACCTCAAATATGAATTAAAAGTTACTTTTTTACAGAAATAACGACTTTTTTGAGCGAACCTTCGCCTTCGCTGGCGGTGATAAGCTCCGGATCATCCTGCAGAGTGATATGAATAATTCTGCGATCATGTGAATTCATCGGGGCCAGAACGACGGGTTCGCCCCAGCGTTTGACTTCCTTGGAGGCGTCAAGCGCCTGGATGCGCAGGGTTTCCTCGTGAGCGGCTTCGTCTTCTTCATTGCGGTCACGTCCGCCTCTGCTGTCGCGTCTGTCGCCGCCTCTGTCATCTCTTCTGTCGCCGCGATCACCGCGGTCACGACGGTCGCGTCTGTCGCCGCCGCGGTCACCACCGCGATCTCTGCGATCGCCGCGGTCATCGCCTTCGCCTTCTTCATCGCCGCCGGGACGGTTGTTATTCCTGGAATATCCGTCAATGTCGAGAACGATTCTGGGACAATCCGGTTCGGCATTGAACATCATGCGGTTAAGCAGCAGTTGAAGACTCTCCAGGGTCTGACCTTTGCGTCCGATAATGCGTCCGGCATCTTCAGAAGCGATAATGACGGCCAGTTTCGAACCCTTGTCTTCGATTTTCAGTTTTGCGTCGAGAGCGAGGTAGTCAAGCATCGTGGCAAGCGTCTTGGATACTTTGACTTTGATCTCTTCCATTTTTTCGGTGTTTTCCATAGTTTTACACTCCTTGTTTGCGGTTTAGGCGGTTCAAGCTTTCTTTAAGCTGTTTTTTTGACTCTTATCGGCTGCCGGCTGATCCTTGCCCATTTTCTGGGTCATGTAGAGTTGCAGAATACTGAAGACCTGGCTGACCGTCCAATATAATGTAAGCCCTGAAGGCAGGGAATACAGGACGAAAAGCATAACTACAGGCATGAACATCATCATTTTCTGCTGCATCGGATCGGCTGGAGCAGGAGTCATTTTCTGCTGCAGCACCATCAGCGCCGTCATAACCAGTACAAGCGGGTTGAGCGGGAGGCCGAAGATCACCGCGATGGTATCCGGTCTGGACAGGTCGGAGGCCCAGAGGAAGGAAACCTGGCGGAGTTCAACGGCGCCGTCAAGCGTCGCGTATAATGCAAAGAATACAGGGATCTGGAGCAGGATCGGCAGACAGCCGCCGAGCGGATTAACTTTCTCAATTTTATATAATTCCATGACTTTGGCGTTCATCTGCTGCGGATTATCTTTGAATTTCGCCTTGATTTCCGTAACCATCGGTTGCAGTTTCTGCATTTTCTTCATGGAATTATTGGCTTTCTGGGTTACCGGCCAGAAAACCACGCGGACGATAATAGTCAGAACAATAATAGCCCAGCCGTAAGAACCGCAGAAGCCTTTCAGCATGATCAGCGCCACCAGCATGAATTTGGCCACCCAGTCCAGCGGTCCCCAGGCCAGATGCATGATCCGGGAGGATGAATCATCAAACTTCTTCAAGTCTTTAAGGATTTTAGGCCCGGCATAGTATTTGAACTTGAGCGTGAACTCTTTGCCGGGGGCAACCGCAATATTTTTATAAGAACCGCCGATGCCGGCGGTAAAATACTTCGCATTATCAGCGGTAACAGTCTCCTCGCGGGCCTGAACCACACCGTCGTCAAACGGCTTTTCCGGCAGCAGCAGACAGGCGAAATACTTGTTGCCGACGCCGGTCCACGTTACCGGTTCCTCCGGCTGAACAAAGAAGTCCTTCTCCTTGGCGTCAGCGTATAAATCGAACAGTTTGCCGCCGGCAGTCATGAAATCAATGCAATGAGTTTCAGTGGTGATAGTATCGCCGGCCAGACGCAGCAGAGGTTGCAGGCCGCCGCTGTTAATTGATATTTTCTGGAATTTCAGCTCGCTGCGTCCGGTGTTTTTGAAAGAAACGGTGTAATCCGTAGTATAATCATCAACGATATTCCAGCTCTGGGTGAGCAGAAAGACGTTGCCGGATTCGTCAGCCAGTTTTCTGACCACGGAGAAAGATTTATCCGAATTGCGGTTGTTGTCAATAACCTCCAGGACTTTCCAGGGTTTGGAGTTGAATACCGCCAGTGCGCCGGGTTCGAGATTCTTGTCGAGGATAATTTTGCCGGTATGCGCGTAATTCAGGAATTTGTCCAGCACGACGGATTTGACAGTTCCGGAGACCGGATCAATGGTCATGGTAAAATATTTATTGAGAATGGTTTGCGACGGAATAGACAGCGCAGCAGGAGCAGCGGCAACAGCTTTCGCGGCGGCGGCAGGCTTAACCGGCGCGTCAGTATTAGTCGCAGCAGCAGTATCTTTATCTTTAGTTGCGGGGGAAACAATGTTTTCAGCTGGAGCAGCAGATTTCTCCGGAGCGCTGACTGCGGGACGCGGTTGTTCTTCCTGAATCCAGCCGAAATATTTGCATATCGGGGTCCAGGCGAAAAGCAGAACAACGCAAATAACAAAAGCGCTTATAGTCTCTTTATCGAACTTCACAATTATCTAATTCCTTGCATTCATTAATTTTTTCCTGCTGTCCGCCGGGGTGGCACGGGATCGAAACCGCCCTTGCCGAAAGGCTGACAGCGCAACAGCCGCCATACGGTCAGCGCCGAACCTTTAAGCATACCGTGCAGCTTAAAGGCCTCAATCGCATATTGCGAGCATGAAGGAGTGAAACGGCAGCAGCGCGGAAGCAGCGGCGAAATCGTCCATTGATAAATTTTAATCGCGCCAATAGCGATCCAAGTTAATCTGAAAGATTTGACAACACCGGTAAAAGACCGGACTTTTTTAACAGATACTGCATCTGTTCCTGAACTTCCTGCTGCTTTAACTCCATCATTCTCTGCCTGGGAATCATCACCAGATGAGCGACTTTTACATTTGTCTTCAGCATCCGGAACGACTCCCACAGAAGTCTCCGGGCACGATTTCTGGTTACGGCTTTTTTGCTGTACTTCTTTCCGCATATTACTCCGCCACGCAATTTGCCATCCGGAGACGGGGCGACGACCAGAATAAACAAACTTCCGACAAACTTTCTGCCGTGTTCACGAACATAATCAAACTCCGATTTCAAGCGTAATTTGTCAGCAGATGTTAACGTCTGTTTCAAAGCTTAAAGCGGTATCCTGAGTTATGCGCGCGAACCTGGAACATGAATGTTCCAGCGGCTCAACTTAATTACAAATTACAAAGCCAGTCTGGCGCGGCCTTTCTGGCGGCGGCGCGCTAAAACCTGTCTGCCACCGCGGGTGGACATTCTGGCCATAAAACCGATTCTGCGATTTCTTCTCTTATTCGACGGCTGATACGTTCTTTTCATTTTTATTTTACCCTTTTTTTACTAATTGTTCAAATACTATATATCAGTTCCAGGATTGATTACGGTTGTTACGCTCAATAATCCTGTGACAATATTATTTCATAAAACAGAGATAATGAATCTACTCTTTTTTTTCCCGGATTCAAGCCGGAATAAAACAAAATTTACCAAAACTTTATGGAAGAGTGAAGTCACCAGTCACCAGTCACCAGTCACCAGTCACCAGTCACCAGTCACCAGTCACCA
>JBAWXM010000463.1:0-3698 GCA_037144075.1 Lentisphaerota bacterium | reverse complement strand
GTGGTTCGTGGTTAAACAGTACTGGTCTTCCTCTGTGAACTCAGTGCCTCTTATGGTTAAAAGGATTTATCTATTGAAGCAGTTCATCGAGTCCACTGGCGGCGACGGCAATTTCGCGCAGGGTATCGCCGCGATGGTGAAGGTGAACATGAATGGTGTGAGCCGGCAGGATGTCGGCAATGCGTTCAGGCCACTCGATCATGGTGTACGCGGCTGGTTCATCAAGATATTCATTCACGCCGAATGCCAGCGCGGAGGCGGAATTTTCAATGCGGTACAGGTCCAGGTGAAAAAACCAGCCGCCCCTGTCAAGCGGATATTCCTGGATGATGGTATAGGTGGGACTGGAAACCGGTTCAGAGATGCCGAGTCCGCGCGCGAAACCGCGGGAAAAAACGGTTTTCCCGGCGCCGAGATCGCCATGCAGCGCAATGACGGTTCCAGGCGGCAGTGTTTCCGCCATGGCGGCGGCGAAATCCTCGGTCTCCTGCTCGGAACGGCTTTCAATATTTTCAATCTCTAAAATGTTCATAACCTTTATAAGCCCCTTTGTTCAGTTCATTGCCGTCCCGGTCAAATACCTGTCCGGGACGTGAAGAGGTGAAAAAGCCGATTTCCGTCAGCGGCGTGCCGGGAAAAGGCCAGTTGCGTTTCATCTCCGGCACATTGTCCGGAGACACTGCAAATATCAGTTCGTAATCCTCGCCGTCCGTCAGCGCCTGCTCCACAGACGCGGCGCCGCGGCGGGGGATACATTCAGTCCACAGTTCGATGCCTGCGGCGGAAGCGGTCGCCATGCGGCAGGCGTCGATCAGCAGCCCGTCGCTGACATCCATCATTGCCGTCGCATAGTTTCCGGCGAGAAACCCGCCTTCCCTGAGTCTCGGCACAAAATCCAGATGATGCCCGCTGTTCAGCGAATCGCCGAAACAGCCGGTGCAGAACAGCAGGAATCCGGGCTGTGCGCCGGAGCGCAGACACAGCCGGTCTTTGGGGGTTCTGCCGAGGATTGTCAGGGTGGTGACTTCGGAAGTACCGCCGGCTGGCAGGCCGGAGAGGTCGCCGCCGCAAATCGAGACATTCCACTTTTCCGCTTCAAGTTCGAGTCCATCATAAAATCCCAGAAACCATGCTTCGTCATTGCGTGACGAAGCAACGGTAACGAGGGCATAAAGCGGCTCTCCACCCATTGCGGCAATGTCGCTGAGATTGCGCTTGAGCAGTTTGGCGCCGGCGGCAGCCGGGGGAGTTGTTTCACTGATGTAATGCACCCCGCCGATCAGCTGGTCAACGGCCGCCAGCAGATAATGATCGCCCATATCAATCGCCGCGCAGTCATCGCCAGGTCCGACCGCGATTTCGCCGCGCTGCTTGAGTCGCGGCAGGATTTTGCAGAGCAGGCTGATTTCATTCATGAACTGGACCTCTGGCTTTTAAACACATTAAATTTGTATATGAACGCATTAATTCTGTCATTGAAATTTATCTTTCCATGTATGCTCAACCAGTATATTGCGCCGGACAGACAAAGTCCGCATATCGCGCCCAGGCTGTCAATTCCGACATCCGACAGCATGCATGCTCTGCCGGGAACGAACAACTGATGGAGTTCATCCGAGCAGGCATACAGGAAAGTTAAAGCCAGCGCGAAGATAAAAGCCCTGATGCCTTTGACTCCAGTCTTAAGAAATGCATTTAAAACCAGCGTTGCAAGCACAAAAAACAAAAAAGCATGGGCTGATTTTCTTACGATGCCGTTCATCAAGTTGACATCTATGCCTGCCAAGTTTAACAGGCTCCCGATGAACATGAGGATCACTGAAGCAAGTCCGTGGCTGACTTTTTCAGATTGCGCCGCCGACTGCGCCGAAAGGGCGAAAATCAGCAGCATCCATAATATGACGGACGTCCATGACAGCATTGCTTTTCTATCAATTTTCATTAACACCATCCGGGTTTGTCTGGCTGTCTGTAACAATGTAAATAAAGTACTCATGCTTAATATAACGGACTGTGTCAAAATCGCAACTGCGAAAGGCATGTTTAAAAAAATGCGGGAAAGAGCGATGCAAATGAGACTTTCGACTGGAATTTTTCCGCAATACGTCCAATATAATATAAATGTCCTATTTACATTCTGCGTAAATGAGGGCGGCTGAAGGCGTGATTTTATAAAAGGAGCGATATGATTAATGACCACATTCTTTATATTCTGATATATGTCGTATACCTTATTATCCAGTTCGGGGCGGGGATTCATGTTTTATTCACCAAACATGAAGAACCCTCCAGCGCGCTGCTCTGGCTGCTGGTAATTACGATTCTGCCTGTCGCGGGCCTGCTGCTGTACCTGATGCTCGGAATCAACCGGCTTAAAACGATGGAAAGCAGCATGCGGAGTTCCAGTGATAAATTCAACTCCTCAAAAACGATTTTCACCAGTGCGGCGGCCATCAACAACTATCTGTCCTGCCTTCTGCGTTTCAGCCCCGACCGCAAGCTGGAGCCGGAACCAGAGTACAGCCGGGTGCTGGACACGCTGCTGCCGGACTGCAAGCCGCTGACCAGCAACAATCTTGAACTGCTGGAGGACGGCACCATGGCTTATCCGCGGATGCTGGAGGATATCATGAGCGCCAGATACAGCATCAGAATGCAGTCATTCATAATAATGGACGACCCGGTCGGCAGAGCGATTTTTGACGCGCTGGCCCAAAAGGCCGAGGAAGGCATTGACGTGAAAGTGCTGTATGACAGTTTCGGCAGTTTTTATGCCGGGGTCGGCCATTTCTTCCGGCGTTATTCGCAGCGGAAAATACCTAAACTGCGGATCAGGGCGTTCTCGCCGATCAACATTTTCGCCCCGTGGCGGATACAGATGCGCAATCACCGCAAACTGCTGGTTATTGACGGCGGGGTGGCGTTTGTCGGCGGCATCAATATCTCGGAAGAAAACATCCCGCTGGCCAAAACGCCCAAACGGAAGCATATCCACGATCTGCATTGCCGGATAACCGGGCCGTGCGTGGCCGATTTCCAGTTCCAGTTTTTCAAGGACTGGATTTTCGCGACCGGCAAAGCGCTGGAGGATGTTGCCGTGGCGGAGGATTTCCCGCCGCCGGAACCCGCCGGAGACGCAATCGTCCGGGTTGTAAACAGCGGTCCGGGACAGAACCCGGAAGCAACCCAGAATGTTTTTTTTACTGCCGCCGCCACCGCGCAGAAGTATCTGTGGATTATGACCCCGTATTTTGTGCCGGACCATAGTTACCTGAGCGCGATCTGCATGGCCGCCGCCCGCGGAGTGGATGCCAGGATTATCGTGCCGAAGAACAACAATCACTTTTTTGTGGATATGGCCGCTCAGAGTTTTTATCGCAAACTCCTGCACAAGGGCGTGAAAATATATGAACGCAAAGGCCCGTTCTCCCATGCCAAAGCCATGATTATTGACGGCGAATGGGCATATCTGGGGTCCAGCAATTGCGACGTCCGCAGTTTCCGGCTGAACTTTGAGCTGGACTTCTGCGTTGAAAAAGGCTCTTTCCTGAAAGAGGTTGAGCAGCAATTCCGCAATGAACTTACTCAAAGCGATGAAGTGCAGATGGAAACAATCGAAAACAAAAAATTCATTGTCCGCCTGATGGAAAATCTCTGCGCCCTGCTGGCGCCGATACTTTAAGGGAGTTCTAAAGTTC
>JBAWXM010000462.1:0-3708 GCA_037144075.1 Lentisphaerota bacterium | reverse complement strand
ATGTGCGCCCATAGCTCAGTTGGTAGAGCAAATGACTCTTAATCATTGGGTCGGAAGTTCGAGTCTTCCTGGGCGCACCAATTTTCACCTCAAAACAACGATTCCAAGCTTCTTCTGTCTATTCCGGTCTTCTCCTGGTTTCTCCCTTAAAAACGGTACATAAGATAATTATAAGCTAACTGGTCTTTGAGGAGAAGTAGTTTACAGATGCGTGATAAACATCTATAATGCGCAGACGAATGCTCCGTCAACTAACTGCTCGTTCTGAACTTAAATAAATAAAGAGCATTTTTTGATTTCAATCAAGTAGATGATATTTTAAAGGAGTGATGATCGAAACGTAAAAGATTTGTCAAAGGAGAAATTTAATTATGACTGATGAAGAATTCAAAATTATTCAAGTACGCGCCCGCAGTAATATGACAGATAATGAATTTAAAACTTTTCAAAAGTTATGTAAAGACATTAGTAAAATGACCGAAGATGATGTGAAAAGCGTTGAAACATGTATCTGCGATAAAGTTACCGATGAAAAAATTAAAAATATTCAAAGAGATTTCAATTGTAAACTGACTGACGCCCAAATTGAGAAATATAAAACACTCTGCAATGGTATTCATTTCATAAAACTAATTGCATTGCAAGATAAGATTTCTAAAAATGGCACTAATACCGAAATACTTGATTTTGTCCGTAAATTCGATTATTTAGTAAGTCCTGTCCGTACTGAGATATTTACTCGATTTAATACTGAACTAGAAAAATATTCAAACGGACAGCAATTTAATTTGTTATTCATGCTGGATTTTATAGCCGAACTTAAAGATGCATATTACACAATAAGACACGCTGCAAAGGAAAATGATAGACGCTTTAAGAGCGAGATGGTTAAATCTAAGAATAGTCATGAGGCTTTAGAAAAACTCGAACCATACTTGTTAAAGGTTGATAAAAAGTGGGGTTCCGAATTAACAGATGAAGACGATGTAAATAGTATAAATAAAAAGGAAACTGCGAAAGCCGACGTTTGGAAGGAGTGTGAAAAAAATATAAAGAAAATCAAGGTAAATAACAAAATGATTTGCAAATCATTAAAACAATTTTCAGGTCGATTTGAACAATATCTAGACATTTGTAGAGAACGCCATGAGAGGAAAACTCCAATCGGACGAATATTAAAGGAATATAATAAATCCCCCAAAATCTGATTCTTTTGTTTTTGTCCGCCTTCAGGACAAAACTACCACCGGCTTAGCCGGTAAGAGTCAAAATTCTTCAGATGCATGTAATCTATAATCTCCAGTGCCATGGTTCGCCGACCACGTTACCAACTAACACAGGATGTTAAAATGACAGTGCGCGTCTGGTATTATGCCCTTCTAGGGCTGGGGCATACCTTCATCAACTGGTGGTTTTGATATGCTTAACGATGCGTTAAGCAGTTATCATGTCTTTATCAGAAAGCTCGCAGGATTAAATTCTAACGCGATTTTTTTTGTCTTCATTTGATTTCTACGCGTCAATTCCAAGAGAAATTCTTGGAACTTGCTTTTGAGCGCAAGCGAAACGATCATTGCGAAGGGCATTGTTCCGGGCGGATAGTCCGCAGCCAGGAGCCGTAAGAGCTCCTGGCCAGCAGTGGAAATCTCAACCATAATCCCCTGAGCGACCAATCCAATCTGAATGAACCCGGTGATAAGCGTCGAATTTGCGGCGTACAGCATCACGATATTCACTGCTTTTGCGATGCAGATACTGCCGACGTTGCGTTCAGCGGCGCATTGCGGCCATCCAGAAATGATAAAGATATGCCCCGACGTTATGGATTGCCTGCTTGAAACTTACCTTGATTTTGAAGCGAAGACAGTAAAGCCGGATGATTTCCAGCGAGACCAAGGCAAGGTTTGTGCTCATGAGAAGGCATTTCCCGCGTGAAGGATGAACTATTGCCACAAAGCGCACCTTGATCCCGATTGGCCGCCATAACAAGTCAAGCGTCCGGTACCGGAGAGTAACATTCTTCTCGCCGTGGATCGGGCTTTCTGCCTCGGTCATATCCTCTTCATTATCGAAGAGCGAAGCAAGCCGGTTTTTCTCTCCGTACACTAATGTTCCATAACCATGAGCCTGCTTCCGGAGTAATATCCGGAGGCGGGCTCGATTGCTTTACAGGAGGTTATCAATCATGCTGACAGTAGTTTATATCCGTAAGCCAGTAAGATTTTCATCGGCAATGGCTGGAGTGTCGTCAAAGCCATTAAAATCCCGCCAGCTAATTCTTTCTACTCCGTTTGCCCGGTTCCGGAAGCTGTGCCGGATAATAGGCAACCGCATTGTTTTTGACACAGGAAAACCAGATGGCAGCACTTTTTCAGAAACGGCAGTGCAAATTTTGTAATTACTGCTTTTCTGAACAGCGTTTTCAGTTACACGCAGCATTTTCACCAACCAATGGTTAAAAATATCATAACATCATATCCATAAATAACTTACAGAAAGTAAAACGTTACGTTTTATTTTTTGAATACCTAATATTCAAAGTTCTTGTCTTACATTTTATCATTTAATCGACTAAAATATAGATGTTGTCAAGTGATAACAAATGAAACGAAAAACAATGATTTGTTAATCAAACAAAAAGGAGGTAGGTGATGTTTAAGTTCAAGGAAAAACAGATAAACAACAAGAGGGAATTTTATGATTTCGAATAACACTCTAAGCCGATTACAAGAAGCGAGCGCTCCGTTCGTTAGTGCTGGTCTAATACCAGCAGAAGAGTTTAAACAGCTTCTTACAATCGCCAAGAAGAGCCAGGAGGAATGTAAACCAGAACCTCTTTGCTTAATCACGCGGGATCAGGCTGCAAAAATCCTAGGAATTTCCGCCCGAGGCCTGGATCGTTTGATAAGACAGAGTACCATTCCTTGCGTACGGGTAGGGAAAAGGTCAGTTAGGATTGACCGACGAAAAATCGAAAATTACGTTGAAGAAAACACTCGATGCAATTTTATCCCGGCAGGAGGAGAGGTAAAGTGAAAGCTATAAATACTGCATTAGAGGAAAAAGATTCCCTCGCGAATGATCTGCCTGAACAAACCAACGAAATGGAAAAACTTATGAAAACAGAAGACCACACAACACCTTCACCGCTTTTTTTATCGCCGTCTCCGGCAGAAACAGAGCCCTCACAGTCCATCTACACCATTAGTCCGACAGATAAAGTTGATGTCCATGAGTTGGCTGCCGCTTTTCCTTTAACTGAAGGGAAAGAGTTTGAGCAGATGAAAAAAAGCATTGAGACCGAAGGGCAGCAGATCCCGGTCATTATGTACAAGGGAAAGCTACTGGACGGGCGTAATCGGTGGCGGGCCTGCCGGGAACTGGGCAGAATGGTAAAATACGTTGAATGGCACGGTCCTGGAACGGCAGAGGAAATGATTCTAGCAATAAATCTGAGAAGACGCCACTTTACTACCGGACAAAAGGCTGCAATTGCAGTAAAATTGTTGCCATTCATAGAACAACAGGCCGCTAAAAGGATGATGGCGGGAACGGCAGCAGACCCTAGTGAAAAATTTCACAAGGGTAGATCGGATGACCTTGCGGGCGAACAAGTCGGTGTTTCAGGCAGATCTGTCGGCAAGGCCCAAGATATTTTAACAGCTTCACCAGATATTTTCCAACAATTATTTATAGGGGAGCTTACAC
>JBAWXM010000461.1:0-3728 GCA_037144075.1 Lentisphaerota bacterium | reverse complement strand
ATTATCGGCAGTATAGCAGAGGCATATAAAGCCGATAAACTGCATCAGCATTCCTGACGCAATGAATTGATAACCTGGGAGTTTTTTATCAAGTACCGCCTGAAGCTGGTCAAGATGTTCGCTGCATTGTTTGAGTTGTTCAAAATTCAGCCGGAAACGCTGCTTAAAACGTTTGTGGTCTTTGGAATGGCGGTCTATCATGAAAAGCACCTGATACCCTGTATTGGTTGGCAGGTCTAAAAGCGGCAGATTAAGTTTTTTAAAGTCAACCAGGATGTTGTAATAAGTAAAGTGTTCCGCTGTCTCGTAAGCATGGATTTGCGATCCCGATATTACAAAAATGTCTCCGCTGCCGATATCATAAAGTTGATTTGCGATTTTATGCCGGCAGGCGCCTCCGGTCACTAGCACGATCTCATCGAAATTTTCATGAATATGCGGATTTGACGGAAGAGCGTTTTCCATTTTATATACCGCCACTGGAAAATCCTGATCTTTGAAAGCGTATGAACGCGGTACCATCCAGCATTTGTTACTGATTTTTAACATATTGATACTATTGTTATATTATTTGAGATTATCATTATGGCTAATTCAGCTTAAAGACAATATAATATTAGAGTAGATAGATAAAAATCAAATTATTTGCTAAAGATAAATTATTATTATGGAAAAAATATCAGAATGGCTTAATCCGGGATCGAATTACCGCTCAAAGGTTTTTTGGGCTTGGAATGGCAAACTGGAATCTGACCGGCTATGCCGCCAGATCCGGAATATGGCGAAAATGGGACTTGGCGGTTTTTTTATTCATGCCAGAAGCGGGTTGTCCACTAAATATCTCTCGGATGAATGGTTTGAATGCGTCTCAGCATCAGTTGAGCAGGCGCGAGAACTGCATTTGGAAGCATGGCTGTACGACGAAGACCGCTGGCCTTCCGGAGCCGCCGGCGGACTGGTGACACACAATAAAGATTTTCGGGCCCGTTGCCTGAAAATGAGCCTCGCCGATACTCCCGCCGCAGATGCCATTGCCAGTTTTCATTCCGAAACAGGATATTGTCAATTCCTGGTCGAAATTGCGCAGCCGTGTAGTTGGTACAACAATCAGACTTATCTTGATGTGTTCAATCCGGATGCGGTTAAATGCTTTATTGAAACTACCCATGAGGCCTATCGGAAACGTTATCAGAATGACTTCGGCGGCGTGATTCCTGGAATTTTTACTGATGAGCCATATTACGGGTGCACCTGCCTGGACGGCTCTCAAGGCTTGCCGTGGACAGAACGCATGCCGGAATTGTTCAAAGCGCGTTACGGGTATGACTTGCTGCCGGAATTGCCGTTGCTTTTCAATGATGACGCTGCAGGGCGGCATTGCCGGGTGCGTTATCATTTTCATGCTTTGCTGACAGAACTTTTTATGGAAAACTTCATGCGCCGGATTTATGAATGGTGCGATTTGCATAAATTGCAATTTACCGGACACATGAGCGGCGAAGATCAACTCTGGACACAGGCCGGCATGCACGGCAGCTCCATGCGTTCATACGCATATCAACATGTCCCCGGTATTGACCATTTGACTGAGTATAGAGGGTTGTACGCTACTATAAAACAAGTGGCCTCGGCGGCAAGACAGCTGGGACGGCGCCAGCGTTTGTCGGAGACTTACGGTTGCACCGGCTGGGATTTTTCACTTGCCGGGCACAAAGCAATAGGCGACATTCAGTTCGCTCTTGGCATTAACCAGCATTGCCTGCATCTGTACTGGTACGATATGAAGGGTGAAGGTAAGCGTGATTTCCCGGCGTCAATCGGTCATCAATCGTCCTGGTGGACCGAATACCACAATGTCGAAGATTACTTTGCCCGGTTGCATGCAATTACTTCCGAAGGCGAGGAAGTGCGTGACATTCTAGTGATTAATCCGGTGGAAAGCATGTGGCTGCTGATTAAATCCGGCTGGACCTGTTCGGCGGAAAAGAATTTTCTCGATGATGACCGCCGGGAATTGCAGAATCGCCTGTTAAATGCGCATCTTGATTTCGATTACGGGGATGAAGGCATGATGGCGACGATGGGCCGGGTGATTGTCGGCGAAAACGGAGTAGTATATCTGAACGTCGGCAAGGCGGCATATCGTGCCGTTATCGTGCCGTCATGCCTGACCATCAGGCATTCAACGCTGACATTGCTGCTTGAATTTCAAAAGGCGGGTGGTCAGGTAATTTTTGCAGGAACTACGCCCTCCATGCTGGAAGGCGAGAAAGCGGAAGCGCTGAAGGAATTTATTGCCATGTGTATTTCCTGCCGGATTGATGCCGTGGAACAATATGTGGAATTTTGCCGCCGGGTATCAATTGCCGATAACGCCGGCAGTGAACTTCCTGGCGTGCTGTATATGCTGCGCCGCCATAACGACGGTTGTTATCTGTTTATCTGCAATACCGGGTATTCGCTGGAACAGCAGGCAGACCTGGCGCCGGTGATTGGCCCGTTGCTGGAAGAAAGATGCACTGCTTATCCGGAAGCGCGGATCCGGTTGCAAGCCGATACCGCGGCCCCGGAAGAATGGGATGCTATGACCGGTAAACGTTCTTGTCCGGAATTAATCAACAGCGGAATAATTCGCACTGCTCTGCCGCCGCGAAGCAGCCGCCTTTACTTTTTCCCGTTTATTGCTGGAACAAAGCTCCCGCACAATGAAAATAGGATTACGGTAAAAACTGAGCCGTTAACAGGTGATTGGCAAATCAGCTTGAATGAACCGAACGTGGTGGTACTGGACAGCCCTGAATATATAATCGGCGATGATGCCAGGCATTCTGGAATGGATGTGCGGCAGGTTGATCAACTGGCCCGGGAGCGATGCGGTTTGCCGAAACGGCATAGCCTGATCGCCCAGCCATGGAGTTTGCCGGAAAATCCGGTACGGCAGTGTGTTACTCTGGCTTACCGGATAATATTTGAGCATATTCCGGAACACGGCATAATCCTCGGCGGCGAATATCATGGCGGCTCGATTAAAGCTAACAACTATGAACTCAAGACTACAGATTTTCAATGGGTGGATGAGTCGCTGACGTTCTTTGCCATTCCGGCGGAATATCTTAAGTCAGGCGGCAATGAAATAGAAATAAGCGCTATTGTCAGTGAGACAGTATCGCTGGAAACCTGGTATCTGCTGGGTGATTTCGGCGTTCGGCTTAATGGAAAGGAAATTATTGTCACTGCGCCGGTTCGCAGTTTGGCGATCGGGAACTGGGTTTCGCAGGGACTGCCGTTCTATTCCGGTGCGGTGGAATACCGGCGGCAATTGAATCTCGAACCGGATAGCTTTCTGCAAATTACAGGTTTTCGCGGTACGCTGGCGCAGGTACTGGCAGATGGCAGTATGCTTGGAACTCTGTTGCAGGAACCGTATGAGGCGGCGTTACCGGCGGGAACGGTAGAAATAATTGTCAGGATTTTCGGCAGCCGCCATAATTCACATGGTCCGCTCCATAGTAAATCATTGACTCCGTATCTCGGACCAAGTGCATTTGCCCCGGAACGATCAAATTATCTTGGTTATTGGCAATTGAAGGATTACGGATTAACCGGTAATCCATGTATAGTAGTAAAAAATCAAAATAAGGGAATAGAAGTATGAGAAGAAATTTTACACTCGTCGAACGTGTGTCCAGGTAAGGTATCACTAAACTAGACGAATGAAATGTTTCGTC
>JBAWXM010000460.1:0-3744 GCA_037144075.1 Lentisphaerota bacterium | reverse complement strand
GCTAAAATAAAGCAATTTGTTTTTGACGGCATATTTACTTTATTCGCCCTTGGGTTGCTTCTTTCTGTGTGCTATTTTTTGGTGCCAAAGGATAGGCTGATGGACTCCAAGTATTTTTTTCTCAGGGGCTTTTGTGCTTTCTTTATAATCACAGCAGGATTTATATTCTTACGGGGTATTGCCAGCTTACTAACTAGAAATTTAAAACCTGAAGGCGACAAAGAGATTCAATTGAAAATATGGTGGAAAAGACTTCTAGTTGTCGCGATTTGTGAAGTTTGGGGACTGACTACTTTAACTTTGTTGACTTGGGGTTGGAATACTCATTTGCTGCTTGATGAAAATGGATATAATGCTCTTGGTAGACTTTGCTGGGCCTCATATACTTTTAAAGATCAAATGATAAGTCAAGTAATTCAATTATTTGGTATTCTTCCAAGCAAGTCAATAATTTCAATTACTCTAGCATTTCTTATTCAATTCGTAATATATCTCATTATTGGCCTGGTTATTTCCATCGTCGTATGCAGAAAGACAAAACCAGTAAAGCATCAAATAGCGCCATTTGATTCAGCAGGGAATTAGGCCGGTGCCAGCGTGAAGCGCGCCATCAGGCCGGGGAGGTCTATGGCGTTGACGGCGGCTAGCCATTCGCTGTTCAACTCCATATTGGCGGTGCGCAACTTATATTCATACGCCAGGTCCGGCAGCAGCATGGTTACGCGGTTGTCCATGCGTTCGACAGCCACGGCGCGGCCTTTCCAGTCGGGATTCAGTTCCAGATAAACCAGTTTCCAGAATTCATTGGAGATGCGTTCCAGGCGGCGCAATTCGGCGGCGGCATTTTCCGATTTGGCGATTTTGCCGTCGATTTCCACGGCAGGCAGCGGGGGGTTTCCGGCCAGATAAAGCCGCAACTGCTGATGCGCCAGCAGGTCGCCGTAGCGGCGCAGCGGACTGGTGATGCGGACATAAGGCTCAAGCCCGAGCCCGGAGTGGCGGCCCGGAACAGTCTGGACGGAGGTGACAGTGCAGCCGCGCCGGGCGGCGAACATCCCGGCCAGGGTGGCAGGTTTTCCTGTAATGTCCGGTTCCGGCTGAACCGCGAACGGGAACGGAATATCTTTTTCAACGGCGAATTTTCCAACCGCCGCGCCGGTGGCCATCATGGCTTCCGCCACGATTTCGCGGCTTTGCAGCGGCGGGAGCGGTTTGATCGAGACCTTGCCGTGAGCGACTTTGATTTTCACCTCCGGCAGTTCAATGCGCAACGCGCCGCCGGCTTCGCGGAACTGTCTGAACTGTTCCAGCAGCGGCTGAATTGATTTAAGCGGCTCTTCGCCGAGATGCGTCTCCGCTTCTTCATAAGACCAGCGGGTGGCGCGGATCGTTGACGGCACCACCTTTTCCAGCGCAGGCGCACCGCTATCGTCAAAACGGATGGCGAACGACAGCGCGGGCGAAGTTTCCCGCAAGCCCAGTCCGAGTTGATGGGTTACCGGCGGCGGCAGCATGTGCACCGTGTGTTCCGGCAGATATAAATTTGTGCCGCGGGTTTCGGCTTCCAGATCAATATCATCCCCCGGCGCAACGATTGCCGCCACGTCGGCCACATGCACCCACAGCAGCCCGTCGGCATAGCCGATGGCATCATCCGGGTCCTGATTGCCCTCATCGTCAATCGCCAGCGCGACCATACCGGTCAAGTCCTGGCGTTCTTCGTCAATCATTTCCGGCACCGGCAGTTCAGGGTCGGCCAGTTCGATTCCGGCGCGGGCAGGGAACGGGTTTTTCCAGCAGTCCCATACGCCCAGATTCAGCAGCAGACGATGCGCTTTCTCCGGAATCTGTTCCATATTCAACTGCCGCATGATGCCGCTGGCGGAGGTTTTACCCAGTGCCAGATTTTCCACATCGCGCAGATGATGGCGGTCCTCCGGCAGTAATTTACCGGTGCGGATGCGTTCAATCAGGTCTTCGCGTTCGCGGCGGCTGTTGTCTTTGGCGGCGGCGGCTTCCAGCGCGGCGGTCATTTCGGCCACCGGGCGGGCTTTGATGCCGCCGGCAATGCTGCCGGTGAAATAGACGCCTTCTTCCAACAGCAGCCAGGCCGACCATGTTCTGGCAACCGGATCGGATTTGCCGTAAACCAGCGCGGCAAAATCCGCGAAATCAACGGTTTCATCCTCCAGCATCACAACGATTTCCATCAAGTCCGGCGGCGGCAGCGGCGCTGACGGCAGCTGGGATACCGGACCTTCATGCAGCATGGTTATATCTTTGAGCCGGACGCTTTTCCGTTCGCCTTCCGGCAGTCCGATTTCAATTTTGCCGTCGCTGATGGAAATTATCTTAGCCGGCTTCTGGCGGTAAACCGCCAGCGCCCCGGCAACGCATTGTATTTCACTCATTATGATTCCTGTTGTTATCTGCATAAAATGAGTGCATTGGCGCAAATCTGCAAACCGGTTACTGAAAATCTTGCCGGATATTCCCATTGATAATCAAAATTTAATATTTCTTTTTTCAGACTGTTGACAAAAGATTAGTTTCCGGTTATAATAACTGTTAAGCAGCTAAGCTGCATAACCGGAAATAAATGATGGCGGCAAATTATGGTCGGGCTGGAAGCAATAACTAAATCGGAAGCGCTGGAGGAATATATTGTAAAGCATATTCTTCCCAAGTACAAGGCGGGGGAAAAAATTCCTTCCGAGCTGATTTTAGCGCAGGAATTGAATACCTCGCGTCCGACCGTCCATAAGATTTTCTCCAATCTTACCGCCAAAGGCATATTGTACCGTGAAAACGGCGTCGGCACTTTTGTCAGCGGCAAGTCCTGCAAAAACAAGGTTGTCACCGCCGTGCTGCCTTCGGTTGAAGCTCTCAACCCGAGCATAGAGCCATCCTGGTTTAACTCGCAATACATCCTGGAGGGGTTTTGTTCCAAAGCCCGTCCGGAAGGCGTTATTACCGATATTATGTACCTGCATCCGGATGCCCAGCCGCTGGAGCAGGGGCTGGAAATATTGCTGCAAAACCAGTCCGATGTGTTCATTTTTACCGGCATCGGGGGTTATCTTGCGCTGATTGAAAAATTAACTGAACTTGGCAAACACGTGGTTGTCCGCCATTCCACCCGGCACACTTTAATTCATAACGTTTATGGGTTGATGCGGCAGGCGATACGCAAGGCGGTCGCTGAACTGATTGCCCGGGGGCATCGCAATATTGCCTTTTTCGGCGGTCCGGATTTAACCGGCGAATACGAAAAGGAACGTCTGCTCGGTTACACGGAAGCGCTGGAAGTTGCCGGGATCGCCATCCGTCCGGAACTGATCCGCCCATGCAGCGGATTTTCGCGGAATGCTTATCTTGCCGCCATGACAATGTTTGGTGAAGGAATTGTCCCGGATGCGGTTTTCGGCGGCACCGATCTGCGCAGTTTCGGCATCATGCAGGCAATTGCGGAAAAAGGATTGCGCATTCCTGATGACATTGCCATTTTCGGTTCAGACAATCTTCCCGAAAGTTCAATGCAGCATCCGCCGCTCTCCTCGATCGACTATCCGCTCCATCTGATGGGCCGGATAATGTTTGATATCGTCAAGGAAATTACGGAAAAACCTGTCAGCGGAATTATTTCGCGCAGTGTCGAATGTAAGTTTATCCAAAGGGAGTCGTGTTAAACAAATAACAAAGAGGGCATTATGAAAAAGAGAACGAATTTCACACTCATTGAAC
>JBAWXM010000459.1:0-3761 GCA_037144075.1 Lentisphaerota bacterium | reverse complement strand
CAGCGTCTTCGCCGGCGTGCCGAAATACAGTTTAACTCCGGCTCCGGCCAGCATTTTCGAGCATTTAGCGCCGCAAACCTGATCAAGTTGAAGCGGAAGCGGATGTTGGGCTAGTTCGACCAGATTGACGTTGACTCCTGTTTTAACCAATGCCGCCGCCAGTTCAACGCCGACCAGTCCTGCGCCGATAATGGTGAAGCACTTTGCTGTCTTTCTGCTTTCGTTAATCGCCAGAGCATCGTCCAGATTACGCAGCCCGAAAGTCAGCGGCCCGCTGATGCCTTCCAGCGGAGGGAAAAAAGTCCTGGCGCCTGTCGCAATCAGCAGCCGGTCATAATGGATGATTTGTTCATCGTCCAGAGTGATTTTTTTTGCGGCGGCATCCAGCCCGGAAACGGTTTTTCCACTCATGAATTTAATGCCAAGCCCTTCAGCCCAGCCGGCCGGCTTTAAGCGCACCTGTTCAACAGAGGTGGCGCCTGAAGCAACCATATGCAATTGACATCTGGAGTAATAGAAATCATCCTTGCAGATTATGGTCAGTTCTCCCTTGCGGTCCAGTTTCCTGATCTCGGTAGCGGCGGCAATTCCCGCGGCGCTGCCGCCAATGATTACATATTTCATAATTACCTCCCTGCTATTGATTCTGCATGTGCTGTTCAAACATAAATTACCTGTCCGTTCCGCTCATCTTCGGTATCCACCTGCGACAGGCAGCGCTGCGGGCAGGCATCAACGCAGGCCATGGATTCGCGTCCCCGGCAGCCATCGCATTTGACCATGTGAGCGCCGTTTTTAACGCCCGGCCTCGCCATGCCGTAGGGGCAGCTCATCACGCACATAAAGCACCCGATGCAGATTTCCTGGTTGCAAACCACCAGACCGTCTTCGCCTTTGGTCAAGGCGCCGCTGATGCAGGCTTCAACGCATGAAGGCTCATCACAGTGACGGCAGAATTCCGGAAAGAGTTTGCCGTCAGCGTCAAGTTCGACCTTGTTTCTGGCTTGAATAATCTCGTCTGTACCTGATGCAATTGACGGGAACTGATTATTATTATGTACCATTATACATGCAAGCTCACAATTCTTGCATCCGGCGCACTTGCTTTTATCAATGAGTTTCTTTCTCATAGTTACACTCCAATGCCAAGTGCGGCGAGTTTTTCATTGATCACCTGCTGAAGCTTGTCCGCGGCAACTGCCGGGTTCATCTCCACAATCACTTTTCCGCCAGTAATATTGACCAGGTCCTCCGTCAGCAGCTTAGTGACGATCGGTGATCCGAGAATCGGCGGCGGCTGGGACAGATGCAGCGTTAGTCCGAGCGCCAGTCCGAAACAGCCGTCAGCCAGCGCCTGTTCCTCGAGCCACTGCGGGGCTGAAATCACTACCGGAAGCTGCGGGATATCCACGCCGATAGCTTTAGCCAGCTCTGAAACCACAATCTCAATGCGCCCGATTGCCAGACACGGCCCGAAGTTCAACACGGGCGGAATACCCAGTTTTTCGCATACTGCTTTCAGGCCGGGGCCTGCCAGTTCTTTAGCCGAAAGCGAACAGTAACCGCAGTTGGCAAGTCCGCCGGTGGTGCAGCCTGCTGAAAGCACCAGAATATCCCGGCTGATAAGCTCACGCGTCAGCGCTGCAGTATTGACATCATGCCCGCCTGCGGCCAGATTGGAACAGCCGAGAATGCCGGCAATGCCTTTGATGGTTCCATTCTTAACCAGTTCAATCAAAGGATTGAGGTTGCCGCCAAGTAGTTTCAGCAGAGATTTTTCACTGACTCCGGTGACAACGTCATCGTACCCGTGTTCCGGCACGTCAATAGTAATCTGATCGCGGCGCAGCCGGTACTGGTCAGCCGCCATCACGCAGATTTCTTCCGCCAGCTCAAGTTCCTGTCCTTTAACGTCCATGAGCATTGACGCACTGCTTTGTTTGGCAACATCGTCAAGGCAGATCAGCTTGATCTTGTATCTTTCCGCAATCGGCTCGATGCCGGACAGCGTGCAGTTGAATTCACTGATTACCATATCAATCGCGCCGGTCGCCAGCAGCGCTTCCTGGGTGAAATTGTTGCCGGCCTGGCCGGCGAAAACATTCCTGCCTGATGCGGCGGCTCTGAGCTGCATATCCTGCCCGACGCAGGTCAGTCCCACAATCCGTATGCCTTTAGCTCCTGCTTTTATGCCGATCTGCTGGCCTTTGTCCGATTCCAGCAGGGCGATCAATCCGGCGAAAACCGAATGGCTGTGCCCTGAGACTGCAATGTTGATGTAATCCGGTGAAGCCACTGAAAATCCGGTGGAGGCAATGACTATTTCCGGTTCTCCCATGATAATGTCGTTCATCAGGTTGGTCATGGCGAGTCCGTAAAGTCCGGTGCTGATTCCCAGATTAAGGCAATGCAGCAACTGGTCAACCGGGTCCGTGTTTAAATTAGTGCTCGTCTTGACTATGGCGTCAAACACTTCCGCTTTGGCGCCGCCCGGCATGATGCCGAGTTCCTGCCATTTTTTTACCCGTTCAGGCAGCGCCAGCCTGCTGACCAGTTCCATTTTATCGCTGCGCGGGCGGTATAAGTCAGCCAGCACGGCGTCTGCAATTCTGCCGGCCTTCTGGTTTGTGCTGTTCCCCTCAATTCCCAGCATTGCCGCAAGTTCGTCAACCGATTTCTCAGAACGCAGCGCAAGCGGCGATATTCCGGCGGCTATTGATTTCAATCTTGATGCTGTAGACTCGGCGACATGCAGATAACAGGCTGCCCCGGCGGCTACGGAACGCAGAAAGTTCCGGGCAACCATTGTATCCGCAGTCGCGCCGCAAACTCCTTTAGGCGAATCCGGCGTAATCCGGCACGGCCCGTTGGAGCACAGCCGGCAGCATACGCCATGCTGCCCGTATCCGCATTTGACTGACTGGTCTTCCAGCCGGTCAAATGCCGTATTTACATCGCCACGCTTTTCAAGATAATTCCCGAAACAACTGTCTGCCGACACACACCTTTTCATCAATGCCTCCATTTTAATTGATTCTGATTTAGTATCATTTATAGCAAAAAAAGTTTAAAACAAAAAAATACTTATAAAATTTATTTATTGGATAAATCCGCAAAACTTATTGACTGAAGCCGCTCATTAAGCAATTTCTGGACAGGATCCAGCATATGATGGACATTGCATTCTTCCTTTCTGGGACAGCAGTGGCCGTTTCCGAAGCAACTGTTGAACAGCAACGATTTTGGATCAAAGATAGCCAGAATATCATGCACTGAAATCTTTGCCGGTTTTTCCAGCAAATGTATCCCCCCGGTTTTGCCTCTGATCGATCCGACAAGTCCGGCGTCATAAAGTTTACGGACAATTCTTCTTAAAAAACGATAAGGTATAAACATCTCTTCCGCCAGCGCCGCCGTGCTTAATGATTGTCCTGCCGGCATGGCTGCCAGGCGCAGAACAATTCTTAATGCATAATCAGCTTCACGCGTAATCATATATCATTCCTGAATTTTTATTGATACTATAATAGTATCGTATCAAATTAAATATTGCAAGGCATATTTTAAAAAAAAATAACTTTTTTAATATTGTTCACGTAAGGAGCCGTAGAGAAACAACCTTTGCATCTTAGCGCTTACATTACTTCAGGTATGCGCCTTGCCGGCAATACCCAAAATCTCTTCGGGATATTTCGCGATACTTGTGAACTTAACCGGCTGCGCCGGAACTTTGAATCCATTCTCGCACAAAGGCGCAAAGA
>JBAWXM010000458.1:0-3765 GCA_037144075.1 Lentisphaerota bacterium | reverse complement strand
ATTTTATCAGAGCGTTATGACATAAAAGTGTCAACTACCTTTTGAAACATGCCACGGTTTTTGATCCAGTTCCATATGTTTTCTGGATTTCCGGTTCCCATTCTGACTGAATTCCATGTCTTTTGGGTTGCGGGCAAAGCCCACATTGGTAATTTTATCAATCCAAAGTCAGGCTCCGCCTGACGAAAAAAGCCACTGAAAGCCGGTCAGACGACCGACAGGCCCGGGATTAATATGCCGCTTGACAGGCATTTAAACGAATATTGGATATCTGGTCTTTTGAACAGAATATAGCATCGTGCTATTAGTTTGTGAATTATTCAGTGGAACAATTTCTAAATAAAGTTGATTTTTATTTTGCGGACAGTTAAATTACACAGTCAGGGAAAACCGGACAGAGTATTATTAAAGGCTGCCCTGGCCGGAAACCCGGGAGTCAGAATGGCAAGCCGCTGTTCCGAATAAATTAAAGACTAAAGAATAAATACAGAATAAAAAAATAAAACGATACAAGTATAAATCATAATCTGATATTCGGCTTATTTTGAGTAAAGGGCCTGTTATTATGAAAAAAGTAAAAGCAGCGCAGGAAATGCCGCCGGCAATGATTCTCTGCGGCGGGATGGGAACACGGTTGCGGGATGTGACAGAACTGCTGCCAAAACCGATGGTGCCGATCGGAACGCAGCCGATTGTCTGGCATATTATGAAGACTTACGCCGCGTTCGGGGTAACCAGATTTATCCTCTGCCTGGGATACAAGCGCGAATGTTTTATTGATTATTTCCTGAAATATCACGCCTATGCCGCCGATATCACCGTTTCTCTCGGTCAGCACGGCAAAATCGCTTACCACAACCACTCGGGCGAGGAGGAGTGGGAAGTGACGCTGGCGAATACCGGACTTGAAACCATGACCGGCGGGCGTGTCAGCCGCGCCGACAAATATCTCAAGGACAGCGATCAGGATTTTTTCCTCACTTACGGAGATGCGGTGGCGAATATAGATATCCAGACGCTTTATAAGACCCATCTGAAACATGGCCGGTTGCTGACGCTTACCGCAGTCCACCAGGTTGGAAGATTCGGCGAACTGGAACTGGACGGCAACCGGATCCAGCGATTCAACGAGAAGCCGCCGAATGAGGGTTATGTCAATGGGGGATTTATGGTTTTGAAGCGGGATTTCATCCGGCGCTATCTTTCTGGCCGCGAGGATATGTTTTTTGAAGACGCCCCCGTGAAGAGCGCCACTGCCGATCATCAGGTGGAAGCTTACAAGCACGAAGGTTTCTGGCAGTGCATGGACACTCCACGCGAACACACTCTGCTGAATTCCATGTGGCAGGCGGGCAAAGCCCCGTGGACGGAGGCATGGTAAATGTTCGGCAATATTTATTCCGGAAAAAGAGTTCTTGTGACCGGGCATACCGGGTTCAAAGGTTCATGGCTGGCGCTGTGGCTGAAGAAGCTTGGCGCGGAAGTCGCAGGTTACGCCCTGCCGCCGCCGACAACGCCAAGCCATTATGAACTGATCGCGCCGGACATAAATTCTGTTAACGGCTGCATTCTTGACCCGGAAAAACTTGACCGGGTGTTTATTGACTTTTCCCCGGAGATGGTTTTTCATCTGGCGGCTCAGCCGCTGGTCAGGCTGTCATATGCCCGGCCGAAAGAAACATTTGAAACCAATGTTATCGGCACGGTCAATGTGCTTGACGCCTGTCGCCGCTGCAGTTCGGTGCGGGCGATCGTCAATATTACCAGCGATAAATGTTATGAAAACCGCGAATGGGTGTGGGGGTATCGCGAAAATGACGCGATGGGCGGCTATGATCCGTACAGCGCATCCAAAGGCTGCGCCGAACTGGTCGCATCATCCTATAGGAATTCATTTTTCAACCCTTCAGAATATGACAGGAAGCATCATACGTTGCTAGCAAGCTGCCGCGCCGGCAATGTCATCGGTGGCGGCGACTGGGCGGACGACCGGCTGATTCCCGATATCATGAAAGCCGCCGCGCAGGGCAAAACCGTGGAGATTCGCAATCCTCATGCCGTACGCCCCTGGCAGCACGTGCTGGAACCGCTCAGCGGCTATCTGCAGCTCGGACAGAAGCTGCTGGAAGGGCGTCCGGAATTTTCCGGAGCATGGAATTTCGGTCCGGATGACGCGGAAGTCATTTCTGTCCATGACGTGGTGGAAAGAATGAAACTGGCCTGGTCCGCGGTGAATTATTCCGTGCCGGGCAGACCGGAGCAGCCGCATGAAGCCGGCCTGCTTAAACTGGACTGTTCCAAAGCCGCGACGTTTCTGAAATGGCATGGCGTCTGGGACAGCGCGGCGACTTTTGCCCGCACCGCCGGGTGGTATCGCGATTTTTACGAAAACAATGCGATTCTTTCTGATAAAGACATTGAACTTTATATTAAAGCCGCGGAAGGGCAGCATCTCGAATGGACAAAGTAGCGCAAGCGGAAAAACTGAAGCGGAGTATTCTGGAACAGGTCAAGGAATATTACCATCTGGCGCATGACAGTTCCGGCGCGGAGTTTATTCCGGGTAAATCAAAAGTTAACTACGGCGGCCGGGTTTTTGACGAACGCGAACTGGTCAATCTGGTGGATTCCAGCCTGGAATTCTGGCTGACCTACGGACGTTACTCCAGAGAATTTGAACAGCGGCTGGCGGAATATCTGGGCATCAGGTTTACGCTGCTTGTGAATTCCGGATCATCCGCCAACCTGCTGGCGTTCATGGCGCTGACTTCTCCGCTGCTGGGTGACCGCCGGATAAGCCGGGGGGATGAAGTCATTACTGTCGCGGCGGGTTTCCCGACTACTGTCGCTCCCATCATTCAATACGGCGCGGTTCCGGTTTTTGTCGATGTTGAACTGGACACCGCCAATATAGATGTCAAATGCCTGAAAAATGCGCTTTCGCCTGTCACTAAAGCCGTAATGCTGGCGCATACGCTGGGCAATCCGTTCAATATTAATGCCGTCAAGGAATTCTGCGGGGAGAACGGTTTGTGGCTGATCGAGGATAATTGCGATGCGCTAGGCTCGCGTTATGACGATGCGTTCACCGGAACATTCGGCGATATCGGCACTTCCAGTTTTTATCCGCCGCACCACATGACAATGGGCGAAGGCGGCGCGGTTTATACCGACGACCAGCTGCTGAATAAAATCATGCTTTCCATGCGCGACTGGGGCCGCGACTGCTGGTGCGAGAGCGGTAAAGATGACACCTGCAAATGCCGTTTCGCCAAACAGCACGGAACCCTGCCTTTCGGTTACGACCATAAATATGTATATAGTCATTTCGGCTATAATCTGAAAGTATCGGATATGCAGGCTGCGGTAGGTTGCGCCCAGCTTGAGAAAATTCCGGATTTTGTTGAAAAACGCAAATATAACTTCAGCCGGCTGTCAGAAGGGCTTAAAGCGTTCGAAAAGTATTTCATTCTGCCCCGCGCCCTGCCGGAAAGCGATCCGTCATGGTTCGGGTTCCTGATCACGCTGCGCGACGGAACCGGCTTCAACCGCAACGAAATAGTCGAATATCTCGAAAAAAACAAGATACAAACCAGAAATCTTTTTGCCGGAAACTTGACCCGGCACCCATGTTTTGATATACTAAAGGCGGACAGGGATTTCCGGATATCCGGCAGACTGGATAATACGGATAAAATAATGAGAGACAGTTTCTGGATCGGCTTGTATCCGGGAATGACCGGTGAAAAAATTGAATATATGATT
>JBAWXM010000457.1:0-3783 GCA_037144075.1 Lentisphaerota bacterium | reverse complement strand
TCGTGCTTTTCGTGGTTAAGGTGTATTTTTTGGTTGCGGCTATGCCGCACTAAGTTTTTCGTGGTAAAAAAATGGATTTCTTTGTGCCTTTGCGCCTTTGTGCGAGATAGGGTTTAAAGTCCCGGCGCAGCCGGTTAAGTACATATCCAATAACCAACACGGAACAGACAGAAGTCAAAAAGCAGGAGTTGAAAGTAACGCAAGCATCCTGCTTGCAGAAGGCTGCGGCGTCTTGAAATTTGGCGGCGAATCGGCATTATGTCTTGAAAAAAGTTGAAAGAAGCAGTTTTTTGTGCTAGTGTTCAGAATGTTTTATTTCTATTAAAAACAGCAAGGAAAATACAGGGATAAAAAATGCAGCTTATATCCGATCAGATAAAAGGGTTTCTGGATAAATCATCCTGGATTAGAAAAATGTTCGAGGCCGGCATCGAGATGAAAAAAGAGTTCGGCGCGGATAACGTTTACGATTTCAGTCTGGGAAATCCTGACCTGCCGCCCCCGGAAGGCGTCAGCCATGCTCTTTTCCGGATGTCCACCGAAATGAGCAAGCCGTTCGCGCTGGGCTACATGAACAACGCCGGCTATCCGGCAGTGCGCAAGACCGTGGCAAGAGGGCTGTCTGAAGAACAGGGCATTGATATTCCGTCAGACAACGTCATTATGACCTGCGGCGCCGCCGGGGCCATTAATATTTTTTTCCGGGCGGTACTGGAACCGGGCGATGAAGTAATCTGCCCCGCTCCGTATTTTGTGGAATACGGTTTTTATGTCGGCAACTTCGGCGGCGCGCTGCGTCCGGTAAAATCCAAACCGCTTACTTTTGAGCTGGATTTTGACGCGATAGATAAAGCGTTCACGGCGAAGACCCGCGCCGTGCTGATAAATTCCCCCAACAACCCGACCGGTCAGATCTATTCCAGAGAAGATTTGGAAAAACTGGCGGCTATAATGAAAAAGCATTCGGAAAAAGCAGGGCGTCCGATTTTCCTGCTGTCCGATGAGCCGTACCGTTTTCTGAATTATGACAATGTCGAAATTCCGTCGGTATTTTCTCTATATAAGTATAGTGTCATTGCCAGTTCCTTTTCTAAAAAATTATCGCTGGCCGGGGCCAGGATCGGTTATCTGGCGGTAAATCCGGCAATTGAAGATCCGAAAGACCTGATCAACGGCGCGATCATGACCAACCGCATTCTCGGTTTCGTCAATGCTCCGGCGCTGGCGCAGACGATTCTGCAGCATTCAATCGACTGCACGGTTGACATTGATATCTACCGTCAGCGGCGTGACGCCATGGCGGCGGTGCTTGATAATGCCGGCGTCAAATATTCCATGCCGCGCGGCGCATTCTACTTCTTCCCGCAGTCGCCGGTTGAAGATGACAGCCTTTTTATCAAGGCGCTGGTTGAAGAGCATGTGCTGGCGGTGCCCGGCGTCGGATTCGGCTATCCCGGCTATTTCCGCCTGACTTTCTGCGTGGATATCAATACTATCGTCAACTCGAAAGATGCTTTTAAGCGGGCGGTGGACAAGACTATTGCTCATCGTTAAAAATTACAATTTAGTATTAAATTTAATTCAACAACTTGAAATATTACATTTTTGTAATATAATAACTTTCGAGGTAATTTCAAAAGTAGTCAGAATTCAGGAGCCAGAAGTCAGAATAATTGGAAAACGAACTGGATTTGAGTTATAATTTCATTCTGGATTCTGTCTTCTGAATTCCCGCAAAACGCGAGTTTTGCAATTGGCTCTTTATTATAATATTAAATCCTGAAATTTTTCAGATTGCTTTATTACGGATGTTTTTATGGACAGAAATAGAAATCTTGAAATGAATGTGCTGAATCAGATCAGCCATGTCATTGTGCATCAGAAAAATGTCTCTGCGCTGATGAAAGAGATTCTTGATATTCTATATCGGGAAATGGGACTGAAGCGCGGAACATTCACGCTGCGGCGCGGCGATATTCTGTTTATCGAAGCCTCGCACGGTTTGAGTGACATTGAAATAAAACGCGGCAAATATCATATCGGCGAAGGCATCACCGGCAAAGTTGCCCAACAGGGCAAACCGCTGGTCATTCCGGATATTTCCAAAGAACCGGAATTTCTCGACCGAACTCAGGCGCGCTCCTCCGATAAAAACATCGCGTTCATCTGTGTGCCGGTTATCCATGACGGAGAGGTCATCGGCACGTTGAGCATTGACCGCGAAAAAAGCGTCGGGCTTGATCTGGACCGGGACTTGAACCTGATTGAAACCGTGGCCAATATCGTCGCTGACGCCGTCGCGGTAAGTTTTAAAGAACTTGAGGAAAGAGAAAAACTGCTGGATGAAAACCGCAGGCTGAAAATAGAACTGGACAAAAATCTGCGTCCGGCCAATATCGTCGGCAACTGCAGCAGCATGCGCGCCATCTATGCAATGGTCGCCCAGGTGGCGGACAGTTCAGCCACAGTCCTTATCCGGGGCAGTTCCGGCACCGGCAAGGAACTGATCGCCCGCGCCATTCATCAATCCAGTTCCCGCAAAGACAAGCCGTTTGTCGCGGTTAATTGCGCGGCGCTGCCGGAAAATCTGATTGAAAGCGAACTTTTCGGCCATGAAAAAGGTTCTTTTACCGGAGCCATCAGCCGGCGCACCGGCAGAATCGAAGCCGCCAGCACCGGAACATTGTTTCTCGATGAAATCGGCGACCTCAGCCAGCCGGTGCAGGTGAAACTGCTGCGTTTTCTACAGGAAAAAACTTTTGAACGCATCGGCAGCAATGAATCGATCAAAGTCGATGTCCGCGTTCTGGCCGCGACCAGCCGCAACCTGGAAAAACTGATGATTGACGGCCTGTTCAGGGAAGACCTTTATTACCGGTTAAATGTGTTCCCGATACATCTGCCCGACTTAAAGGAAAGACGCTCGGACATCATGCTCCTGGCAGACCATTTCCTGGAAAAATACAACCGCCTTTACGACCGGTCGATTAAGCGTATTTCAACCCCCGCGATTAATATGATGATGGCTTATCACTGGCCTGGCAATGTCCGCGAGCTGGAAAACTGCATTGAGCGCGCTGTGCTGACCGCCAGTGACAATGTCATTCACGGTTATAATCTGCCGCCGTCGCTGCAGACCGGGCAGGCCACCAACACCGCGACTATCGTGCCGGAAAAAAATGCCGACCTGGAAACGCTGGTCTCATCGTTTGAGCGGGAATTGATTGTTGATGCGCTGAAAATGAAGCGCAGCAATGTCGCAGCCGCCGCACGTCAACTCGGCATTACCCAGCGCATTATCCACTATAAAATCCAGAAACTGAACATTAATCCCGGTTTATACAAGTAAGTTTTGGGAAGAATGGAACGCATGATGGAGTTCTAAAGTTCTAAAGCTCTAAAGTCCGGTTCCGCTTGCGGGTTCCGCGAATGCAGGATCTAAAGTTCTAAAATACTAGAAATCGAAAGTTCAGGCCTGTTCAGCTTTTTCTATTCTGCCTGCTGCCTGCGTACTTCCACTCCCCCGTCTTCTGCATTTACTCTGACTTCTATCTTTCCTTCGTCAGTTGGATATTCTCCCGCCTTGCGGGACGGGATATTGAAAATTGGTTTCAGGTTTCAGGTTTTAAGTTCCCGGCTGTTAAAACTTGGTCATTGGTTATTCCGTGTTGGATATTGGATATTCAGGTTTCAGGTTTTATCCTGACTGTTCCCCGCGAACTCCGGGCTGTCGGCTGACCGGCCGACCACTAGCGCGCCGAAATTCCGCTGGATGTCATATAT
>JBAWXM010000456.1:0-3829 GCA_037144075.1 Lentisphaerota bacterium | reverse complement strand
CACCAGTCACCAGTCACCAGTCACCAGTCACCAGTCACCAGTCACCAGTCACCGGAGTTCCTGATTTATGCTATTACCCGTATTGACTTCATCCGGATAAATCATATATTTATGCCTGTTCCCGGTTATATTATATCGGCGGGACCAGCGGTTTTATTAAAATGAGACTGCCGGAATGGCACAAAAATAAAAAGGTAAAAAAGGATTTCTCTGTGTCTTTGTGCCTCTGTGGTTAAAAAGAGTTTTCCGAATGTGAAAGGATTGACATGATTTTTGAAAAATTCGGCATTGAAATAGATAATATTGCTTATGAAATCGAGATGACAACGGCAAATGAACGGCGGCTGGCGGTTATCACGCCGGTGCTGGACATCAATTCTCCGGCCCGGCGGGTGCTTATCGCCAGCCTGAAAGTGGACGGGCACGAACTGCTGCCTTCAGACAAAGTAGACGTCATGCCAGGGCGCACCCAGGTCCGCTTAAGGCAGGTCAGAATATTCAACCCGCTGCTCAGCAGATCACAAGACGCCGGAAACAGCATACAATATAGAATGACGCTGGAAGTCTCCGCTGAAAACGGCATATTCGAAAGTCACGACAGCTATATCGCTATAACAGGCAATTGATTAAGCATAAGACACAACACAGGGTATTCCGATAATTATAATGTGCTTAATATGTTTACCGTGCAAATGTTTTCAGTGAAGTCGACAGACTGCGGGACAACCTCACCTAAAACGCATAACACGTTGCTGAACGACAGATGAACATAATTTTTCAGCGCACCCAAATCAAGAGTCCATGACGTTAAATGAATTTTGGAGCTGTAAAAATCTTCTTAACGGCAGTTTAGGAGCTGTCAAGAAATAAACTTGACTGCTCCTTAGAACTTTAAAACTTGTCAAGAATGGGCCAAAATGATTTGAAAGCGGGAAAATTGGACGCTGGAAAAGTTATGAAAACTGTTAAATTTAGTTAAAAAAGGCGATGTTAATTTTGAGTTTTGCAAGTAATGATTATATTAAGCACAGTAACTCGGATATTGAAACTTGAACAGCGGGGTATAAATGCGATCATCCCTGAAATTAGGCGTTGCCGGTATGCGCGGAGTTATCGGCTCCGGGCTTGCACCTGCCAGGATCATAGATTTCGCTTCCGCTTTCGGAACCTTTCTCAACGGCGGCAAAGTGATTGTGGCCAGGGATACTAGAATATCCTCGGAGATGGTCAGCCATGCCGTTTTTTCCGCTTTACTGAGTTGCGGCTGCCAGGTTTACGATGCCGGAATCGCTTCCGCTCCGGAATTACACTTCATGGTTCCCCACATGAAAGCGGACGGGGCACTGCTGCTGGGGGCGGGACATCAGGGGGCCGGGTGGAACGCGATTATTCCGATCGCGGCCAACGGCGCTTATTTTAACGGCATTCAAATTCAGGAAATGCTGGATATTTACCATGGGCACCGCTATCAGGTTATGAACTGGGACAAGATCGGGAAAGTCCATCCAATACCGTCTGATTCCGGCGACCAGTATCTTGACGCGCTGTGCGCGAAAATTGATGTAGAGTCTATCCGCCGGGCCGGCTTTACGGTAGTGGCGGATTTCTGCAACGGCACGGGTTCGGTTATTGCCGATAAATTTGCGTCCAGGCTTGGAATCAGAATGATTGCCATTAATAATCTGCTCTCCGGGATTCTGCCGCACGAGCCGGAACCGCGTCCGCGCAGCGGTTTTCAGGTGCAGTCTATCATGGCGCCGCTGAAAGCGGACTGCGGGCTGGTATTCAATACTGACATGAGCCGCCTGGCAGTAGTAACTGATACAGGGGAAACGCTTTCAGAAGAATATACGTTCCCGCTGATCGCAGATTATATTTTATCAAAAAATCCCGGACGGCATACTATAGTGACCAATTTGTGTTCGACTAAGACCCTGGACGACATTGCGGCAAAATATGGCTGCGAACTGGAGAAAACCAGGGTCGGGCAGGCGAACATGGTTGATAAAATGTCTGAAACCGGGGCGATCATGGCTGGCGAAGGTAGCGGCAGTGTTATAATTAAAGGCTGGGTAAATGGTTACGACTGTTTTATGGCGGCGGCCATGCTGCTTGAATCAATGGCTGTCAGGAAAATGACGGTGTCCGGGCTGGCTGCCGCGCTACCCAGATATTTTATCGTGAAGAAAGTAATCAGTTGCCCGTCCTCCCATGCTTATGCTGTAATCCGCAGCCTGAAAAAGCATTTTCCCGATGCTGAAATCAATGAAGATGACGGTTTGCGTTTTGACTGGAAAGACGGCTGGATAAGCCTGCGCGCAGCCGCCACCGAACCGGTAATCAGGATGATCGCGGAATATAAAAACCGGGAAATGTCCATTGACCGCGCACTTTATGTCCGCGGACTGATTGAAAGACTGGTGGCATCATGATCAATTTAAAGCGAACTCTGAAAGTAGGAGTCAGCGGCGTAAGAGGTATTGTCGGCGAATCGCTTACGCCGCTTCTGGTCTGCTCGTTTGCATCTTCATTCGGCAGATATGTCGGCGGCGGCAGGGTGGTTGTCGGGCGCGATACCAGGCCTTCCGGCGAAATGCTGGAACATGCTGTTGTCGCCGGACTGCTGGCGGTCGGCTGTCAGCCGGTGATCCTGGGGATTGCCCCCACCCCCACGGTTCAGATGATGGTTGAGGAAATCAGTGCCAATGGCGGCATTGCCATTACTGCCAGCCACAACCCGGTGGAGTGGAATGCTTTAAAGTTTATCGGCCCGAAGGGGATGTTTCTGGACAGCAATGAAGCCGATGAACTACTGGATATTTACAATCAGCATGATCTGAGTTATGCCGAGGAGCAGGATTATCGCGATGTCCGCCAGATGCCGGATGCGTTTGAAATTCATCAGAAAAAGATTTTTGACAATATTGATCTCCGCGCCATCCGCGCCAGGAAATTTAAAGTGGCGGTGGACTGCTGCAACGGCGTCGGCGCTTTGTTCACCCGGCCGTTTCTGGAAGCGATGGGCTGCGAAGTATATACTATTTTCGACCGTCCGGACGGCGTTTTTGAACGCATACCGGAACCGGTTGTGGAAAACCTCGGCGCGCTGGAGGAGTTTGTTAAAAACACCGGCGCCGATATCGGTTTCGCCCATGACCCGGACGGCGACCGTATGGCTGTCGTGGATAACAATGGCAGGGCGATTGGCGAGCAGTACACGCTGGTGCTGGCGGCCGACCATGTATTGTCGGAGAATCCCGGCGTTGTCGCCGCCAATATTCAGACGACCATGGCTTTGGAAGACGTCGCGGCCTCGTACGGCTGCGAAGTGGCTTATACCAAAGTCGGCGAGATCTATGTGGTTGAAAAAATGGTTGAACTCAATGCTGAAATCGGCGGCGAGGGCAACAGCGGCGGCGTTATCTGGCGCAGGATTCATCCTGGGCGCGACAGTTACGTCGCAATGGCCCTGATTCTGGAAATGATCGCTGTCAGCGGACAGCAACTGGATGAAATAGTCCGGAGTCTTCCGCATTACTGCAACCGCACTAGAAAGTTCCAGTGTCCGGCGTTTGCCGCCCGCGAGATTGTCCGGCATTTCTGCCGGAAATATGCCGGCCATAACCCGATTCTGCTTGACGGGCTTAGAATCCGGATGAACAAATCGTGGATACTGATTCGTCCGTCGAATACGGAACCGGTGCTCAGGCTTACCGCCGAATCGGCCGATGAAACAGAAGTCGGCGTACTGCTGGAGCAATTTTCCAGTGAAATATCTGAATTGCAGCGGCAGTTCAAGGCATAACACGTTGTTTTCAGCAGATAATTT
>JBAWXM010000455.1:0-3835 GCA_037144075.1 Lentisphaerota bacterium | reverse complement strand
GTCTATCCACGCCTACGGCGGGCAAGCCCTGTTAAAATACAAATTCCTATACGATCAAGTTTATTTCCTGACAGCTACTATACTCTGCGCCCAAAGGCGTCATGGCTTGTTATAATTTTGCGGGAATGGAGATTGTGAAGCATGTCCCGGAACCGGAGGATTCCACTTCAAGCGTTCCTTTATGAGCTTCAACAAACTGTTTCGCAATGGCGAGCCCCAGTCCGGTGCCGCCGGTTTTTCCGCTGGAGATGAAAGGTTCAAACAGCTTGTCCATCAACTGCTTCGGAATTCCAGGTCCGTTATCCTTGACCTGAATAATATTGGGATTGCAATCAGCATTAATATTGAGGATTATTTCCGGATTCGGATTGTTGCTGCTTTCAAGCGCCTCCACTGCATTTTTGATAAGATTGCTGATAATCCGGCATAACTTTGAACAGTCTCCCATCATAATTGCGCCAGCCGTTATGCCAATTTTTACTTTAACTTTATTTTCATCAAGAAACTCTTTGCATAATTTTTTAACTTCAGCAATTAAATCTTCCACTTTTATCTCGGATTTGACAACTTCTTTATTGCGCACAAAGTCCAGCATGTCATTCATCATTTCCATGCCGTCCTCTCCTGACTGTTTGATCAGCGCCAGATATTCGGCAAGCGCCGGACTGAGATTCTCTTCAAGAATAGCAAGGTCGGCGAGTGAAACAATATTGCCGATATAATTGCGCAGGTCATGACTGAGCATGGAGATTGACATTCCCAGTGCTGACAATTTCTCTTTGCGCACCAGTTCCTGCTGCAGATTAATATTGCGGATTGCCGCCGCAGCCTGCTCCAGAAATAACTGCACCAGATAAATACGCTCCCGGTGGAGGGTGATGTTGTGGCGTTCAAACAACGTTACAATATCATAATTTTCCAGCCTGAAATAGAGCATGTCGTCGGATTCATAAAGCGAGCTTTCCATGTGCTCCGGGATTGCTTTCAGGTATTTGGCCGCCGATTCGGCGTTGATAAAAGCGCCGATTGCGACGACTATATCATACTTTTGATCATTCTTGATTGCCAGCAGCGCGGAATTGCAGCCCAGAATTTCCGCGACCTGGCCAAGGATATTTTGCAGCAGGCTGTCCAGTTGAGTGTTACAGGCGCGTATATCGGAGATGATTGTTATCAGGTCTTCAAGGTTTCGGGATTTGTTCCATTCATAGACTGATTTGGTGGCAATCTGCTGAATTTCCTCAACCGAAAAAGGTTTACAGTGATAGGTTACGTTAGTTCCGGCGCGCTGGACAATTTCCTCGATTGAATGGTCGCTGTAGGCAGTGACAAAAACGATTTCAACCCGTTTGTCCACTTTGCGTATTTGCGCGACAGTTTCCAGTCCGTCCCACTCCGGCATTCGCATGTCAGCGAAAATTGCCGCATACGGGCGATTTTCTTTACATGCTTTTTTTACCAGTTCAAGCGCCTCCTTGCCGGAAGCCGCTTCATCCATGCTGTACTTGATAATTTCAGGTCCGCGTGAGGCTTTAGCGGTGCTGCTGATGTCAAAAAAATCGGCGGCGGCATCAGCCAGTTCTGATAATTGAGTATTATTTTCCTTTACAGGACAGAGAATTTCGCGAAAACTGTCCCGCACGGATTCCTCATCGTCAATAACCAGCAATCTGGAATTAAATTCTTTTAACATGGGATACTCCTTTTTCATTTATATTATTTAAGATTTATCATGATCAGATTCCGCAACCGGCAGAGACAGCACTACTTCCGCGCCTTTTTCGATTCCATGACTGTTGATGGCAATGACGCCGCCATGCGATTCGACAATGGCGCGGCATTGGTAGAGCCCGATCCCGGATCCACGGTTTTTAGTTGAAAAACCGTTCTTGAAAAAGTTTTCCGCGGTTTCCGGATCAAAACCGCGCGCATTGTCAATAATGCGCATCACGACTTTGCCGTCATCCAGCCGCATCGAAATATTTATCCGGCGGTCTTCTTTGCGCTCCGAACTGTCGAATGATTCAGCGGCATTTTTCAGAATATTAAGCAGTACCTGGATGATTCTGGTTTTATCCGCTTTAACATGAATAACATTGGGCGGCAGATTATAATGGATGTTGATATTTCGGCGCTCAAGCGACGCCGCCTGCATCGCGATTGCATCGGACATCAGATCCCTTAATACCAGTGAGGATGAATTAGCGCTGCTGCCGCCGCCCGCATAAGCCCGCTGAAGTGAAAGAACATCGCTGATATGGGAAACTCCGAATGAAAGTTTCTGGAATACCTCCTGCAGCATATTCTGCCGCTTGGTCAGCGCCTGGTTAAGTTTGGTAATGAGCTGGATGAATTTTTCCGTTTTTTCCGCTCCCATGGCCTGGCTGAAAGATGATGATTGAGCTTCAAGCGTTTTCTGGAGCATTGCCAGAGAATTTACTTCAGGCCATTCCTTTTCATTAATAAATTTTACGAAAGTGGTGCCGATTCCGGTTACGGCATTGCCGATATCGTGCAGCACACTGGACACCATCTGCAGTTTGCCGCGCTGCTCCGCATCTCTTGCCGCTGCTTTTTCCGCCTGCAGACGATCGCTGATGTCTTTGAAGTTCTGAATCACCCCGATAATTTCACCTGCTGCGTCATAATGCGGCACTGTGGCGACAATACACGGAATTGAACCGTCAGCAGTTTTTAACTCTATATCCTCTTCAACGCGTTTATCTCCGCCGATTGCGCCGTCAATTGAATGCCGCTCTGACTCGGCTTGTTCCTTTGATACAGCATAATCGTAACAATGCCGGCCGATCAGCTCCTGCCGGGTAAAACCGGTCAGCTTTTCAAACTGATTATTGACTTTGATAATTTCAAGATTCTTATTCAAAACCCTCATTCCGTCACCGGACGTTTCAAAAATCTGCCGTATCTCCAGTTCGGAACGCTCTTTATCCGCAAGCTCCTGGCGGATGCGCTGATGTTCGCTAAAATTACGATATACCATTATCATATTCAATACCAGAATCACCTGGGCGCTGATAAACTGCAACCGGTTGAGCTGCTCCGGCGAAAACGATCCGGCATTCATGTTGTTGACCGCGCAGATCACTCCGGTGAGCATGCCGTCATAAACCATTGGCACTGCCATTATGGTGTTAATATTGGCGGCGTTGTAATATTCGCTCAGCTGCGGATCATTATTCGCCTCTTTAATCAGCAGCGGCTCAAGCGTTTTGCCAACTTTTCCAATTATGCCGTCTCCAAGCAATATTTTCTCTTTTCTAAGATATTCCAGAATATACTTGGGCTTGGTCATCACATAGTCGCTGGCGTTACGCACCAGTGGGAAAATTCCGGATATTCCGGATGCTTTTAAATAATCGTGCTGGATTTCATATATGCAGACGGATTCGGCTTCCAGCATTTTTGCAATGTAATGCGCTGTGGCATTCAAAACATTATTAATATCCTCGACATCCTGCAAATTCTGAGAAAACACATTAAGAAAATTATCCCGGTCGGCTTTCTGATGCAGTAAAACATTATTTTCCAGCTTCAGCCGGCAGAATGCTTTGTGCAGGGCCATGCCTGCAAAGGACAAGCCGGCGACAAACAAGACTAATATTAATATCCAGACGATGCTCATTGATGTTATGATTTCATGTGTTTAAGTACAAATTTAAATCCTGATTTACATAGTATATATTAAATATTGCTTGGTTTCAAATTGAACTGAATAAATAATTTGTCGCCGGTTGTTATTATATTGTTTTCATTATGGGACTTAGGAGCCGTAAAGAAATAACCTTTACATCTTCGCGCTTCTCCCGAATGCCTT
>JBAWXM010000454.1:0-3837 GCA_037144075.1 Lentisphaerota bacterium | reverse complement strand
CCATGGACACGGAGAATACAAGTACAGATTAACCACGAAAAGCTTAGCGCGGCATAGCCGCAACCAAAAAATACACCTTAACCACGAAAGGCACGAAAAGACACAAAAAAAGGCAAATACAGTTTCACCATGAAGGTAATGAAGGGGGGGAAATTAGAAAAAACTAAACTCAGCGTATAACTGCGTTGTGCAACGCAGTTATACGCTGAGTTCTATGTCTTATCTTCATTAACTTCATGCACTTCATGGTGAAATGCATTTGGTTTTACTCTGTGAGCTCTGTGGTGAAAGACGGCTTTATTCTCCGGCTTTTTTATCTTTTTAGCGGTGGTGCTGGGCTTCCCACTTGGCTTTTTCGGCGCGCAGCCGTTCCAGCTTGCCATGTTCCACCGGGGTCGGATTTTTTACCAGTTCCGCAAACCGTTTATGCGCTTCCTCGAAATTGCTTTTTACTTTTCTAAATTCCGCGGTGTTTACATCATTGCGGGATTGAGCAAGTTCAATAAATTCTTTGCACTGTGACATATATTCGAGCAATTTTACGGTATTTTCGAACCAGCTCTTATCAATTTCAGTATCTGCTTCCAGAAAACGGTATTTGGTAATCCACTCATTAATCATATCTGCATATACTTTATAGACGGCAAAGTTTGCCGGCGGATTTTTTCCGTCTCCTGCAAGACCTTTACGAACATTGACATATATGCCACTGACATCGGATTTAGTCATTGTCTGAAGTTCTTGATTGTCATTCTGTGCGCCAGACAGGACAAATACAGCCAAACCGGAAACAGTAAATAATGCGATCTTTCTAAAAAACATATTGCTTTCCCTTTTCACTCAATAAACTCAAACGAAAGAACTTTACATTTATTTGAATCGGCAGGGTCGGCGAAAACCAGTAATCGGATTTTTTGCTCGCCGGTGATTTCGTCAACATAAATATTATTAGCGGCATCACAATCAAACTGACCAAGCCGCGCGGGAATGGTGATTACAGTGCCGTCGCTTTTCTTTTTCTTGATAGTAATGTCAGCGGTACCGCCGCTGGGTCCGCCGACATCCTTGATTGCCTGGGCAACGACGATAACATAGAAGTAATTATTTTTGCCGCCGACATCGGTCAGATTAATGAATTTGCCGATCAATTCCTCCTGTTTGGCATCGGTATCCTGAATTACTCCGCAAACACTTTCACTGAGAGCGCGTTTGTAACTGCCTGGTCCGGCACAATACATTGTGTTGGCGACTTCGGCGCGGGTAATATAATCCATCCCGTTCGTCTTGGTCATAATTGAGCTAACCAGATTGTCAATACCGGTAATCGAAGTACCGCCGGTTCCCGGCGATGAAATGGTAGAGCCAATTTTAATATTTGTCAGCAGCGCCTGCAATGTAATATTTTTGCCGGTGGAGGAATCAACGTAAGCGCTGTTGATATTTATCTTGCAGTTGGATGTCAGATTTCCCAAAACGCTTGCAGTTCCAATTTTTACCTGATTTAAAATATTGGCGTCACCGCCGCCGTTGACCGTGTCGGAATAAGCGCCGCCGCCGGGAATACGGGCATAGGGATAGGCGGCGCTCGGAACATTTGCCGCCACAAATTTATTTGCCTTATTGGGATCGTATTCTTTAAGGTTAAGCGTCTGCCACGCGACCCCGCGGTGAATAAAACCCAGTTCCCAGGGGGAAAGCATCACACCGTTTCTAATGTAGGCAGTGGAAAGCGTCCGCAATCCGGCCGCGGCGCTTGGATTATAGGCCGGGTCAGTTACTACCTCCAGATCCTTATCTGGCGAAGGGGCTGACGGGTCCACCGCAACGCCGTTGAAGATGTTCTTATACCCCAACGTTCCGACACTGGCATAAAGAGCCGATGCCGGCGCGACGGCGGCGAAAGGAGTCTCTGTCATGCTCCAGTCGTCTGGATTTAGATTCTGCCTTGGATCGTTGGTCTGAAAAGCGACACTGAATTCAGCGCCGGTGCTGGCAGCCGCAGTTGAAGTCCAGTTGCTTATCATCTTCCATACTGAAGAGCTTTTTTTAATCAGAGCGCAATCAACACTGCCGGGCGCTGCGGTGGTAGTGGATAAAACCACTTTATCAACAGTCAGCTTGCAATCAGTAACACTGATCACATGAGATGATCCGGACGCAACATTGAACGTGCGTGCTATGGTTGCAGTTGTATTCTCAATGAAATTTTTTGTGGCATATCTCAGGCTGCCGGCGGAAGGCCAGTTCATTGAAGAAAATACTGGTGTCGGCGTTTCGGTATAAGAAGTAGTAACACCGTCCAGAACAATTTTATATTCAAAACTGTAGCGCACAGCCATCCATACAGGAATATCCGAGATGGCATAAATATTAATCGCCTCCAAGTCAATCTCCGGAGCAAATTTAACCGTTATATTCGTATTCGTTCTGGTAATATCCACATGTAACCTTAAACCGGCTTCATTAATATACGGCGTCAGTTCATTGCCGGTATATAGCGGGTCATTAGCAACGCCTGAGTTTATCCAAACCGAGCGGGTACAGTTTTTTGTATCATAAGTAGGATTATCAGTGTTTGAATCACAGTAATCTATCAGGTTGGCGGCAATCTGATGCCGTCTGGCGGTCACATTTGGAAACGTTCCTTTCAATGATCCAGTTTCATCAACCACACCGTTTTTATCGTAGCCGAAAAACGCCAGCCAGGGAATACCGAGACCGTCATTCGCGACTGGAAATGCAGCCGGCGGCGGCGGATAAGGCGGCGGCAGCGTATCCGGAATATTATCATCATTGGCGTCGCACAGAAGCTTTGCATTAATCAAGTTTTCCGAGTCATTAGAAGTAAATGAATCCCATGATGTTGCAGCCCTGTTATATATATTGAAACGGTGGAAAAGTTCGTCGTTAGTGCCGGTGACTGAGTCCGTCGCGCCATTACCGTTTCTGTCCGCCCAGAAACATTCGCGCTGATCAAAAGCAGTCGTTGATGATCCAGCCACGAACCACTTCAAGAATTTAGACTTTAACGAACCGGAGGTAATTCCCATCACCGAAAACATATTCGTCAGACTGGTCCAATATCCCGCAGCCGGCAGCTTCCCGGCCGGAGAACTGCCGGAGGTGGCGGCATAATTAAATTTTCCGGCTGAAACCTGATTGGCGCCGGGCGAGGCGGACAACACAATATCACTCGGACTGACCGCCATGATATTGATTTCATCCACTCTGGCGCCGACTCTTTGCTCAATCACCTGTTCCTCCCTGGTGCCGCTCTTGACAACCGCTGCCGGATTAATACCGCCGATAGGGATCACGACATAGGCGAAACGCCCGATCAGCCGGTCAGTAGCGCCGTCATTGGTTTTTATGTACTCCCAGGTGACCGGATGCGTATTATTATAGGTGTAGATGGGAATATTGCTGATATCCGTGGTAAGATGGTCCAGCATATCTTTGTCGCCCTTATTGACGGACCAGTTGTCGTAACTGTAATCAAGGGTTTCGCCGTATAGCGAAATCTGTGATTGCAGCAGCAACAGCACCCGGCTGGCTGCAGATTGGCTCAAAAGTCTGGCAGAGGTGGTGTTGGCGCTATTATATGCCGCTTTCTGTTCAAAGATCGAACTGGTGGCGAACCCGATCGCCATAATCAGCAGCAGCGACAGCATCGCCAGCGCGAAGATCAGCGCAATCCCCTGCTGCTTCCGCTTAGATTTTAATTTGAAGAATATTTTTTTCATATAGTCGTTAGTCCTTTAGTCATTGGTCATTGGTCATTGGTCCTTAGTCCTTAGTCCTTAGTCCTTAGTCCTTAGTCCTTAGTCCTTAGTCCTT